>JBGSPE010000005.1:0-275698 GCA_041738755.1 Minisyncoccia bacterium | reverse complement strand
GCCTCATCTTCCATATAAGTAGTATATCAGATTTGTTGTCTTTTACTACAACAAAAGCAAGTCATTTCTGACTTGCTTTTGTTTGCTAGTTTCGATGCTTCTCGAGTGCTCGAACTAGCTCTCTCTTTGGTGACCCTACGGAGAATCGAACTCCGGCTTCAAGGATGAAAACCTTGCGTCCTAACCACTAGACGATAGGGCCATTTACTTTGTATGGTTCTTCAGATCATTATACTTGATTCTGCTCTCGGTTTTCATGATGAAAACCCTCTTATTGCCTTGTTCGCAAGCTCACATCGACAATTTGCTCCTCACGTCGCAACCAGATGAAAATCTATACGATTTTCATTCCAGTAACCAATAGACGATAGGGCCTATAACTCTGGGTGGTTCTTTAGATTACTATACTCATCCTGCCGCCGAAGGCGGCCAAACGAAGTGGCATATTTATAGCAGAAAAAGGGCAATTAGTGAAGGGGTCGGACTTGGTATATCGGCTTCGGATTAACACTCAATTTCGCAGCTAGATTAGAGTGCTAAATAGTAGAGAAAGTTTAGAGAATTATCATCCTTGATGATATTAAATACAAAGAATATAGAACTCACCAAAAGTAGGCTTTTGGTAAAAGCTTTATAGATATTCATACCTTCTTTAGTCTGCCTGTGTGTCAGATAAATTATTGCCACCGCAGTCACAATCGGTCCTACAAGGATAATAATGTTTTTAACATCATTATATAAACAGTCGCAGATTGCCCAGGTTGGTAGTACAAAAAATGCTATGAGAGCATTGACGAAAAGAGAGACGATTATGAAAAGAATATAGAGAAGTATTTTTTTCATAATGCGAATCTAATTTGTCGTCCGCATTGAGTTCTTGATATCGAAGCGGGGATTGACCTTTTTGCCGGGGTTGAAAATATCGTCGGGGTCAAAGATATGTTCAGTTTCCTTGAAGAGCTCGAGCATATGCTTGCCAAAGAGTTTGTTCAAGAAAGGAGTGCGGATGATGCCGTCGTTGTGCTCGCCGCAGATATTACCCTTGTACTTGATAGCAGTGTTGTAGAATTTCTCAGCCATTTTCTCGACGAGGAGCGGGGTGGTTTTGTCGGTGAAATCAAGCAGGGGATAGAAGTGGAAGTGACCGTTGCCACCATGACCATGGACCGCAGCAGTGACGTTGAATTCCTTGAGAAGCTTCTTTACTTCCATAAAGAACTTGGAAAGATTCTCCGGTGGGACAGTCATGTCCTCGAGAAAGGCGGCCGGACGACGGTTGGGGTTTTGGAATTTCGACAGACTGTAGCTAGCGCGGCGCACCTGCCAGAGCATTTCCTCCTCGTGCTTGTTGGTGACTACGCGGGCGCGGGTCTTTGGGGTGCTGATTTTCTTGATGATTTCGTGGGCTGGATGCTTGGCGATAGTCTCTTCGTCTAAGGTAATCAGAAGAGTGAACTCCGGCGTCTTGCGGCCATAGCGAATATGGTAAGCCGTGTACATGGCTAGCATGGTCTGGTAGTAGGTGAGGCCGTCGAGGCGGTTCTTGAAGAAGCTTGGGTTCTTGAGAGCGAGATCAAAAGATAGGCCGTCAAAGAGTTCGACGTTGATCGGGTCATACTTGAGTGACTCAGTCACGACATGGGCCGCTTCCTGCAGGTCAAAGATCGGTACGACCAAGAGAGTGTTGTTGTGCTGGATCTTAAGGGCGCGCATGGTGATGTTGGTGACGATGCCAATAGTGCCTTGGCTGCCACAGATCAGACGAGTGAGGTCGAAAGTACCTTGACCTTTTTTGAAGGCAGCGACCCCATCCTTAAGGACGTGCCAGAGTGAGTAGCCAGCCGTGTTCTTCTGGGTCTTGGGCTGACTTTTGCGGATTTCCTTTTCGTTCTTTTCGATGAGAGCAAAGATCTCACTAGCAATACGAGCATACTCATGCTTCTCCTTGCTTAGAGACTTGAACTCTTTATATGAGAGAGGCTTGATGGTGTAGGTGTGGCCATCACACAAAACGACATCGAGAGACTCGACCCAATCGGCACAGTGGCCGTAGCGCAGTGAGTCAGGGCCGGCGGCGTTGTTGGCGATTGAGCCACCAATCGAGCAGATGTCCTTGGAGGAAGTGTAAGGGGGAAGGTAGGCGTCGTGCTTCTTGAGCTTCTTCTCGACATCGCGCCACATGGCACCTGGTTCACAGGTGAAAGTGATTTTGTCTTTCTTCTCGACAACTTCACCGATTTTGTTTAGATGGGTACAGACATCAACGACGATAGAATCAGTCAAAGAACCACCCGAGAGGCCCGTACCAGCGGCGCGGGGGGTGAGGGAAAGGGAAGAGAAGCGCTTGGTTTCTCTGGCGATGACTTTGGTGGCGAGCTCGAGGTCGGTGCGTGTCTTCGGTTGAAGCACGACTTGGGGGCGGATGGAAAAGATACTCTCGTCAGTACTGTAACGGTCGAGGACTTTTTTGTCAGATGAGATACCGCCGCGGAAGCCGGCTTCGCGGAACATTTTTTCAATCAGGAGGTGACCAAGCGGATTGCGCTTGATGGTGGCGATAAGATTGGCTTTAGACTTTGCACTCGGCACGGTACTGTGAGCGCTGTGAGTTGAGTGGTCGTGGCCGGCAGACTTTTTGGGTGCTGTCTTTTTCTTGACGGCCTTGGTTTTTGGCTGCGGCGAAACTGCCTTCACTGTGACTTTGGCGGAAGCAGCTTTTTTCTTGGTAACTTTATTTACCGGAATTGAGATGGAAGAACTTGATGACATATTTAACACTTTCTATTTTACCGCATTATTTTTAAAATGTGCTAGGCTTATTCCCATATGACTCAAGACACGGCGATTGAAATTCTCAAGACAGGCGCCAATGTATTTTTGACTGGTGAACCCGGTTCGGGCAAAACTTATGTCACTAATAAGTATGTGGCGTGGCTAGAGGCGGCGGGTTTGACTGTGGCGGTGACGGCTTCAACTGGTATTGCCGCCACTCATCTTGGTGGTTTGACGATTCATTCGTGGAGCGGCGTCGGGGCGCGCGACACTCTTTCTCACTATGATCTCGATCAGATAACCACCAGGGAGAAATTAGTCCGCCGCATCAAGAAAACCCACACCTTGATTATTGATGAGGTGTCGATGATTGACGGCAAGCTACTGGATATGGTGGATGTTATTTGTCGTACCATCAGGCAGTCGAGTGAAGCCTTTGGCGGTATACAGGTCATCTGTGTTGGTGACTTTTTCCAGCTACCGCCGATTGGTAGACAAGGGGAGTTGTCGCGCTACGCCTTTGAGTCGCGCGCTTGGGATAACCTGCGACCGTTAGTGTGTTATCTAACGGAGCAGCATCGTCAGGAGGACGAGCTCTTGCTTAGTCTCCTTGGTTCCATTCGGCGCGGCGAGATCGAAGAAGACCACTACACCTTGCTGCGCGAGCAGGTGGCGATAGCCTATGAGGAAATTGAGCCAACTAGACTCTATACTCATAATGTAGATGTGGATGCGGTTAATAGTGAGAAGCTAGCTGAACTGACAGGTAAGAGTAAGGTCTATACGATGTCTGGCCGAGGGAGTAAGCCGTATCAAGAATCGCTCGTGCGAAATTGTCTGTCGCCCTCAAGTCTAGTTTTAAAAGAGGAAGCGATGGTGATGTGTACCAAAAACAATTTTGAGGCTGGGTATGTGAATGGTACTTTGGCCCGGGTCGTCGGGTTTGATACCTATGAAGGGAATCCGATTATTGAAACGGCCGACAAACGGCGGATTGTGATTGAGCCAGTCTCTTGGGAAGTGGCGGAGGATGGCAAGGTGCTGGCTTCGATTGAGCAGGTGCCACTGCGTCTAGCGTGGGCGATTACCGTCCACAAAAGCCAGGGGATGTCACTTGACGCCGCTGAGGTTGATCTGTCCAAGTCTTTTGTCTACGGGCAGGGTTATGTTGCTCTCTCTCGCGTGCGCACTCTCGCTGGACTCAAGGTTCTCGGCATGAATCCCAACGCTCTGATGGTTGATCCAAAAATCATTGCGCAAGATAAGCGCTTTAAGCTTGAATCCGACGAGGCAGAGGAGACATTTAAGGCGCTTGATGCCGAGGAGTTAAAAGAGATGCATGAGCGCTTCGTGAAAGCCTCGGGGGGAACTCTACCAACAGCCGCCGCCCTAGCCTCAGCAGAGAGTGGTGTGCGGGTGCCAAAAGCACCAACGGAAAGTACTTATGAGATTACTCGTAAGGCGCTCACTGAAGGGCAGACTTTGGCTGAACTAGCTCGAGTCCGCGGTCTCACCACCTCAACGGTGATTAATCACCTAGAGTATCTGGCGGAGAAGCAGCAGATACCGCTTAAGGTGCTAAATGAGTTTATTGCGGCCTTCCCAGCCAGCAAAAAAGCCAAAACCGATGTCTATAAAGCTATTAATAAGCATGGCGTGGAGAAGCTAAAACCGCTCCATGAAGCAACGGGCGAAAAATACGAGTACGAACTGATTCGGCTGATTCGGGCCTTGTTTGTCTCTGAGCATAAAGGCTGATTATGCTTTAGGTGTGGCGTATAATATCTCGTGACAGCTGAACCAAATCAGCTTTAGTATTAAATTAATAATTATTTATAAATATCTATGAAGCAAACTATAATCGCTTGTTCACTCGTTTTGTTGTGTGCCACTAGCCTACCAGTTATAGCAAAAGCTCAAACCACTGATACGGCTAGCCTACTAGCAACTCTACAGAGTCTATTAAAGCAGGTGGAGGAATTGCAGAGTCAGCTAGCGGCGCTGAAAGGAGAGATTAATGAGGAGCTTAAGTCAGGACTAAGTGAAGGGATGGAGGATGAAGATATCAAAAAGATCCAGGAACTACTAGCGACTGATCCAACAATCTATCCACGTGGCATCGTCAGTGGCTACTATGGTCCATTGACCAAAGAAGCAATTTTACGCTTTCAAGAAAGACACGGCTTGCCGCTGACGGGAGAAGTGGATGAGGCGACGCGAGCTCTGTTTAACGAATATCTAAAGGAGCGTAAGAATGGCAGTATTCCGGTTGGCTTGCTCAAGGCGCCAGGTATTAGTAAAAAGATAATGGAAAGAAGAAAATGGCGTGAGGATGGTGATTGTGACGACAAGCCAGCGCCTTCAGAAGTCTGTCTTTATGAAGACGAAGACGAAGATGAAGATGAAGATGAAGATGAAGTCGAGGATGAAGACGATGAAGATGACGACAACAACTAAGTAAACATCTAAAAACGGCCGCACAAGCGGCCGTTTTTATTATGTTAGAATACAAGGATGGAAAACACTACTACTCAATACGCCTCATATATCAAACCGTGGTTCTCTCCGCCAGCTTGGATTTTTGGCCCGGTGTGGAGTGTCCTCTATCTTATTATTGCCTTTAGTTTTGGGTACGTATTTCTAAAAGTGTGGCAAGGTCACATTCCCGCGTTGGTGGCAGTGCCATTTGTATTGAACTTGATGGCAAATTTTGCGTTCACTCCGGTACAGTTTGGTCTTAATAATCTCCCGCTTGCTTCTTTCGTTATTCTCCTCGTGCTACTTACCCTGGTGTGGGCAATGTGGGCTGTCTGGCCACACGCTCAGTTTATTACTTACTTGCAAATCCCATACCTACTCTGGGTATCATTCGCTACGGTGTTGCAACTCAGTGTGACGTATCTTAATTGGTAGTATGCCGTGGGGAATCCGTTTTAGGCGACGTCGAGTTCGTGTCAGGACTACGACCGTGACCAAACACTATCAAATATACAAAGAGCAATCACGAGCATTGATTTTAAATCGTTTAGAGCACTTTAATCAGTTTTATAACTATTCCTGGAATCGGGTCGCTGTTCGTAATCAAAGACGCTGCTGGGGGAGTTGTTCGGCACAAAAGAACCTAAACTTTAACTATAAAATTCTCTTCTTACCACCGCACTTGCGTGATTACATTATTGTGCACGAACTCTGTCATTTACGTGAAATGAATCATGGACCAACGTTTTGGGAATTAGTCGCGGAACAGGTTCCTGACTATGCGACGTGCCTCCAAGAACTACGAAACCTTGATCGGCAAGGGCTACGAGCAACCCAACTACAAAAAATGAGCGAGGCAAATACATCAATATAATCAAGAACCTTACTGAAGGGATTTACAGCACTATTCCGCTTCATGTAGTGAAAGAGATTGGTTGGGGATGCGTATGATGCAATGTAGACCAATGTATGGTATACTTTACATTATGGAATTTATCACAAATATAATCATGCTCATTACGAGCTTCTTTGGCTGGGGGTCACCGCAAGTAGAACCACCAGTGAATGAGGCTGTAGTGACAGAAGAAGTGAGGGTTGAAGAAACAGGTACAGAAGGTACAACAATTACTAGTGAATCTGAGGTTATTACTAATGATGCTAATACAACTGAATCAGCACAGGTCCAGTCAAGTAACGGTGCCGCTCCAGTCGCACAAGCACCAGCTGTAGTACAAAAAAATATGTGGTTAAACTATCAAAAGCCGACAGAGGCAGTTTTGAGAGCAACGTTAGATCCAATTACGTTTAAAGTGACACAAGACGATGGTACCGAACGACCTGGTAGTAGTCCGCTTGATAAAAACTGGGAGTCTGGGATATACGTAGATGTTTTGTCTGGTGAACCGTTATTTTCGTCAAAGGACAAGTTTGACTCAGGAACTGGTTGGCCGTCATTTACAAAGCCAATCAAACCCAGTGCAGTTACAGAGCATGAAGATAATACAATCTTCTCTAAGCGTACCGAAATTCGCTCAGCGATTGCTGACAATCACCTCGGTCACGTTTTCACTGACGGACCAACAGATAGTACTGGTTTACGGTACTGTATGAACGGAGTATCACTTCGATTTGTCCCTCGGGCACAAATGGAAGCATCAGGATACGGTGATTACCTTCAATACCTTTAAGAATTAAAAAACCACCCTGAGCCTTTGGCTCAGGGTGGTTTTTTGTTTTTGATTCGCTTTCCGTCTCTGTGGTTTCAATGCTACACTTCAAGCCATATGAAAAATATCTGGAGAGTGATGGTTTTGCTGGGGATGCTACTTTCTGGTGTTCCTGGTGTCAGTAGTGCACAGACTGAGAGCTTGTCTGAACCAACGCCACCGGTTGTAATTATGTTTGGTCGAGATGACTGCGGCTTCTGTAAAGAACAGTTTGCGTACCTAAAAGAGCAAGGGATTACGTATGAATACCTTAATATCATTACTGATCAGCAGGCTAAGGTCTGGTATGATGCCGTAACAGAGAAGCATGGAGTATCAAAAGTAACTCCGATTACTGTGATTGGAGAGACTGTCATCGCGGGATTTAATGGACCCCAAACCACCGGTGAGGCTATCAAAGCGGCGATTACGAGAACCGAATCATCTTCAATTCGAAGTATTGAAGACCACATAGAGCGTGCTCCAAAACAAGATGTTGTGTTGGGTGGAGGCTGTAGTGGGATTTCCTGCGAGGGTGGGGGAGGGCAGTTTGTCTTTGAGTTGCCATTTTTGGGGGTGGTCGACTTACAAACATTCTCACTATTTTCGCTCTCACTTATTTTGGGGGTAATCGATGGGTTCAATCCCTGTGCGATGTGGGTTCTGATAACCTTCCTAACGTTACTCTCCCAGGCTGGAAGCAAGAAGAAAATGATTTTCCTAGCAGGCATCTTCATCCTGGCTCAAGGGATTATGTATAACTTGATTCTCAATGTCTGGTACAAGACATGGGACTTCGTGGCGTTGGATCAATACGTGACGCCACTAGTTGGTATCCTCGCTCTTAGTGGAGGAATCTTCTTCTTGACCCGCTGGCGGAAAAATAAAAGCGCTGCACTCGTGTGTGATATTTCCGATATTGATACTCAGTCAAAAACTATCAATAAGTTCCAACAAATCGTCCAACAGCCAGTCACGATTGCTTCGATTATAGCTATTTTCATTATTGCCTTTTCAGTGAACGTGATTGAATTTGCGTGTTCAATTGGTATCCCGCAAGCGTATACCAAAATCCTAGAACTTAATCTGCTGACCCTAATGGAACGACAGTGGTACATTCTCGTGTTTACACTCGGGTATATGTTTGATGACGTGGTTGTGTTTGGATTGGCGATTTGGGGCTATTCAAAGCTCCAGTCACACGGAGGAAAGTACGCTCAGTGGTCGCTTTTGATTGGAGGCGTCCTTATGCTCCTTTTGGGTGGTATCCTCATCTTCAATCCGAGTCTTTTAGTGCTATAATCGCCTCATTATGGAAACAATATTACTTGTCGTTTACTTATTTGCTGCTATTGCCGTCTTGGTGAAGGGGGCCGATTACTTTGTGGATGGGGCCAAAGAAATTGGGCTTGGACTTGGTATGAGTTCTTTTGTGGTGGGGGTGGTGATTGTAGGGTTTGGAACGTCACTCCCTGAACTCGCATCATCTATTGCTGGTGTTTTGGCAGGAAGTCCAGAAATTGTTATTGCCAACGTCGTAGGTTCAAACATTACTAATATTCTCCTTATCATTGGACTAACAGCTGCGCTTGGAGGTACGATTATTATCAAGAAAGACTTGCTTCAATCAGAGCTACCTATTTTTTTGATAGCCACCATTCACTTTGTCGCTGCGATTTATGATGGAGTGCTTGATAGGGTAGAAGCGGCACTTTTGGTAGGGACCTTTTTGGCGTATCTGTGGTATTTGTTTGCGGATTCAATGACACATCGAAATGAGCTTGGTGCTGACCGCCCAAAAGTTGCGTTGTTAAAGCCGGTCCTGTTTGTGCTGGGAGGTACTGCGGCTGTACTTGTTGGTGCACACTTTACGGTAGAGTACGCGGTAGCACTGGCAACCGGATTTGCAGTACCAATCGGTCTGGTATCAATTCTAGCTATTGCAGTTGGAACGTCACTACCAGAGCTCTTTGTTTCAATAAAGGCGATGCGGGCAGGTGAGAGCGATTTGGCGATTGGAAATATCTTTGGTTCAAATGCCTTCAATATGTTGTTTGTTGCGGGGCTCCCAGGTCTTTTTACGACACTGCCATCGGATGCTGTCGTTATGGAGGTTGGACTTGGTGTATTGATTGCAGCGTCGATAATTCTGTTTGTAAATGGCTTAGCTAAGAAGGTAATGGGTTGGGAAGGGGTAATGCTCTTGCTGTTCTATGTTTTCTTTATGGTGAAGTTGGCTGCGTTTATATAAAGGTAAAGGGCACGCGTAGCGTGCCCTTATTCAATCTTTTTACCCCACTCGGTCGACATCATTGGGGTTACTAGTGCGGTTGAGGAGCGATACAAACCTCTCCTTTTTTGGCTTTGTTGCTTATCTGCAATGAGCTTATCTGTAATTCGCTTGGCTGCAACTCGTTTAAAGTATTTCGTTACTAAGCTATGAAATTGTCTCTGGAAGGCAGGAGCAATCTTTATCCGATTGATTGCAATACTCTTTGCAGCTCGAAATGTAGTCCCACCATCCAATAAATCATAAATTTTAAAAATAATTTTTTTGGCGGTGTCTTTGTTGGTTGGTCCATATTTGCGGACAGTTTCGATATGAACCTCATCAAGAATCTTGTCGATAATATAATGTTCCTGTCCACGATTGCTCACGGTAGTACCCTCCGAATAAAATAACTATCCGGAGAAACTAAACCATAGTGCAGGTTTAATTACAATCGTGGGTCTATGTGGTACTTATCAAACCTATCTTCTTCAGATAACCCAAAATCTTCACCGTCGGGTGAAATGAGATCCTCATTTGCTGCCCGCTGACGGGCAAGTTCGTCCTCTAAGGCTTGTAACTTTCGCTCCTCGACGTCTAACTCAGCTATTGTTTTTTTAATATCCTTTATTCGATTTGTCTTTTCGGCTCCATTTCTACCAGCATTACTGAGGTATGCAGTATCACCTCGTCGTTTAGCGTTTTCAATTTTACTGTTTAAAGGAGGAAGCTTTTCAGTCATATTTAAAAAAGTGACTCCACGACAAACTTCACATCGGCTCCATCCGCCTTCCCACCTAGTTCCTTGATGATGGCTCCCATGAGCATACCCATCTTACTTTTATCTTCGATACCAAGCTCAGCTTTTTTGGCTTCAGCAATCGGTCGAATCTCGTCTTGACTCATAAGTTGCGGTAGGTAACTTTCAAGGACGGCCAGTTCAGCATGTTCTGGTTCAGCCAACTCAGGACGGGCATTGGCTTCAAATTGGAGAATTGACTCTTTGCGTTGTTTGGCTAGTCGCTTGATGACAGCAAGCACTTCCTCATCAGTGAGCCAGTCTTGAGGGGTACGGCTGGTGGCCACCAGTTCATTGGTAAAGGCGGTCAGCATACTGCGAATGGTGCGTAACCGGACCTCTTCCTTGGCTTTCATGGCCTCTTTTAATGATTCTTTAATAGTTTGGTGTAATGACATATGACCTAGTATAGCACCTGTGAGGTGATTTTAAACCCGTGGTATGATGGTGCGATATGGAAATCATGTTAGTTATTCTGGTGGTTATTTTGTTACTCGTTAATGCGTTTGTGGTCTATAAGCTCCTCCATCCCAAGGTGGAACAAAAAGATACCAGCGACAGCATCCTTCTGATGCAACGCTTAGAGGATTTGTCACGCACGGTGGACGCCAAGCTATCTGAGACTAACAAAGCGATGCAAGAGGGGAGTCGGGTTCAATTTCGGGAAAGTCGTGAGTTGATGCAAGACATCAATCGCGAGATGAATGAACAGCTACGAAATGTGGTGAAAGGGGTCACCGAGGTGGGGGAGAGCTCAAAGCAGGTATTTGCGGTTGCAGATCAGCTCAAAGAGTTGCAAGATATTTTAAAGAATCCAAAACAGCGAGGTGTCCTCGGCGAATACTATCTTGAGACGGTATTGCAAAATGTACTTGGTCCCGCTAACTTTGAAATGCAGTACGCATTTTCCGATGGTGAGATAGTCGACGCGGCGGTCTTTGTGAAAGGGAAGGTAATTCCTGTTGATTCAAAGTTTTCACTCGAAAACTACAACCGCTTTGCAACAGCTACCGATGGTCCAGAGAAAGTCCAGTACGAAAAGGCCTTTGTGAACGATCTCAAAAACCGTATCACTGAAACCGCTAAGTATATTCGCCCAAGTGAGAAGACAACCGACTTTGCCTTTATGTTTATTCCGCACGAGGGTATCTACTATGACCTGCTTTCCAATAAAGTCGGAGCAGGAGAGGACAATCTCATCCAAAGAGCGGCAGGGAAGTACAAGGTGATTATCGTCTCACCAACCTCATTCTTGGCGTATCTCCAGACCGTCCTCCAAGGCCTTAAGGCGATGGAAATTGAAGAAAAGGCTCAGGATATCATTAAGAATGTCGAGAAGCTCACGGGGCACCTCAAGCGGTATGAAGAGTACTACCTAAAGCTTGGAAACACCCTTTCTACCACCGTGAATCACTATAATGCGGCTGGGAAGGAGCTTGGTAAGATTGATAAAGACATCATGCGGATTACCGGAGACTCAGCTGAAATCGAGGTACTGTCGCTTGAAAAGCCGAAATCACTCGATGAGTAGTGAAATCCCGAGGGTTACCCTCGGGATTTTATTAAACGGGGACCAATTCTTAGGGTTGCACCCTACTTGCAAAATAATGAGCTTTATCGTACTATAGCGACCACTATGGCAACAGAAACAACTAGCAAACCATTTGCAGTAATCGCAACCGGCGGTAAGCAATACGTAGTACACGTAGGCGACACCCTCCAAGTAGAACTCCTTGGTGACTATAAGGAAGGCGATAACGTCGAATTCGACACCGTTCTCATGACCGACAACGGTACAACAGCTAAGGTGGGAACCCCACATACTGGTACAAAAGTTGTGGCTACCTATCTCGGAGAAACAAAGGGTCCAAAGCTTACGATTGTTCGCTACAAGGCCAAGAGTAACCGAGACCGACGAATCGGTCACCGACAGCACTACGCATCGTTAAAGATTGAGTCTATCTAAAAATTTAAAGGCCCGCTTACATGCAAATGTTAGCGGGCCTTTTCGTTTCTTCCCTGGCGGGAAAAATATCGACATTTTTCACTTGCTCTTCCCACGAAGCAAACGTTACCGGGTCGGTGTCGCGTGCCATGGCCAGACGTCGATCTGAATAGTAGACATGAGCTTCTGCCTCAGACAACTTCTCTTCGAGTCTGAAAATGTGACGTATTTTGATAAATAACTCTTTGTCAGCCATTGGACTGCCTCCTCTCTATCCTTACGATATAACTTTTTTGGTAATCGTCAAGCTCTGTTTCTGAGAGCGTTTTTAATTGTTTCAGCGTCTGCGTACTCAAGCTCACTACCAGTTGAGAGGCCGCGGCCGAGGTGGGTAATTTTGGTTGTGGTATTGGCTAGGACTGGATTCAAAATTGATTCAACAAAGCGAGCGGTATTTTCTCCATCAGGGTTGATAGAGAAACCTAGGATAACTTCTTCAAGCGGATCAGTATCTTTAAGGCGGGTTTCTACAGTGGCTTTAAGGAGGCTTCCGCGGAGCTTGGCAGTATCGGTTGAATTGAGGAGAGGAACGGTGCCACCAAGGACAAAATAGAGTCCATCGTAGGTTCCGGCGCGTTCTATAGCCTGGATATCGGTGTCACGTTCGACGACAAATAGCCGGGCGTGATTGCGCTTACTAGCGGTACAGATAGAGCAAAGGGTTTCAGACTGGGTTGTTGAAAAGAAGCGATGGCAGCTCTGACACTCAACTACCGTGGATTTAATCCGACTGATAAGTCGAGATAAATCCTCGGTATCCTTTTCATTCATGGTCAGAACGTGAAAGGCAAAACGCTTGGCTTGGCGTCCACCAATTCCAGGGAAGGTTTCAAAGAGGGTGATAAGTTTGTCTAAGTCACTCATGTGCAGGGTATTGTATCACTGATGTAAAAAGCGTGCTGTGCGGGGTACATAATAAAAAAATGCCTCGTACCCCAAGGTAATACGAAGCATTTTGTGGGCGGGTGAGCTGGTTTCTTGGAAACCAGCTCGGAAAGAACTGTGTGAAGATGTCCCCCTGGGGACGTCTCACTCACATATAATAACAGACTCGGTCTATCTGTCCAAATAGTTTTCAACAGTTTCTAGAAGTCATCACCACCGCCACCTCCAGCCGCACTATGCTGCGTATCAAGATTAAGGAAGCGAACATGTTGACCATCGAAGTACAGTTCAGCTGAACCAACAGCACCATTTCGGTGCTTCTCAACCAGAATTTCAGCAATGTTTGGTCGCTCTGGCTCCTTGTCTTTGTTCATCTTGTCTTCACGGTGGATGAACATTACAACGTCAGCATCCTGCTCAATAGAACCTGAGTCACGAAGGTCAGAGAGGCGGGGCTTGCCACCTCGCTGTTCAACAGCTCGAGAGAGCTGTGAGAGAGCAATAACAGGTACTTCGAGCTCACGCGCGAGAATCTTGAGTGACCGGGAAATCTCAGTCACTTGTTGTACCATCGAGTCACTATTTTTGGTGAGGGTAGGGGACATAAGCTGAAGGTAGTCGACAATCAACATATCAAGTCCATACTCATTTTTGAGACGACGCGCTGCCGAACGCATCTTTACGATATTCATCGCCGCTTCATCGATAATGTGAATCGGAGCCTTATGCAGCTTAGTCATGGCTCCTTGCAAAGCCTCATATTCACTATCGTTTGAAAGCCTTCCCGTTCGAAGTTTCCATGAGTCTACACCAGACTCAGCTGCCAGCATACGATCAACCAGCTGTTGGTCACTCATTTCAAGTGAAAAAATACCAACAGAAGCGTTGTATTTCAGAGCGGCATTACGGGCGATATCAAGTGCGAAGGTCGTCTTACCCATGGATGGACGAGCAGCTAAAATAATCAAGTCTGATTTTTGGAAACCAGAGAGGAGGTTATCAAGAGCGGTAAAGCCAGAGGGGACGCCGCGACGCACGTCTTGGTTTTCGCTTAAGTGTTCAAAGCGTTCCCAGGCTTCTTTGAGGGCTGTACCAATTGGTCGGAATTTTTGAGCTGAAGGAGCTTGGGTTGCCTGGAAGATTTTCTTTTCTGCTTGGTCGAGCGCTTCATCTACACTTTCAGGGTCAGAATATCCAATCTCAGCGATATCATCTGCGGCGTGGATGAGGTTACGAAGGGTCGACTTGTTGAGTACCTGTTCAGCGTAGTACATCGCATTTCCAGCGGCCGGCACTGTCTCGATGAGTTCTGTGATATAGGCAGCACCACCAACCCGCTCAAGCGCGTTCATGTCACGAAGTTTGGTGATGACCGATACGAGGTCAATTGGGTCGCCTTTGGAGAAAATCTGCTGGAGTGCATCAAAAATATTTCGGTGTTTATCGGCAAAAAAACTATCCGGGAAGACAGTCACCGATACATCGTGCATCACGTCTGATTTTAAAATAATTGCACCAAGAAGGGCTTTTTCGGCGTCAACGTTTTGCGGTGGAGTACGTAGTTTTTTGTTATATTCTGTCGCAGCCATAGGTGGTGACAGTTTATCACGGAATAGGAATCGTCACTGTTGACTCCAGCCTGGGGACAGAGTGGATTACTGTACCTTTGATAGTTTTGGTCCCAAGGGAGTATCTTCTATAGAAAAACCTTTTAAGGCAATTGCTTGCCGCAAGCGATCGGCCTCTGTCCAGTTTTGAGCAATACGGGCTGCTTCACGTTGATCAAGGAGCACTTGGATTTCTTCAGTAACGTCATTTGCACCCACAATCCCAAGCGCGCGCACTCCGTCAGCTAGTGAGTCAGAGAGCCCAATATCGAGCACGTCATCCATGGCCATCACGGTGGCGCACTTTGTTTTGTTGTCGAGCTCACTGTCTTTCAACATATCCCACAAGAGTGCAATGGCGGCTGGAGTGTCTAAGTCGTTGGCAACCAGTTCATCGAACCGTTCCATATAGCCAGGGTGGGGGATGGAAGCCTGTTGTTTAAACTCCTCGTACACGTAGCGTTTTAGTCTGAAAAGCGCTTGTTTGGCCCCCTTGAGAGCTTCCCAGGAGAAGTTTATTGGTGATCGGTAGTGTGCTGTCAGGAGCCAGTAACGATAATCATCACCGGTAAAGCCTCGATCTCGAAGATGTCGTAAGGTAATGGTGTTCCCAATAGATTTGGCAATCTTGGCATTATCAATCGTGATAAATGCATTATGCATCCAATATTTTACAAACGGTTTACCGGTCACTGCTTCACTTTGAGCAATTTCAGCATTGTGATGAACAGAGATGTGATCGATTCCACCGGTGTGAATATCTATCTGCTTGCCGAGCGTTGCCATCGCCATCGCTGAACATTCAATGTGCCAACCAGGGAACCCGGTTCCAAAACGACTTGGCCAACCGAGAGCGCCTTTCTTCCAGACAGCAAAGTCAGCTGGGTGATGTTTTTCTTGATTTACTTCAACTCGAGCTCCACTCTTTAAGGCAGCTACATCTATTTTGCCGAGCACACCGTAGCGGGGGAATTTGGTGATATCAAAATAAACTCCGTCACTTGTTTCGTAGGTATACCCCTTTTCTGAAAGGGTTTTTACCAAGCTGATTTGTTTGGCAATGTAATCACTTGCCCGCGCCCAGGTGGTCGGCGGTAAAATTCGCAACTCATCAGTATCATCTAGAAATGCTTTGATGTAGATATCAGAAAGTTGACGCATCGCTTCAAGCGTATGAGGGAGACCTTCCCGAGCTAAGCCTTTCAACATTTTGTCTTCACCAGCATCTCCGTCGTCAGTCAGGTGACCAAAGTCAGTGAGATTGATGGTGTGTTTAACCAGGTAGCCATTGCGAACGAGGGCGCGCTTTAAGATATCAGCAAAGATATACGATCGAAGATTCCCAATGTGCGCGAAGTCATAGACTGTTGGGCCACAGCTATATAAAAGTACACGATTGCCTTCAAGTGGTTTGAACGCTTCTAACGTACCACTTTCAGTATTAAAAATGAGCACATCACGGAGGATTACCGGACTTTTTTGTTTAAAGAAGGAAGACAACATTATGTGCTAGTGTAGCAAATTCTTTCCTCCCACGAAACCATTTTGGTCTTGCAGAGACTTTATGCGATAATATGAGAATGTTATTACATCAAGAACCTGTAGTTATGAAATCACCCAAAGGTGAGCGAAAATTCCTCGGATATACACTAGCTTTTCTTTTTGCTGCTGGAGCGTTCTTTTCAGGCCTTCAGCTTGGTCACTATGGAACCTTGGCGGATCAAAAGGCCAATATCCTTAGCTTTTTACTACCAGCTTCAGCAAATGATTCAACCGAACCTGATTTGACTGAGTTTTGGAAGGTGTGGGGACTCCTTGAAGAAAAGTACAGTACCGCGAGCTCCACTGAGCAAGTTAGTGTTGAGGAGCGGATTCAAGGAGCAATTTCTGGTCTCGTTAATTCTTATGGTGATCCCTATACCGTATTCCTGCCACCAGTAGATGCAGCTCAGTTTGAGGAGGATATCTCTGGTAACTTCAGCGGTGTTGGAATGGAGGTTGGTTTACGAGAGGGCCTTGTAACTATTATTGCACCCCTCCCAGACACACCAGCTGATAAAGCAGGACTATTGGCCGGCGACGTGATTACAAAAATCAATGAGACCTCAACCGAAAACATGGGAATTGATGAAGCGGTTCGATTAATTCGTGGCGAAAAGGGGACTCAGGTTACGTTCACTATTTTTCGAGAAGGACAACTTGATTTCCTGACGATAACTGTCACGAGAGATAATATCGATATCCCAACCGTCAAAACTGAACAAGTTGGTGACACCTTTATCATTTCACTTTATAGCTTCAACGCACTTTCCGAAGCAAAAGTTCGCGATGCACTACAAGAGTTTTCTTCTAGTAATAGTGAAAAATTAGTTCTTGATGTACGAGGTAACCCGGGTGGATATTTACAAAGTGCGGTTGCGATTGCGAGTTACTTCCTGCCTAGTGGCAAAGTGGTTGTGCGGGAACAGTCTGGAGGTATTGAAGAAGAAAAAATCTTCCGCACCAACAACCGTCAAGTCCGAGAATTTACGAAAGAAAACTTAGTGGTTTTGGTAGATAATGGTTCAGCCTCAGCTTCAGAGATTTTAGCTGGTGCGCTCAAGGACCATGGCGTTGCTACTATAATTGGTAGTGCTACCTTCGGAAAAGGTTCTGTTCAAGAGTTGGTAGAGCTTGATGATGGTTCTTCGCTTAAAGTGACAGTAGCTCGGTGGTTTACCCCTAATGGTGTTTCGATTTCAGACGGTGGACTAGCGCCAGATATTCTGATTGAACGGACCCCAACGCAGCGGATGGCTGACGAAGATCCACAGAGAGAGGCAGCGTTACGGTTTTTGAGAGGTGAGACAGTTGCGAGCGAAGATACTACCACAGAGCCAGGACAGTAGTAAGTAGTGACCCTGAGTCAAATTTGCTATTATGTCGTCACAAAAAGCCCTTGATGGGGTATTAGTAAGTAAATGAACGTATGAAAATTATCCTTCTTCAAGATGTTGCTAAAATTGGACGTCGTTTTAGTATTGTTGAGGTACCAGATGGGTACGCTCAAAATCAATTGATTCCAAAAAAAATGGCACAACCAGCCACTCCAGAAAATCTTAAGCGAATCAATAAGCTTCATGCAGATAACGCCTCAAGTGATGCGGCGGCGATGCAAAAGTTTAATGACCTTGTAACCACATTGCGATCAAATCCATTACAAATTGCAGCCGATGCCAATGAACAGTCACACCTTTTCAAGGCAGTCAGTGAGAAAGACTTGGTAGCTGTTGCGGCATCTAAGGGAGTAACCCTTGATACAAAACTGGTTCATTTTGAAACTCCTATAAAATCACTGGGAGAACATGAAATCATGTTAAAACATGGCCAAAGTGAAGCTAAGGTAACGATTGAAATTATTAAGAAGTAGTAACTGTTTATTGCGATATGTCACAAGAACTATTAAAAAAATCTCTGCCGCTTCTTATCATCTTTGGGATTTGTGCAGTGTTGATTACAGGTATTTCATTGTGGGTAGGGGACCCCGCACCAGAAGTTGAGCTCACCAGTACAGAAGATGAGGAAGAGGTACTTCCGGCTCCGCTGGTGCCCGAACAATTAGCCGCCTATGACGTAGAAATAACAAATAATATGAATCCGATTGCTGTACTAGAGACGAACCGAGGAACGATTGAAATTGAGCTTTATGAAGATGTAATGCCAATTACTGCTGGTAACTTTGCTAAGTTGGTAGATGAGGGATTTTATAACGGTATCAAGTTCCATCGAGTGATTGATGGCTTTATGATTCAGGGAGGAGATCCAAACACCAAGACTGATAACGTACTAAGTTATGGAACCGGCGGTCCTGGCTACAGTATCCCGGATGAACATATTGCTGGAGCAAAGCTCTCAAATGTACGAGGTACTATCTCAATGGCGAATAGTGGTCCAAACAGTGGTGGTAGCCAATTCTTTATCAACTTGGTTGATAACGTAAATCTCGACTTTGATAAACAACCGCTTTCATCAAAGCATCCAGTATTTGGACAGGTGGTAGTGGGAATGGATATCGTTGATGCGATTGCTCAGGTAGAAACTAATCCCGCCAATCTTCCACTTGAGGATATCGTGATTGAAACCGCTACCATTCGCCGACCGTAAACACGAAGTAATAAATCAAAAAAGCCGCTCCCGAGGGAGCGGCTTTTTTACATAAGAGCTTGCTTACGCAGTAGCTGGAGCTACTACATCAACAGCTTTCTTATTTACTTTTTTACCGTTGAAACGGATCTTTCGCATATCTCGGAAAGAAACCACACCATCAACCATGGCAAACAGGGTGTGGTCTTTTCCAACCTTCACGCCTTTTCCAGCTTCAATCTTCGTACCACGTTGTCGTACGATGATCTCGCCAGTCTTCACTTTTTGTCCGTCCGCGCGCTTCACACCCAAGTACTTTGGTTGCGAATCGCGCAGGTTTTTAGCGGTACCGCCAGCTTTTTTAGTTGCCATAAGATTAAGGTATAATGGTTACAAATTAACGCCTGCGAGTATACGTTATATGTTCGAAAAACTCAAGTCCCTCTTAGCCAACGATGTCGTTTTTTATAGCCTTTTATTAGTCCTTGTTGCGGTGGCCTCATTTGGCCTTGGTCGGCAGTCGGTGGGTAGGGTAGGGCAAGTGGCTGCTCCGATAGGGGCGGTTATTGCCGAATACCCGGCTATTATCCCCAATAACCAGGCTGCAGCACCAATTGAAGCCGTTACTGGAGTATCACAAGGTCTTGAAGCGGACGGCACGGTCGTACCCGGAGGTGGGGCAGTGGTCGCCTCAAAATCAGGCACCAAGTACCACTTGCCGACCTGCCCAGGGGCCAAGCAGATCAAACCAGATAACCTCATCTCATTTACATCAATCGTTGAAGCAGAAGCGGCGGGCTACACCCCCGCCACCAATTGTAAATTCTAGTCTTGGCTAGTTTGATAAGAAAAGCACGCGAAGCCATTGGCTTCGCGTGCAGTCGTCGTCGTTAGTTATCGGGAGAACGATGAAATTGTTCGCTGCAGATTTTCTCTCGCTAGAATCTCATATTCTTGCAAGCGTCGGTCGTGGAAGATTTTTGCTCTTTCCAAAAATGTTTTAGCAAACTTTACACGACCTGTCTGGTATTCTTCCATTGTATAAAGAGGGGAGTATTCCAGACCAATCAATCGAGTCCGTTCTGAGAATTCTTCCCAGCTTGTGCCAAAACCGGCCAGCAAATCGACATCCAAGAGCGGTTCAATGTACGGAGCCCAGTTTGATAATAATTCCGGTACTGCATGGTCGATAGTGCATTCAATACCAACTACAACGAGCCCGACAAACTCAGGGTCATATCCGGCAGAACTCAGGTGCTTTCCAGCTATCACCCCGCTTTCGCGTTCATCCCACCCTTTCTCACGACCAAGTTTATACACCACATCATGATAAATAATCATGATTTGAAGAGCGTGTTTATACAAGGCACTTACCGGCGGCTGAACCTGCTCCACAAGCTTAAGCGCTAGAAGAATATGGTCGCAATTATGGTAGTACCGCCAGGGTTCTGAATATGAATCAAGAATAAACCTGATGCGGTCTTCGGAAAGAGGTCTTTGGGCAAAGATTTCTCTAATTTTTTCTTCCAGCTTATCGCGTGATGTAATAGAGTTTCTGGGCATTGGTTATCTCCTGCGAAGGTTCAAGCTTTTTGAAATATAGCAACGTGGTGTGTATTAGTAAAGGTGGGGGATATTTTGGTATACTCTATATATAAAATATATGTTAATTCTTGATATTGAAGCCTCCGGGACTAATTATGAAAAGCATTCAATTGTATCTATTGGAGCGTTAGATTTTAATAATCCTGAAAATCGCTTTTATGGTGAATGTCAGATCTGGGATGGATCCCATGTCATGGATGGGGCCCTCAGGGTCAATGGCTACACCATGGAGCAGATAACTGACGCTACAAAGCCAATGGAAGGGGAATTGATCGCCGAATTTTTAGCGTGGAGCGAAGGCTTATCTGACCGAACGCTAGCAGGACAAAATGTGTCTTTTGACCGTGATATGACAAGGGCCGCCGCTGAGCGAGCAGGGGTTAATTGGAACTTAGCCTACCGGACTATTGATAGCCATAGCCTGTGTTGGATGCATATGGTGAAGCGAGGACTTACACCACCACTTGATATTGAACACAGGCGGAGTGCCTTGAATCTCGACGCAGTACTCAACTATTGCGGAATTCCAGATGAACCAGATCCACACAACGCTTTGACTGGCGCACTCTGTCACGCTGAAGTTATTTCCCGTTTGCTTTACGGAAAGCAGCTACTTCCAGAGTTTGAGCACCTACCAGTCCCGTGGTAAATGACTGTTTTGACTGCGGACAATGCTGCGTCACCTTAGCGCGGTGGTGATACAATATGAGCATGTTACCGAAAAAAAACACTAAGAAGAAATTTACTATTAACTCCACCCCATATGTGTGCCGCCTTGATGCCGAACTCTTAAACCCCAAAGGAGTCGACGGTGATGCTATTCAATCGTGGCGGGTCTTTCGGATCATGGCGGAGTTCGTACAGGGCTTTGAGCTTTTACGTGAACATGGCCTAGCTGCCACCTTCTGGGGTAGTGCGAGACTTACTCCCGACAACAAATACTATAAGGCAGCCGAAGAATTGGCAGCTAAATTAGCTAAAAAGGGCTTTGCCATTATCTCAGGTGGGGGACCAGGTATTATGGAAGCGTCTAATGTCGGTGCTTTCAAGGTGGGAGGGAAATCAATCGGACTTAATATTGAACTTCCATTCGAACAAAAGCTCAATCCCTATACCACTCAATCGTTAAACTTCGACTTCTTCTTCTCTCGCAAGGTGATGTTGACCTTTGCATCTGAGGTGTATGTCTACTTTCCGGGAGGATTCGGGACCTTAGATGAATTTTTTGAGATTGTGACACTCATTCAAACTAGAAAAATCGAACAGTTGCCAATTCTCCTATACGGACGTGAGTTCTGGGAACCACTGTTGCGTTTCTTCGAGCAAGATATGTTAAAGAAATATGGCACGATTAGTCCTGAAGATTTGGCCTTGTTCCAGGTCGTAGACTCAGTCGAAGAAGCATACAAGTACATCATCAAACACGTTGATACCAGTAAAACAAAACAATACTAATATGCAATTTTCATACTCAGACACTGACATCATTACCGAAACCGCTCTTAAAAAGCACGTTAAAACACTTGCGACGTATCGAAGTGAAGTTACGAAGGTGGTTGAGACGGGTAATACGAAGCGACCAGAATATTCTTTGGTGCACGCTAAAGACCCCGAACTACAAGCGTTGTTGGGTGATTTGCAAAAACAATATGCAAAAGTAAAACACGTGATTCTGGTTGGCATTGGCGGATCAAGCTTGGGGGTTGAGGCAGTTCATGCAGTGCTTCCAAGCACCAAAACCCTGACTGTGGTTGATACTATCTCGCCGCATCAATTAAAGAAGCTGCTCTCTACCTTGAAATCAGTCAAATCAGTCAAAGATATCGCTGTGTGTATTGTTAGTAAGTCTGGTGGAACAGGTGAGGTGCTCGTAAATGCTGGTATGTTGATGCAAGAACTTACGAAACAGTACGGGGAAGCTGTTTACCAGCAAACAATCCTGATTGGTAATCCAAAAACTATTCTGCAGACTACTGCAAAGCGATGGAAGGCTTTGTTTGTACCGATGCCAGTGATTGTCGGTGGGCGATACTCCATTGGTACTGAAGCTTCGCTTGTGCCCTTAGCTCTCCTTGGACACGACGTAGACAGTTTTATGAGTGGTCTCTTAGATGCAAATGAAACGGATCTTGAAGATATCACCGCTGCCAACGCCGCTCGACTATATCAGTACATTGCAAAAGGCTATGTGCATTATAATTTCTTTGCCTTTGAAACTCGCCTCGCCACCCTCGGTGGCTGGTACCGACAATTGTTTGCAGAAAGCTTAGGAAAGCGTACTGATATAAAAAAGCAGCCAGTGACCAAAGGCATGCTTCCGACTATTAGTACAGCCGTTGAGCTTCATTCCATTGGACAATTGTACCTGAGCGGTTCTAAAGGTGTCTACACCGACTTTGTGACGTTTGATGATGACGAGAGTGACATGCCGATTCCAAAGTCAGGACTCAGCAAGGACTTTGCACGCTTTACTGCTCTTGAAGTAGCGACTGCCATCTACGGCGGAGTGATGGGTGCCTACCAAGATCAAAATTTACCGTATCGAACAACCATATTCACTGAAGAAATGGCCTATTCTCTCGGACTCTTTATGGCTATGCGGATGCGTGAGGTGATGTATGTTGCGGCCCTCATGGAAGTGAATGCGTTTGATCAACCAAACGTAGAGCTCTATAAACAAAAAACCAAGGCAATTCTTGGATTGGTCTAGTTGTTGAATATGTTCAAAATGAACTGTCGTAATAATGCTAGACTGTACGTATGTATGTAGTGTTTGATATCGGCGGTACGAAGACGAGAGTTGCTATAAGCTCTGACTTAGTAGTGATTGAAAAGTCAGTCAAGTTTAATACTCCAAGTAGTTTTGCTGAAGGGATTAAAAAGATAGCGCAAGAGATTCAAAAGCTCACTGACAAAAAACCGCTAGCTATTGCCGGTGGAATCCGGGGTATTCTCAATGAAGATAAAACGGGCATTGTGAATGACGCAACCTTGAGTAAATGGGCAGGGAAGTCCGTTGTAGCTGAACTGCAAAAGCACTTCAACGTGCCTGTGTATCTAGAGAACGATGCCGCAATTGCTGGTGTCGGAGAAGCTGTTTTTGGAGCAGGGAAGGGACTAGAGATTATTGCCTATCATACGGTCAGTACTGGTGTTGGCGGAGTAAAAATTGAAAATGGTGAGATAGATAGTGCTCACTTTGGGTTTGAACCTGGTCACCAAGTACTTGATATCGATCGCACAATCCTCGGAGATGACATTAGCCCAACACTGGAAAATCTAGTCTCTGGTACCGCACTGGAGCAACGGTTTGGTGTGAAGGCGTATGAGATTCCTCAAAGTGACGTAGTGTGGGATGAATTGGCTGAATATTTGGCTCAAGGTCTTTTAAATACTATTCTATATTGGTCACCGGATGCTATTGTACTTGGTGGCTCAATGATTATTGGTGACCCTCGGATACCGATTGATGCTATTCGGAAGTATACAGTGGAAGCTATTGGTGGTTTTGAACCTAGTCCACTTATTACGACTGCCAAACTGGGGGATGAGGCCGGGTTGTTTGGTGGTTTGGCGATTCTTGCGCGACGAGCGTAGTTGGTACTAGAGTTCGGGTGGTACAGGTATCAACCGTAAGCTATCTTTTGCGGTATAAATGTTTATACTGAACCGCTGCTCATGCGCTTAAACAAAAGAAGTGGTAAGTGGGGTTTTTCTTAGTAGAGATCTTTAAAATGCTAAAAAATGCATATTTTAAGCCAAAACTGAGGTAAAATATTGACAGTAAGTCAAAAATATTGTATAGTAAGAAAAACCCGCAATCTGTGCTATGATTTCGCGGTCATCGGAACTCCACTCCGATGTTTGTCCGTTAAGACCCTTGCTTATTTTATCGACTGTGATTCTAGCACTGTTTGCTGGAGCGACCGCCTCGGCGGTCTCTGTACCAGAAACAGCCTATGGACACATTGCGATGACGGAGCAGGTAGCGATGGTAGAAGAGGTGCAAGCCTCACCTACTACCGAAGCAATTGTGCGAAACTACTTCAAGGATACCCCGGTATTGATTGAAATCGCTCGTTGTGAATCTACCTTCCGTCATACTCTACAAGACGGCTCTGTCCTCCGGGGCAAAGTTGATCAGGCAGATACTGGTGTGATGCAAATCAACAAGCGTTACCACCAGGCGGCTGCCGCCGCAATGGATTTGAACCTAGAGGATATCTACCACAACATGGCCTATGCCCGACATCTCTATGAGACGCAAGGTACACAACCATGGAACGCATCAGCGAATTGTTGGAATAGAAATCTAGCTGCAAACTTCTAAATACAAAAGGCCGGCCCCTACGGGGCCGGCCTTTTGTATTATTTTTCGAAGATTACTTCTTGATATTCATCCCTCCTGGTCCAAACGAAAGAAGGTAGATAAGTCCCCCAACGATAGCAAGGTTTTTCAATAGTCCTGGATCGGTGAAGTCACGGTGAGCAATTACGGTTGTAAGCAGGGTGAAGATAATAAGTCCTGAAGCAGCAAGTGTCACTCGTTTGCCTAGCATGACCGCTCCACCAGCTACAATTTTGAAGGCAATTACGGGATAGGCGAGTAAGGCAGCAAACGGGAGTCCGAGAGAGGCAAAGTACTGCCCAACTCCAGCAGGTGTTTGAACTAACAACATCGAAAGACCAGAAGCAAAGAAAAGGAGTCCCATGAGTACTCGTCCAAGAACTGATAATCGATCTCGAGTAATGCTCACATTAGATTCAGATAACATATATTATGATTGATTGAATTGATAATTCACCCTTAATTATATCAGCCAGTAGGGTATAATAGCTAGATTATGAAGTATTGGTTGATGAAAAGTGAGCCAGAGGCATATTCTATCGACCAGCTCCAGAAAGACGGTACAACCACCTGGGATGGCGTCCGTAACTACCAGGTACGCAATATGCTGCGGGATGATTTTTCTCCTGGCGACAAAGCACTGTTTTACCACTCAAACGCAGGAAAAGAGACTGGAGCCGTCGGGATTATGGAGGTGGTGGGGGAGTTGGTCGTCGACGGGCTTCAGTTTGATGCTGCAAGTGAGTATTATGACCCAAAGTCTAAAAAAGATAATCCGACGTGGGTTACTCGCCAGGTAATGTTTAAGGAAAAATTCTCCCGAGTGGTCACCTTATCAGAAATTAAAGCAGATACCGTGTTTGGTCATCTACCACTCGTGCAAAAAGGTAGTCGACTATCCATCATGCCACTACTAAAAAAAGATTTTGACCTATTGTGTAAACGAGGAAGAATATGAACATCGGCTTTTTTGATTCAGGATTAGGTGGACTCACCATACTCAAGGCAGTAGCAAAACAGTTACCACAGTATGACTATTACTATTACGGCGATACCGCTCATGTTCCGTATGGTGATAAACCAGAAGAGTTAATCTATGAGTATTCGGTAGCCGCTATGCGACACTTGTTCCTACATGACTGCGCATTAGTTGTCGTAGCGTGTAATACCGCTTCGGCTGAAACGTTACGAAAACTTCAAAATACCTTCCTACCAAACGAATTTCCAGATAGAAAAATTTTGGGAGTGATTATCCCAACCATCGAAACAATCCTGACAGAGGGTCATACTTCAGGGTTATTGATTGGCACGAAGCGTACGGTTGAGTCGGGTAAGTATCAGATTGAATTAGAGCACCGTTCAAATGGTACCGTCACCTTACGAGGATTGGCAACGCCAGCACTGGTACCATTAATAGAAGACGGACAGCTTGATGAGGCTGTTGAAGTCGCCGCGCAATACATTGATACAAATCGAAGGGAAGGGGAGGTGGTGGTTTTAGGCTGTACGCACTATGCAATTCTGAAAGATCGATTGCGTGAACGATATGGCGATTTGGTACACATTTTCTCTCAAGATGAAATCATCCCCCAGAAACTTGGTGAATATTTAGATAGGCATCTTGAAATAGCTTCTCTCATAGCTGATACAGGGAAGCGGCAAATTCATTTAACAAAACTTGATGCTCACAATGATGCGCTAGCCGCCCAGTTCCTTGGTGGGGCATATATTGCTGAGGAGTAAGCCTTTATATACATAGTATTCATGTATGTCGCACAATATATCTTTTGCGACATACAGTTTAGTATACTGTTGTATATATAAGCCTTACTATACTGCTGTTCTGAGGCTGTATAAGGCGTTGTAGGATCTGCTGATTTGTTGTTTAGGTACATTGTACCGTTTATTTCATCGCTTGGGCTTTCGGTATTTACATTTTGTCAGATTTTACATTTTGCTTTGATTTACATAATCGTTCAGCTCTAGGCTCATATTACATCTATGCCTACGTATGCAGCTTCCGCTGGCTCTTGTGAGGCTTCTATATGAGCCTCTAGAATCGATTCTAAGGCTTGTGAAGTATTTTGAGACGTAGGTAAGGTCGTCTCAAAATAGGTCGTGAGTTCAGTGAATTTTTACCTCGGTAGATTCAGTCATGATTTGAGTCATCTCTAGGATGATTTAAAAATAATGTAAATAATCTTAATTTTATTTAAAATAAATTTCAAAATAATTCATATAATAAAATTTATATTTGAATGCAAATTTCGTTGCTTGCACCTGTAAAATTTTCCTAGTCTTGCAGCCACGATTTCAGTCGGTTCAAAGGCCAGTAATGTGTCGATAATCCAAAAATTGCCCTCGCCTCTCCCCTGCTTCTCTCGATATTAAAATATTGTGCGACATTCATAATTGTCTTTAGAAAATCGCTCGCACCTGATTGGTGCGAGCGATTTATTATTTCTTTCCATCACGTACTAGATTGTTATGTCTGCCGCTCTGATGAATCGAACAAGGAAGTCTCTTCCTTGGTTGGTGCCAAGCCACTGTAACGTCGAAGACAAGATCATCACTTCCCTGTCTGGCGGCGTGTCATTGCCAAGGATGGTTTGGACTGGAACTCTTCCTTGGTTATGCCATGGCTCTGGAATGTTTTCTGCTTCCCACATTTGGGCCATAATATCTTCTGGTGTCAGCATCTTATTCCATCGTTCGTAAGCAAAGATTTTCGTTCGATAATTAAAGTACAAACGCTGGAGGAATTCTGGTAGACGCAATCGCATCGGAGCTTTCGACTTTTTACGCTTCCCTATCGGAGGGCGGACAAATGGTAGTGGTTCTGACCGGTGTCGTCTTGCGCAGGGCTTAAGACGTTCGGTCTTACCTTCAATGATAATCTGAAGTACCGCAACAGTCTCGTAGTAAGAAATAGTGTCTTCGTTTATCCGGCGCTTTATTTCATCCACTCGTCTGTGGAGCATGCCGAGTTGGTCATCATTCATTTTACCGTCTAAGACAGCTGTAAGTGCCGTCGTCATATGACAGTCCTTTCGGTTGAGACACAAGATCGTGTCTTTTGGTACTATATATTTTTTGTGCCAAATCACAAGTGTAGTCGTAGGGCCCTAGAAACCCGCTTGCGCGGGTTTCCGTGAGGGTAAGTTCCTACGATATCTCTATCGCTCCCTAAGCATAGCACCTTCTCCACAGTTTTATCCACCACAAAATTAGTACTTTTCCACAGGGTAATCCCCTAGTCTAGTAAGCTGGTAAATAGAGCATTGGGTCGACGTATGCATCAACCGCTGCTACTGGAGTAGATGCTGGTCCACAGCTCGTCGAAGTCTTAATTTCATTGAACTTACGGACAGTCACACCGTCTTTGGCGTACACGGTGAAGTGAAGGTGTGGTCCGGTTGAAAAGCCAGTGTTTCCAACATAACCAATCACATCACCAGTGTTTACTCGTTGGCCAGGTACGACGTTTATAGCGTCTTGGTGCGCGTAGAGTGTAGACAAGCCGTTGGCGTGGTCAATCAATGTCCATTTACCCCATGAGAGACAACCAGGAACAAGGTCCGTGTTTGCGGTCGCCCGAACTGTGCCTGACAGTGGTGCATAGATAGCGGTTCCGCGTGGAGCGCCAAAGTCGACACCAGGGTGATACGCTCGTCCACCGTAGACCGCTGCGTTTCTAGCTGCAAACTCGGTACCGCCAAAGTATTGCGTTACGATAATATTTTGTAATGGCCAATTAAAGACAGCGGTACCAGGAATTGGAACAGTATTGGGGTCTAAAATAAATTGAAGTTTTGATTCAAAGTCACGGAGTTCACGGAGAAGTTGATCACGAGCTTCTTTTTGTGATGAGAGTAGTTGTTGGTAACTTTGTTCTTCATTCTTGGTAACCTCTAGTAATTCAGCTTGTTCGGCTTTGTTAGTTTCAAGTACTTCATTTTGTGATGAATACTGGCTCTTTAGTGAAGAGAGTTCATTACGCTTCTCTTCACTCATGTCCCGCTTCTCGGTAAGAATAGATTGGTACGAGCTTAGTTCTGCGACTTTGGCTGACATGGTGTTACGAACACTCTCGTGGGCTTCAAACGCTCCCCAAAATTCTGATAACCGCTCATTACGGAGCATGAGTTCAATCAAGGTAGCGTCGTTGGCTTTGTACTGCGCTCGAATAACTGCTGCGACTGCTTCTTCTGTGGTATTAATATCGCGCTCCGCTCGAGCGATTTCTAAAATAATCTTGTTTATCTCAAGGTCAGTTGATGAAATAAGGGTTTCAGTTCGTGATATTTCAGCGGTGACTTTGCGCCGCTCAAGATCAAGCTGGTTGATAGCTGACTGAAGAGTTTTTTTCTCAGAACCAACTACCTGTAGTTCAGCTTCGAACTTGGCAATTTCAGCTTCAATTGCACCAAGCCGGGCATTTCTAGCTTGAATTTCTGATTGTAGTTTTTCGATTTCAGATTGTGCGAGTACTGGTTCAGCCACAAGTAAAAGCAGTGGCAAAGAAATTCCCAATATAAAGGCTACGAACAAACGTACATACATTACCCTATTATTTTACCACAAGCAGTTTGAATCCGCAGGTACGTTTCCTCTTTTCCGAGTATAAAAGCGATGGTAAAAGGGTCTGGGGATTGTTTTTTTCCTGATATGGCTGTTCGGAGTGGCCACAGAACCTCGCCCTTCCCTACTTCTTCAGCGTACGACCAGATAGCCGCTTTGATTGTATCTGGACTAAAGAAATCTGCTGTTTTAAGGAGTTCTAATACGTTTTGCAATCGTGGCAGTGCGACCGATACGTCAGCATCATTTTTCCATTGTAAGAGTGATGTTTCAAATTCGGGTGTAGCAAAAGCCCAATTGTACTCCCCTGCTTCGACAAGCTCGGTAAAGTCGTATTTGGTTGAGATTCGTTCTTTTATTTGTGGGAGTAATTTTTTGAACCGTTCTTCTGAATATTGTGGCAGAGTAGTGAGCGTCTGTGGAATAGTGTCTTGTAGGTAGGTTGAAAATTCCTCCAAGGATAATTTTTGCAAGTACTGGGCGTTAAACCACGAGAATTTTTTGATATCGAACACTGCCCCACCCTTTTGTACTCCAAATAGGTCAAACGCGTTGATTAATTCATCTAGTGTGAAGAGTTCTTGGTCGGTTCCAGGGTTCCAGCCTAGCAACGCAAGATAGTTAATAATTGCTTCTTTTTGGAAACCAGCCTTTTGGTATTCGTGAAGTGAGACAGCACCGTGTCGCTTAGACATCTTAGAACGGTCAGTTGCTAATATGAGTGGAAGATGAGCATAGACTGGCCTCTCTGCTCCGATAGCTTCTTGAATAAGGATTTGGCGTGGTGTATTTGGGATATGGTCTTCGCCCCGTAAGACGTGCGTCACTCCCATTTCATGGTCATCAACGACGACGGTGAGGTGGTAGAGAGGTTCGTCAATCGTGCGTGCGATAACAATGTCTCCAAGTTCGGTGGTATCAAAGGTAATTTCTCCCCGAATCTCGTCGGTAAAGGTGATGGTCTTGTTGGGATTCTTGAGGCGAACTACCTCTACCATTTCACCAGGGTTTCGCTTACTCTCCTCCGGTGAGAGGTAGGCTGTTCCGGCTGCAATCATTTTTTGTAGATATGATTGATAGATGGCCGTTCGTTCTGATTGACGATAGATAGTCTCATTACTCCAGGTGAGTCCAAGCCACGCTAGCCCTTCAAGAATTTCTTTTTCAAATTCAGGTTTACTGCGTTCTAGGTCAGTATCTTCACTTCGAAAAATCATCGTACCACCATATTTTTTGGCGTACAGGTAATTAAAAAGCGCCGTTCTCGCGGTACCGATGTGAAGATGACCGGTTGGGCTCGGTGGGATTCTCGTGATGACGGATTTATCTTGATTCATGTTCATGGCCAATTTGGAGTAGTAAGGTAGCGATTTTTTCGGCTGCTCCGGGAAGGGCTCGGGCTTTAGAAGCGGCTGACATTCCTTCGTAGCGTCCAGGGTCGTTCATAATAGAGTGGATTTCTTGAATCAGCAAGTGTGGAGTGAGATTCTTTTCTTCGATTACACTGGCCGCACCATTCTCGGCAAAGGCGTACGCATTCTTCCGTTGGTCACGACTAATATCTTCCGGGATAGGGATGATGATGGTTGGTTTGCCGTGCGCAGCAATCTCAAAGAGGGTTGTGCTCCCTGCTCTCGTGATGACTACCGCCGCAGCGTCAAGCAAGAGACCAATCATCTGTCCTGACACACTCCCCTCAAGATAGTAGTCAACGGCGAGCTCGGGATGTTCAGCTAGGAGGGTTTGGGCTGAGAGTCGGAGTTCATTGACGTTGTTACTACCAGCTTGGTGGAAAACTCGGTAGTAAGGCAATAGTTCAACGAGTGAACGAAGAATTATATTATTGAGTCGCTCCGCTCCTGATGAACCGCCAGTCACAAACAGGAGTGGTTTGTCGGTTGGAATGCCAAGCGTCTCGTTAGGATTTTGATTGATGGTGATGATCTCTTGACGCAACGGGATTCCGGTTAAGGCTGTTTTCTCAGCCTTAAAAAACGGTGCAACATCGTCATATGAGATTGCGATGTAGGTAGCTAAAGATTTTGCTAATTTGTTTGCCCGGCCCGGTACAGCATCTGATTCATGAATAACAATCGGAATGCGCAAGAAAGCGGCCGCAAAAACCACCGGTACACTGGTGTACCCGCCCTTGCTGAAGACAACGTCTGGGTAGATGATAAATAGTCGATAGACAGCAACAAAAAAACCAAAGAAATTTCTAAATTGGTCGAGAAAGTTTTGCAATGAGAAGTAGACGCGGATTTTTCCGGCCGGACAATACAGATACGTAATGCCATGGGTTGCAAGTGCAGCTTTGTCATATGGCGAAGGACCAAGATAGTAGAGTTCTGGAGGGTTTGGCTGGGTACGCATTACTTCAGCCACTGCCATTAATGGATAGAAGTGCCCCCCTGTGCCGCCGCCAACTAGTACAATTTTCATACCGCTTTAGTGTATCACGCAGTACGCTTCGTAGTTTTGTACTTTGACACATTTAAAACAATCCCCAGCGTGGCCAAGGTGGAAAAGAGTGCCGTTCCCCCGTGGCTAATCAATGGTAGTGGTAAGCCAGAAACCGGAGCAACACCTATCATTGCTCCAATATTTAAAAAGGCCTGTGCAATGATGATTGTGATAAATCCAGTCACTAAAAGTGTTCCAAAAATATCTTCGGCTTGAGAGGCTGTTTTGAATCCACGCAGAGCTAAAGATACCAGCGCAATTATGAGGATGACGCTGCCAAGAAATCCAAACTCTTCAGCGTATACGGCAAAGATTGAGTCACCAATTGGTTCTGGTAGATAATCAAACTTTTGTACACTCTGGCCAAACCCTCGCCCAAAGACCCCGCCTGACCCAATGGCAATTAAGGACTGCTGGATTTGGTACCCGCTTCCAAGTGGGTCAGCACTCGGGTCGAGAAATGTTGTCAGGCGGTCCATTACGTATGGTCGCATAAACGCTACCGTAGCAAGCAAAACTACCCCACACAGGAGAATAAAACCAATATCACGCCATTTAGCACCAGCGGCTAAAAACATCGCCATTCCGGCTGAAGCCATGATAAGGAAGGTGTCAGTATCGGGTTGTAACAACATCACAAATCCAGCAATACCAGAGACTACTCCAAACGGTACAAGTCCATATCTCCAGTCTTCAATTTTTCCATACATACCAGAAAACCAGGTCGCAAGATAAATTACGAACCCAATCTTTAAAAACTCAGATGGCTGGAACGTGGTAAACCCGATATCAATCCAGCGGGTCGCTCCGGCGTGTGTAAGTCCAAGACCAGGAATAAATACTGCCAAGGTAGCGAGGAGCGAAGCGATAAAAATATAGAACGCAAAGCGTCGCCAGTGCCGATAGTAGATATTACTTGTAACAAAGAGTGCAATTCCCCCACCAACAATCCCAAACAAAAATTGACTCAGTGCAACCGAGCTATAACTCGCTCCTTCTCGAGCTAAGAGCCCGAGTGAGGCAGACGAGAAAATTAAAAAACCAGCACCTACCAAAATACCGATAATCGATAAGAGAATGGTATCAACTGATTTTGGCGCTGCTTTACTCATGCAATAGCGGCTATCGTTACGCCAATAACGGCACAAATGATACTGATAATCCAGTAGCGCATTGTCACTTTGTAAGACGGCCACCCAATGGCTTCAAAGTGATGGTGAAGCGGTGCAATTCGAAAAAACTTCTTACCGGTAGTTTTTCGGTAGCCAATTTGAATTACATTAGAAAGCACCGTAGCCATAAGTGGTAACCCCACAATCGGAAGAAGTGCGATACCATTTCCCTCCCCTAGTGAGTCGGTCATGAACACTACGGTTGCAAGCGATAATGTAAGCGCCATTGAACCGGTTTCGGTCATCCAGAAGCGCGCTGGCGGTATGTTAAACCACAAGAAGGCCAAAATTGCGCCGACCACTGTTACACAAAACGCGGCCAAGTCATACTGCATCTGTACGATAGCAATACCTGCATACGCTCCAAATACGGCAGCAAAGACACCACCTGAGAGTCCGTCGATACCGTCGATAACACCGCTGGCGTAAATAGCGATAGTAAGCAAGATGAAGAACGGAATGATAAGTACACCAAGTTCGAGTACTCCATCAAACGGAATACCAACGGTTGTTACTCCGAGCTTGTTATAAAACCACCAGCCAATCCCGCCGGAGAGAATACTAATTAAAACCAAACGGACTGATAGTCGGAGTCCTTTCCCGCCGTGAGCTACGTCGTAGAAATCATTTAAAAATCCAATCACTGCCCCAACAAAGAGTGCGGTTGTTGGAATAAGTGTTTGTGAGCGGGTAAGAAAATCAAAGCTCTGAAGGGTTGAGAGCGGAAACATCATAGCTAAGAACCAACCCCCTACCAAGGTGATAAGTGTACTAGCCCAGATAACAATGCCACCCATGCGTGGAGTTTTTGTCTCACCCTCTCCTTTGAGGAGATTGAAAGTCTCTGCCACCTTTCCACCAAGGGCGGTCTTGCCACCTTGTTTCTTCCAGACTTTATATTTGTACAAGAAGTGTGTGAGAAGTGGTGTAATTAAAACACCGATAATAAAAGCGGCGATACCCGGTAAGAAAATGTCTAAAAGGGTGATGTTCATAAGGCATCACTATGAGTTTTGATAGCATTCATGAGTCGCAGGACATCTGAAAATCGCCCATCTCGGGTTGAGCCTAGTACCGTAATGATAATTGGTCTATCAAAACCAGCATCAAAGGCAATGGTGAGGTTGCCTCCTGCTAAGTCAGTGTACCCAGTTTTAGAGGCCAGGAGATTAGGAATTGCATAGAGGGCGTCATTAGTATTTGTGACATCATAGAAACTCCCGTCTTGATTGTAGACTCGAGCTACCGAGCGTGTGGTTGGTTCTAAGATTTCAGGCTGTTCACGAAGAATGTATTCTAACAGTAATGATGTTTCTTTCGCAGATCCGACAGCTCCTGGTTCAGTAGGAGAAATATCAAGCCCGGTAGTGTTTTTAAATGAGAGGGTGTCTAATCCGAGTTCTTCCGCTCTAATATTCATTGCGGTCACGAACTGTGTGTAGGCATCTTGCTCCCCCAATACACTTCCGACACTGGCTCCAAGTGCGTAAGCTGCTTCATTCGAAGAAGCAATCAGAGCGAGTTTGTTAAGTTGGTCAAGCGTGAGTGAATCTCCGGCAGCAAGACGGTAACTCCCCTCTTGATTGACGGCTGATTCAGTCACAATACCGGTTGTCTCTCCGTCTAGAAGTTCGAAGCTTAAGAGCGCTGTCATGAGCTTGGTAATAGACGCTAGCGGTAATGGTGTATCGGCATTTTTGCTATACAGTACTTGTTTACCTTTAACATCCCATACATAGGCCGCTTCCGCTCTCACTTGTATGTCAGCGAGACTTTCATAGAGCGCCGCGCTGTCAGCTGGTTTGGCTGGTACGCTACTTAAGTTCACATACTCCTCTTCTTTTGCTACCGTCGGGTTAAAAATAACCGTACTAAAAATCCCTCCCAGAATCACCGCTAACACACCAAGCTGAAAGACAATAATAACTCGCCTTTCATGAACTGTTTTATCTCCGTAGTTGATCATACGGGAGTTTGGTTAAATGTCTCAAGAGCAGTCATGAATTCACTGTACTGCGGGAGATTGATTTTATTTGTAATACCGAGGTGTTGCAAGAGCTCAGGAGTGATATGAAATTGAAAACTATTCCCCACTGCTTCACGCTTGATAAGTCCCTTGACCATGAGGTTGCGTAAGATAAACGCAGAGTTTACACCACGGATACGATCTATCTCTGCTCTCGATACCGGTTCTTTATAGAGAACGATAGCCAGAGTTTCAGCCCCTGCTTTTCCGATATCACCCTTAAGTTCTTCCTTGCGGAGTGAGTCTATTAGTTCTGAGAGTTCTGGGGCAGTGGCCAGCAATAATTCAGTATCAGTTTCTACCAGGCGGGTAGCTCCTGACTCTAGTCGACTTTTAAGTTCGGTAATGGCTTCATGCCACACTACATCGTCAGCCATAAAAAGCTTCTGCAAGACAGATTTCTTTTGTGGGCTGGCTTTATAAAACAGCACTGCTTCAATGAGGACCGACAATGGCATACCGGCAGTTTAGCACGAAAAACCTTTAATTCGTGTGTTTTTTGTGCATAGTTACTCCCCTGCAAAAAACCATCATTTGACGCTTGACATATTGTGTGTCATATGCTAATATCTAGGGGTCTGAAGCATTCTCGCTCTCAGACTCTTTGGGAGAATATCCTATGAAGACCATCTGCACCTTCCAGCCGCCCGGCACGACCGCTGCCCCGGCCTATGATGAAACGCTCGACAGCAACACCTCGATCCCTGCCGCGATCGCCGGCGCCGCCACGATCTGATCGATCCTGGTCGGCCGAAAGTCTGAACCCGGCGAAAGACGCCGATAACTGTTTGTAGGTATCAAAAACCTTCATACCCCTGCCACTCTCTCAAGAGTTGGCAGGGGTTTTACTTTCTCTATACATATTTTCTCTTAAGTCCAGGTGCAAGTAGTATTCTTTGCTATAAAAGAGGGCTTCTGTTGACCAATTGAATAAATAGTGCTATTATAAGTCCAGAACATGCAGCGGTGAACAGTGCAGGACAGGCTATAAAGTACTCGTTATAGCTCATTGACCTCCCAACGCATTAGTCTCCCATTGGGTACGTTCGTCGGAACAATTCCCCACCGGTGAGCCGAGCTAAGCCTCGTAAAAAGCCAAGGCCGGAGTCCCCCCACGTGTTACATGTGTACCCCAGGGACTCCGGCCTTTTAATTTGACAATATATTAATATATTGTTTAAAGCAAAATTTACTTGCCAGATACTAATCTTCTGGTAGTATCGTCCAGCGACCCAAAGGGCCTTCTCCAAATTCCTTGGTGAAGGGTACCCTCACTTTATAGCCGGTTGGTCTTAAGCTATCCCTGCACGTGTGTAGGATGACGATAGCTCTAGACCAACCGGTCTTTTTTATATCTTAGTAATACCGAGGAATCTCGCTCCGTTCTAATTCCATTTCAATATCAGCAAAGCGTGTGAGTTGTGTCACTAATACATCACCTTGTTTAAAAAGTTCCAAGATTGCCAGGAATCCAACAATCACATTTTTACGCTCTGGTTCTCTCCGTTTGATATCAAAAAAGCTCATCTTCATCTGTTGTTCAATCCTTCGTTTTAAATTATCCATCATTTCTTCAAGTGAGATAGTCGGCCTGACACGAGCGGTCGGTTTTTCCGGTGCTGCTTTTGGAAGATTGGTGATCACCCGCTCCATCGCCTCTTTTAGCGAAGTGACAGTGGTAAATGTGTCAGGGATAAAAAGTGGCTCTCTTGGTGGTGTGTACTCAGGTTCATGCATCACTGCTTGACCGTAGGTGCTCTGAATAACGACCGCAATCGAACGAAACAGTTGGTACTGCTTGAGTCGTTCATTAAGGTCTTCAATACTTGCCTCTTCTTCATCAGTGAGATCAAGGATTGGAAGTAATGATTTACTCTTAATAAGGAGGAGTGTGGCAGCCAGGGTAATAAACTGCGCGGTATGTGGCAGTGATTGTTCTTGCATGGCACTTACTCGAGCCATGTATTCATCAGTTACGCTGGCGAGGCTGATGCTATTAATCAAAAGTTTTCGCTTCTCGACGAGCTCAATTAACAATTCAAGCGGACCTTCAAAGGTGTCCGTTTTGATAGAAAAAATACTAGTGACAGCATCACTCATGACATAAGTGTAGCATGCGCTTAATGGAGTGTGACACCTGGTGTCCAAAAGAATCCGTCCGTGTCGAGTTTTTGGTGAACGGTTTCATTGAACTTTGTAATAAAGGGAAAGTCAGCGATATATTTGTCCTTGATGCTCCGTGACTGTTCAATGGTTGTTTGATTGATGTGTAAAATGTCACGAACCATGGGGTGATAGATGTGCACAAGTGGCTCCATTTTATCGATAGCACGGGCAAATTTCGCCTCTATGGTTTCTTTTGCTTCATACTCTTCAACTCGCTCTTTTATAAATGATTGTATGTGCTGAGGAGATTTTTCCGCTACTATCCGCATAGCAACTACTTCCTGCTCTCGAATCGCGTCTGTTTTGGTGTACCCAAGCACATCACCAGTTTCAATTTCATCAATATCATGGAGGGTAATCATTTCGTATATGCGCGCCCGGTTAAATAGTCCTGCCGGATCTTCAAGAGGTAAAAAGTACTGAGCTAGTAAGTTCATACCATATAGGTGTTCAGCTACCGACTCTGTATAGAGTGGCTCTTCGCGTTGTTGATTGTATCGCATGACACGCTTGAGTCCATACAGATAAGACAGACGGTCCAAGTCTTCAAGGATTTTCTCTTCAGTATACTCATCTACTGTCATACGCCATTTTCAACGAATTTTACGAGGAGTCGTACCGGTTCTCCGGTTGCACCCTTGGCGAGCTTGTCACTCGCAATACTTTCCATTCGTGGCGCCATATCAATATGCACCCACGGCACATCTTTGTCGGCAAAAAATGACAAGAAGGTGCCACCTTCAATCGTACCGCCCCACCGAGCGAAGTTGGTGGCGATGTTTGAGATGTCAGCTCGGGTGCTTTTGAGGGTTGCTTTATACTCATCCCACAGTGGTAGTGGCCACACCCAATCACCACTTTCCTCCCCGAGCTTAGTGAGGGTAGTTTGCAGTGTCTCGTCTTTGGTCATAATGACAGACGCTTGTTGTCCAAGTGCTACCAAAGCCGCCCCGGTAAGGGTAGCAATATCAATCATGACGCTCGGCTTATAGTATTTTTGCGCGTAGGTCATTGCGTCAGCGAGGACAAGGCGTCCTTCAGCGTCAGTGTGTAAGATTTCTACCGTTTGACCGGACATTGAGGTGGCGATATCACCCGCTCGCATACTACTTGCAGACACAGAATTCTCCGCCGCTGGAATCAGACCAATGACATTCTTTTTAAGACCAAGTTTCGCAATTGCGCGCATAGCGCCAATCACTGAACCACCACCAGACATATCAAGGTGCATTTCGTGCATTGAACCAGATGGTTTTACATTAAGTCCCCCGGTATCGTAGGTAATACCCTTACCAATCAAAACGATTGGTTGATTTGTTGTCCCTTTACCAGTTGACTTCCCGCTCCCCCAATATTCAATGATGATAAATCGCGCGCCGTCCTTTGCCCCCTTGCCTACTGCTTCAAGGAGTCCCATTTTTTCTTTAGCAATCTCCGTTTGCTTGAGAACTTTGACAATGGCTTTTGTCCCTTTGAGTCCATCAACAGCTGCTTTGGCGAGTTTTTCAGGGGTCATTTCCTCCGCTGAAGTATTACAGACGTCACGGGTATAGTTGGCGGCTTCCGCAACAATCAGGCCAGTTGCAAAACTGTCTTTTTGGACCTTAGTCTCAATTCCGCAGACGAGAATTTCTTTCAGGTCTTTGGTGGTTTTTGTTTTACTTTTGTAGCGACGAAACTCGTACTGTGCGAGGGAAAGGTTTTCGGCTAGGGTACGGTAAAACCACGCTTCGCCAGCTTCTTTGAGTTTTGGTGAGACTGTTGGATTAATCTCTAGCGCAATTGTTTCTAGTTGATGATTTTTGGCTGCTTGTACGACTGTTCGCACGAGGGTGCGGAATGTCCGCATAGTCCACTCTTTTTGCTTCCCTGCTCCAAGTCGGTACTCAAGTCGTCCGTCAGTTGTTTCAACCAAGCGGTGCCAGTTAGCGTTGTCCTCAGTCAAGACAATCGTGCAATATTTTTTTGGTACAGATGAAATAGCTTTTGGTGTGGTGGTGATAGTACTCATACACTATACAAGCTCAAAGTGTGAGATAAATTCGTAAACTTTTTCTTCAATATCTTCCTTTGAGGTCAAAGCTGGGTTGTTTAGTAATGTTAAAAGTTCTCCAACTCGATTTTGTTGGGTTTTAGACATATCTTCGTCGACGAATTCTAGTAAGTTCCGAATAGAGTCAGGGCCACCAAAGTTATTAGACGCTCTGTAGAGTTCTTTCCAAACCGGTCCATCGGTACTTTTAAGCGAGTCAAACAGACCGAGCATTTCATCTTTGCTTAGTGTTTCAGTATTTTCAAATTGTTTAAAGTCTTCAACTCCCATAAGCCTAATATTATTGTAATACCGTAAGTATAGCAGATTACGAAAACCGGCCAAAACCCATGGGTTTTGGCCGGTTTACCGTCAACTCTCTTACGAGGCCGCTTCACTACTCTCTCCTTCTGATAATAAGAGGTCAATACGGTTCATATCTCTCGGGAAGAGGCTGGCTTCTTTCACGTTTTTGACCCCGGAGTATTTCATAGTTAGTCGTTCTAGACCCATTCCAATTCCTCCATGTGGTGGAATACCATACTTGAAGGCTTGGAGGTAAAATTCAAACTTATCAGGATCAAGTCCTTTGCTCTTGATACGAGCAACTAAGTCGTCGTACTTGTGAACGCGCTGTCCGCCTGAACACATTTCAAGGCCACGGAACAAGAGGTCAAAACTTCGGGTAAATTCAGGTTGATCAGGGTCAATGTGGGTATAGAAGGGCCGCTTGCTGGTTGGGAAATGAGTTACAAACACAAAGTCTGATTGCCAGTGTGTATTAGCATACTCACAAAGGAATCGCTCATCTTCCGGTTCAAGATCTGGTTCTTTTGTTTTATCAACTCCCGTTTCTTTTTTAATCAATTCTTGTGCTTCTCGCAGGGTCATCACGGGGAATGCTTCTGGTGCTAACGCACCTGGCATCTCAAGGTAGCTCAGTTCAGCCGCGCATCGTTCACTGACCTCTGTGGTGATGAATTGCATGAGTTTTGTCACCAAGGCAATGACGTCAGTGTGATCTTTGATAAAGCCCATTTCAAGATCGAGCATGGCAATCTCGCTCATGTGTCTCGTGGTGGCGCTTTTCTCAGCTCGGAACATTGAACCAGCAGTGAAAACTCGCTCAAATACCCCTACCATCATTTGCTTGTAGAGCTGTGGACTAGTTGCAAGATAGGCACTTTTTCCATCAAAGTACTCAACCTTAAATACCTCAGCCCCACCTTCAGCGTCACCCCCTACGAGCTTCGGGGCATGAAATTCAGTAAACCCTTCAGACACCAGAAACTGTCGATAGGCAGTAATGATGGTGTGTTGAATTTTAAAAATAGCTCGCTCTCGTGGGCGCCTCAGGGTCAGTGGTCGATTATCGAGGAGTACATCAAGTGAGAAGTCAGCGTCCATATCAAACGGCATCGCTTCAGACTGATTGAGTATTTCTATACCAGTGATTTCAAGTTCAATATCACCGTTTGGTGCTACAGCGTTCACCATTTTTTCTGGGCGCTTATTTACCATACCGGTTACCGCTACGGCATATTCGGTACCTATTTCTTTTGCTACTTCAAGTACCTCAGGTTTACCAAAAACAACCCCTTGAATAAGGCTTGTTCGGTCTCTAAAGTCGAAAAATGCCATCTTACCCTGATGTCGAGCAACATTGACGACCCCGTTAATTAAGACTTCGCTTCCAACATGTTCTTTTAAATCTGCAATAAGTGTTCGTTCCATAGTGTGTGTTGTGCAGGAACGTAAATCGCCCCTACAAAAATATTACTGGTAATACTTTTGTAGGGGCGATTCCAATCGTTTGATTAGTCGCGGTGCCACCCTACTTCGGCCTTGTGGCCCTCGTTTCATGTTACCTCAGCAGTTGTCAGCTGCTTCAATGGTTCCTGTAAAGATAATGGTAAAAATGTTTATCGTCAAGGATTAAGATTCCAAAACTACGCCATCTATTTCAGTTCCGTCAGGAAGATCGTGTACTTGCTTATGGATTTGGCCTGTCATTGAAAAATGGACTGATATGTCAGTGGGCTCGATATTTTCAGGTGTGAAGTCGCCTCCTAGAACTGGCAAGACCATAAAACTATAAATCTCTGTTGGAGACAATGTCTTACCGCTTTCAATTAGTGTTTCTACAAACGTCCTTGATAGAAGCTCTTCTTGCTTTTCTTTGTGTGTAAGTAGTTCTGCGAAGTCATTTTCGGAGTCAGCAACACGCTTGAGTTCACCACCAAGTGTGTCTAGTAAAAATATTTCCCCTTTAGTATTTTTTAGGAACATATCTCCAATACTGGATACAAGAACTAGCTCCATTTTTTCTTCCAACAGCCATTCCCACTCTGAAAGTATGTCTTCAGCATCAATACTGCTTAAGTCACGAATCAGCTCTTGTTTCAAAAATGTTGTATCCATAAGTTTACGTATCTAGTTTGGTAACATCACAATCAGGCACGGGTGTCCCTCCCACTCGCTTACTTCCATACGTTCTGTGGCAAAAGTTCCGTTACCTAATTCAATTCGTGTTAACAAACCTTTGTACACAGAATTATCTTCTTCTGGTTCCGCATCATTATTCTTAAGCTGAACTACCACATAAGTATCTACTGTTGGGTGTTTGAATACCTCTACTGAGTGACCAGTTAGGTTAAAGCTTTGATCTACCTCGAGCAGGATTTCGAGATCGCGCACAATTTCATCTCGGCTGATGCGACGCTCCCTGCCTTCTTGTGGTACAAACGTTCCTTCAAATGACATATTATAAACTTATTCCAATAGCTTTACGGACTCGGTCGAGGGTTTGGCTTGTGACTTCTTTCGCTTTCATGTTTCCATTGGTGAGCACGGCTGCTACATCATCAAAGGTAAGACTGGCTCGCTTTTCTCGCATCGGAGCGATAAAGGTTTCTAAATCAGCCGCGAGTAGTTTCTTCAAGTCACCGTAGCGACCTTTGTGGGTTTCGTAGATTGGGTCAAGTTCTTCGGCCGGCTTCAAGAGACGGTGAATAGCGTACACATGTTCTGGTCGTTCGCCTGACGAGTCGGTCACGATACTCATAACAGCTTTCTCAATTTCTTCTTTGGTACCAAACAGTGGAATGGTATTACCATAGCTCTTACTCATCTTTTGTCCGTCGGTTCCAGGTACGACACCGACACTATCGAGAATAATTTCTTCCGGCTCTTTCAGCGTCTCTCCAAACGCTCGATTAAACTTACCCACCGCTTCTCTCGCGTATTCAATATGTTGTCGTTGATCTTCCCCGACCGGCACTACATCGATGTTGTAGAGAGCAATATCAGCTGCTTGCAGCATTGGGTAGGTAAAGAGTCCGGCGTTTGGTTCAAGTCCTTTGGCGACCTTATCTTTATACGAATGAGCCTGCATCAAAAATGGCACTGTCACGAGACAGTTAAATACCCAGCCAAGCTCCATATGGTCCTGATTATCAGACTGACGGAAGATAATTGCTTTCTCAGGGTCAACCCCGACAGCCAAATAGTCTTTGACCACGTTGATGATATTATCTCGCATCACTTCCGGGTCTCGGATTGAGGTAAGGGCATGGTAATCAGCTACCATGAGGTAGCTATCATACTGTTCGTAGATATCGAGGAATGGCTTCAGAGCCCCAAAGTAATTCCCAATGTGTAGTGTCCCCGAAGACTGTAGTCCGGTAAGTAAACGTTTTTTAGTATCTGACATAGCTTCTATAGTAGCAAAAAAGACCTTAAATTCATATTTTAGAAAGTAGCAAAAATTCGTTTATGTTCACAATCAATCCTGACTTTGTTTCCGTATGGCATAGGAATTTGTGGGTCAGTGTGACCAAAGTTGAGGTTTTGTACAAGTGGAATATTTGGGTTGTATAGTGAGAGAGCCTTTTCGAAAGCCTTGATTTGGTTTTCTCGATAAGTTTCTTTTTCTTCAAAAGAGTTTGGTTTATCAAACTCCCACGCTTTCGCTCTTCCCACCAACACACCTTGTATTCGTTCAAGTATTCCTCGCTCGCCCAATCCTCTCAATACACGAAAAACATACTCTGCGGCCGGTAGTTCCTCTGAGCTCTCAAGCATGAGAACAATGTTTTCAAATTGCTCAAGAGTTGGGATGGTAATATCGTGCCTTAACATCTCATCTACTGATTCGATACAACCTCCCCAGAGTCTACCTTCTGCATTTTTTGCTGCTTGTGACCACACAAATCCAGGGTTCTCCCAATGTTCTCTTTGGTCCTTCATAGTTTCAAGATTATCCCAGGGGAGTCCTTGGTCGTTATATATCGAAGAGGCTATAAGTTCTTTTTCTCCTGTTTCAAACAATGCGTGCTTAATATATTCAACCGTATAGTCATCCATCGCTCCTTGCATAGCAAACTGGGTAAAGAGTGACGCTCCGTAAAAGGACGGAATGTTATTAAGAAAAAGAAAGTTACAAAAATGAGAATTATCACTAAATCCAAAGAATGGTTTGGGATTATTGATAAACGGCTCTGATGGTAAGTACTTTATATAAGTCACCTGGTCATCACCACCAAGTGAAGCAATAACAGCCTTTACCTCAGGGTCAGAAAATGCAGCAATTAAATCGGCCGCTCGCTCTTCTCCACTCGCACCAACTTTTGCTGTAGCAGGATACGATACTGGCTCAAGTTCAAAGACTATCCTCAGTCGCTGCAGTCCAAGTTCATACATGTGTGGCCACACTCCAGGTGCCGCAAAAGACGGTGAGACCATTGCTACCGTATCTCCTACTCTAATTTTTGAAAGAGTTTTCATACCCAAACTGTATAAAAATTACAATTACAGTTAAAACAGAATAGGATTTTTCTTATAAATTAATTATATTATTTCCTTTGTATTGTTCAATAATTGAGACAAAATAATTGTAAATTGGCGCAATCTTTAGTCGTTCATCCTCAAAACATATTTTATCGTAATCAGCATGTACTTTACGTTCAACAAATGCAATGGCGTCGTCCCAGGTTGGGCTAAAAACAGCTTTTGCAAGGTAATGTACCGATTGTATGTGTGCCAGAGCATCAGCAGTACGTACGACCTTTGCTTCAATAGTAGTGACTTCGGCCTTCGGTTCAGTAGCAATAACAGAATCAGCGACAGCTTTTACTGTGTCAGCATCATAACCATATTTTGGTAGGAACTCATATACATACTCAACACTACGTTCCTCATGGCCAATAGAATCTGCTCGATCTCGTTTGTATGCCAGACCTGCATCATGTAGCAAAGCTGCAAGCATGCACACTTGAACATCAGCGTTATATTTTTCTGCTAATTGTTTTGCGAAGCGGACAGTTATATCAAAATGATTTGGAAATATCCAAGTCTGTTTAACGTATCGAAATCTCGGCTCATCAGTTTCAGGTGGAAAAATTTCTTTTAAATCAGCTCTAACTTGTTCAAATATTTCTAAATCCATAACTATTAAATTATATTATTAAACAAAACTATATACTCATCTACTACCCGCTTAATAGATAGTGTATTTTCTAAGTATTTTCTAACTTCCCAACGATTAATTGAATCTATCTTTTGAGTTGCATACACAGCATCATCGAATGTATCAAATAAAAAACCAACTTTTTTATCCTCCACAATGAATTGAAGTGAGCCGTGTCTATATGCAATTACAGGAGTCCCACAAGCAAAGGACTCAGCCACTACTCTACCAAAAGGCTCTTTGAACTCTTTAAACTCAAAACCTGACGGCACCAAAGTAGCTTTTGCATAGCGCAATAATTCAGTCTTTTGAACCTCATTCGCATTCCCAAAATGAATAATATCATTTGTCAGCAAAGGTTCAATCTCGTTTTTAAAATAATCCGTTTTTTTGAGAGTCAGATGATCCTGCGGGGTGCCCGCCAAAATTAATGCCAGGTTATTTTCTTTTGCGATTTTTATAGCAGTTAATTGACCCTTGTGTTGACCAATACCTGAAACCATTACTAGATAATCTTGACCCCTAGCTTGCATACTCTTAAGTATTTGAAGACTCGGTACTTCATCAGTCTTAGTCAGACAGTATGGAGAAAATTCATAAAGATTAGGGTTAATACCCCAAATTATAGTATGTACATTATCAATTGAGTGAAGTTCAATTTCTATATGATCAGCCATACCTGTCATGAAAATTTCTGGATGTGATTTTATAAAGCTGATCTTTTCTACGTTTAAGTTGTCTCTCAGCGACCAAACAATTTTATTTTTGTACATACCACCTTGTAACCTCGAAAGTAGATCTAAATTATCGTACGCAACAAAAATAATATCTGCTCTAATATTAGCAAGTTCATTAACAATATAGTCGACAAACTCGGCCTCCAGCTTTTTATTAGCCTCAGCTTGAATTGCAATTTGTTCTTTAGTTTTTGACTTAAAATCTTTGTTTACTACGAGATCTGACCATAATGCCGACTTTAGTGAGCCGTAAAGGGTGACGTTTTTTAATTTTGAGACATTAGAATCTAGAGAAGCAAACAATGCAACTTCAATATTACGTTTACCTAATTCTTCTATGAAGTCGAATATATTACGCTGAAGACCTCCATACCCTTCGTATGGAGGAACCGGAACATCAGGTCTACAAATAACAGCTATACGCATAACTTATTCTAGATACTTTACTGAATAATCTTTAATATCCACCCTACACTTTAGATTCATTGACTGTGGATAGACTAACTTTACACGATCAACGTTAAAGCCACCGACTCGCACGCCATCCATTTCATCTAAAAGATTTGGATAATGCTGAGTGTAGTACTCTCTAGTAAGCACATGATGACTTACACTTTTTGAAGCCAGTTCATTAAGGAGTAGTTTCTTCTTATCAAACTCAGTTTGAATAGTATCGTCTAAATCATTGTAGTTTTTAATTGCTGTAGATTTCAGTTTATTTATGTAATCTTCGCCCTTTAGAACATTTAGCATCTTTTTTACAAGTAACCTTTTTGGCGCTAAAGCATCGTTGGAAGATACAATTCTTTCATATTCGCTTGAAGTTATGATGTTGAGGGTTAGAAAAAATGTCTCATCAAGATATTTCTTTGCACTTTCTTGCACCACATCCAAAACCTCTTCAGGGTAGTCTGTTACAGTTATTATATCGACGTCAGGAGGTATATCTTGTAAATGCAAGACTGAAAACCAAAAAGTTCCATTGTCAAAGTAGAACATCTGTTCTTGATAAATTGCTGAGGTTTCAGTACGAGATGCAAATGATCCATGGATAAAAGTGGCTGTAATTTTTTTAGGTAAAACTTCATCAAGATACAAGAAGAGTGCGTTCAATTGTTCAAAATACTTATTGTGCATAATAAATTTGTTGTTTAATGTATTTTAAAATATCGTACTCTGTTTTTTTGATATTAAATAATTTCTCCAACTTATTAACATTCATAGACAAGTCATGTGGCCTGAGATGTGTAGTGGCATCTACACCGTGAACAATAAGGTCTTTCGGGAGTTCTAATAGTTCAGCAATCTGTCGACCAAGCTCAAATCTACTGTAAGACTCTGTCCCAGCAACATGCAGGAGACCTGTGCCTACTCCATTTTCAATTATTTTATTCACAACATCAGCAATCAACGTTACAGGTGTAGGCGATGAAGTGACATTATTCGGCAATACTACCGGCAAACCCCTCGAAAGTCTCATTTTAATAAATAAGGGCAAAGCACTTTGATTAGTCATTGTATCGCAGTCAATTTTTACGTTTACATAGTGAATTAAAGCTTCAGTAACCGGACCGAAGACTTGCGCTGTTCGTAGTATTGAAATCGAGTTCTCCGCCATTCGTATAACCGGTATAAGTTCACCAGCTACCTTAGTTGCACCATACCAATTGATTGGGCACGTAGGGTCTTCTTCCGTATAATTACCTTTAGTACCATCAAATACCATATCTGATGATATATATATTAATTTACCGGTTTTTTGTGAGAGATAGTCAGTTATTATGCTCAATGGATTAACATTAGAGCACCATGTTTCAGCCTTGTTTTCTTCACACTGAATTAAGTCTTTCTGAGCAGCAACATGAATCACCATATCTGGCTCAAATTCATCTAGAATATTCTTTAGGCAATCTTTATCTGTAATATCAACTAATTTATCAGTAGTCTCCGAATTAATAATATCAATACCGAGAAGTGAATGGTTGGAGTTTAAATGCGAATAAATAAATCCACCAATTAAACCAGATGAGCCAGTAATTAATATTTTCATATTTGATTTCTTATATGTGCTATAGCTTCTTCTAGCGTGTAGTCCTTATTTCTAAATTTTTGAACACTATGTGAACCACTTTTTACAAATTCTTCAGCCAAGTATTGTCTTTGGTTTTGTGAATCAGTAATATGTTGTATTCCATACCTGATCTCATCTGAAATACCACTTACTGTCCGCACACCTGAACCTTCTGGAGTATTCATAAACGGAGTATGAGGATCAGTGATTTTTAGTAAGTCTGAAAAATACTCACTATTTACCGGCTCTGAGTCAGTACTGTTATTATCTAAAATAAAGACTTTCCGAACAGGTATTTGTTGTTTTGGGCTCCAAACATTATTTATATTACTTATTGGCATGATTTGCTTACCGTACGATGAAAAACCCATTGACTCTACATCGTGATATTGCTCATACTGAGACTGAAGCATGGATAACGTTTGCTGATCTAAGGAAACAGAAGGATTAGTTCCAGAGGCCATAAATTCTCTGTCACTCTTCTCAACCTCTACCCAATCGTCACTGATTAGTTTAAACCCTTGAGCAGCCAGGGACATCGAGATCGTTGTTTTGCCTGTCTTTGGTTTCCCTATCAATATATACCCCTGGCCATCTTTCTCTATAAGAGCAGCGTGCATACCTAATTTACCCTTACGCAAATTATCAAAACTCCGTATACCGAGCACTAAGCTTTCCATCGAAGTAAACCTGTCCCAACAATTAATTACATAAGAACCTGATAAGGGGTCACAAAGTACGTCTGCCGGTTCTGAGGACATCTCTACTAAACCAACACCACCCAATGGGTTTGGCAGTGGTGGTACATTTGATTTGTCTGTGATGTAAAAAAGTTTTTTACCATCCACCACTGATTGTTCGGACTGATAAAAACCATTGAACTGATTAATCTGTTCAAAAAGCCTGTCTGAGTCAGTGAATACATTAACCCCAAATGCAGGCATTTCAATATGACTAAGCTGTCCTTCTAGGTCGTTGGTTTGTTCACTGATGATTGACTCAGGACAAAAGAACCAATCTTTAGAACCTTTATATTTGAGTCTGTATTCCCTTTCTGTATCTTGTAGATTCTCTGATTGATTTATTTGTCTTTCAATACCAAACTTAGTCTTTATTTAAACTAAAAATGTCTAAATAAAGTTTATTAAAATTTATTGGAGCCGCAGTCTTTTTACCTGAATATAACTCGTAAGTTTTAGCAGCTTGATGAAATAGCATTACTATTCCAAACTGAATTTCCATTCCATGAGATTCTGCATCATCAATGAATTTAGTTTTTAAAGGGTAGTAATTCATTTCGGCAAATAAAGTCCCTTTCTTAAAAGCACTTATATGACCTGAAGGAATCGGTGACTGATTATTATACGATACCGAGCTTTCACTAGATACATGGTTTTTCTTACCTAACGGGGTTGCATTAACTACCATTTCAAACGAAGTCAATTCAATTGAATCTGAGTCTCTTGCGATAACAAGATCAGCATTTTGCCAGTTTGCACACTTTTCATTGAAGTAGATTATTTTTTCATTATCTACGTCAACAATTGTGACACTTGAGCCGAGATTTGAAAGTTCATAGGCAAGTACAACTCCTGCTCCGCCAGCTCCATAAATTAAAGCGCTTTTAGGAATTTTCTTTAGTCCTGCAATAAATCCCACCCCATCAGTATTATCGGCAATCAATTTACCACTTTCCGAGTAAACAACATTTGCAAAACCAGTCATTTCAACTACCGGGGACTTGAAATCACAATATTCTGCAACTGCTGACTTCCATGGAAGAGCAACGTTAAATCCCTCAATCTCAGAGCTGCGCACTTTTTCAAGCAATCTACAGACGTCACTCTTTTTGACAGTTGGGTAGTATGAAAAATATGAAATGGTATCATGTTGAGATAAGATAATAGACCAGATTCTGTCGGCAATACTGTACTTTTCTATATCCTCCCCGCCGATCAGCCCGAATTGCATGTTATTTAATAGATTTAAATCTAGGTTTCTATTTTAACACAAATTACCTAAACTTATTGGAATTTAAGACCATTTCTCTTAGAGCATCTGCAATGATACGGCTATCATTGAGAGCATCATGTGCCCGTAACGTAGCTTGTTTTCCAAAGTACTCAATTATATTACCACTATTATAATTTGAGGTATCGATATTATTTTCCTCAAACAAATTTCTAGCGTTGAAAAATCTCTGAGTTTCAAAATTTGCACTTAAATTGAGTAAACCAAAATTTTCGATAATTACTTTTTCGTCATGTCCGAAGGAGTACGAGTCTATTCCAGCACTCCAATCAACAAATCGAGTATAAGCTGACATTAAATCAATCCCTCTACTCTGAACAAGCTCCTGAGTAATGGCCGTAAGATTTATAAAATAGTCAGACAGAATTGGATTAAGAACCGGCTTAACATACACATTAAAACAAGAAACTTCTGTGAAGTTCTGCGTTTCTAGAATAATCCCACCAATTTGTACAATTTCCTTATACTCATTCGACTTACTCCAGCCACGTTCTCGACTACCCTCCCAAGCAGTATATTCTGTGTCAAATAAAACAATTTTTTCGTTTAGATTGAACATTAAAAATATTTATTTGAAATTATACTTACATCGCTAGTGGTAATTCGATGGTGAAGCGAGAGCCCTTACCGTCACCTTCAGAGAACGCGGTGATATTACCGCCCATTTGCTCAGCCATCTTGTGAGCTACGTAGAGTCCGAGTCCAGTACCAGAAATATTTACACTGTTAGCGTTTTCAGCCCGTTCAAACTTTTGGAAGATAGTGTGTTGGGTCTTTTCACTCATGCCAATACCGGTGTCAGTGATATCGATATAAATACGCTTCTTGATAAGGTCATCACGGACAAAAACTGAAATGCTCCCCTTCTGGGTGTATTTAATTGAGTTATTAATGAGGTTGTGGATGATTTGGTGTGTCTTACCTACGTCTGCATAAACAATGCCGCGACCCTTGATATCGCTACGGTTAAGGAGGATAAGACTTCGCTTCATAGCTTCGGGACGAAGGTCGTCACATATTTTGCTGACTGATTCGTTAAGGTTAAAGTCACTGTAAACATACTTCATGTTACCAGACTCAATTCGAGACACATTGAGGTAGTCCTCTACAGACATTGCCATCAGCTTGGCCGATTCTTCAATTCTCATAAGTGATTCCTTGGCTTTCTCTGGAATTTGACCATAGCTCCCTTCGATAACCATCGAAGCGTAACCGCGGATTGCGGTTAATGGACTGCGGAGCTGGTGTGAGGCAATAGAAACGAATTCAGACTTCTGCTTGTCGAGTTCTTTAAGTCGCGTATTTACTTTGGCCAGGTTTTTGGCTAGCGATTCAATTTGCTCTCGTTGTTGTATTTCACGCTTAACACTTTTTACTAAGAAATAACCGCCTAAGATAGAAATAATAAGCGTAATTGTAATTAGGATCTGACTAGTCGCTGAGCGCACGAAGAGTAGTTGTGAGGCAATCAAAATAATTAATGCAAATACAAGTGCTTGCGCTCCGGCCACCTTGATATCAAAGGCCTTATACGTAACAATCATATACGTAATGATTGTCATAAAAAGAAGCATACCAACTGGACCAATAAGGTTGAATTCAAAAGTTCCTAGGTACTCACTCACCAAGTCAGCAAATAGCAACACAAGAAGCATCGAAACAGATCCAAGCATCAATAAAATAGTAGATACTTTTTTGTCCTTCAAGTAATTTTTAATACAGACGGCAATTATTCCGACTATTGAGAGAATAATTATAAAATAAACATATAGGTAACCATTGCCAATTTCAGCTTGACAGATTGCCAGGTCAAAGCCCTTAACATTTAAACTAGTTGGTAAAAATAGAATTATCGGAGCAAATAATGCAAAGATGATTAGTTTCAACTTACTAGACAAATCCTTCTCTTCAATAAATGTATAGACAAAGTAGAAGAGGCTCATTGATATTGATGTAAAGTACAATGCAATCATTTCCCAACCAAAATTCACTAATCCAGCGGGAACAGCTATCCATTGAATAATTTCATTTATAAGGTACAAACTGTATAGAATTGTAAGAGCGAAGAAACTTACGTTTGGTAATGAGAATTTTTTTCTATTTACAAGTACTAAGATACCCAAAAATATTGAAATGATAGATATAGGAACGTAGGCATAATATAAAAGTAGTGGTGCGATACTTGGGTCAAAAATTCCAAACAAGGTAGCTTCAGAATCTAAACAAGTTAAGGTTTCCATAATTATTTAAGTCTATTAATTTTTTCCTGTAAATAGTACTGGAAATAACCGTCATACTTGTTTTGTAAGTCTTTAATTTTCCAATCGTTCTCTCCAATTTTTTTACGACAATCCTTACTTTCACATAAACACTCAAATGTGAAAAAACTATTACTCTTACTGTTTGTGTGCATAATCATTGCATAGTCATAAACAATTTCTTCATGAGCTTTTATGTTTTTCATAGCCACCATAAACACTTGTCCGTTGAATCCAGCGTTAGGGTTACAGCTATGATTAACATAATGTTGAGGCATTTTTTCTATATCGGATGGTTTACGTGGCCCTATTGAAAATTTTTCAGAAATTTCGATAGGTTTATCAGCGACGATACCTGATAGTTCGTTTTCATCTTCGATTGTTAAAACATAACCACCCATAACAAACAGAACTTCATCTTTTTTAATCTTTTTGTTTGCAAATACCGCAAAACCTAAACCTTTTTTCTTGGAATATGTTTTTTTTCCGTTTTTAATTGTCGGCAAATCTGCACTACCATACCGGTCAGTTCGTTTAATTGTTAGCGATGGATTCATCCATGAGTAGATTTGTGGTTTTTTCATATGTTTATTCTGATGAACTGGCTTCTTCGTAAGAACCTTGAAGGTATTCAAGAAAGTCTGGATCTAAATCAGCTACTGGTATGCCAACTTCATCTGAAATACTTAGTAATATAAGATTATAATCAGTCGTTTCTAACTCAAGTTCATACTCGACGTTTTCATAGACAAAGAAAACATAGGTTGATTCTTCCTCTACAAATTCTAGCCAGATACCAGTTGTCTCAAAATCTTGAAGAACTACCATTTTATAATATGTTGCTCCAATACTGATTGCCAAAAACAGCACAACTGCACTGGTTAGTAGAATGTTTTTCAACTTCATTACGGTAATTGTATCACTTAATAAAGTACCATCTTGGTTCTATACACAAACTACGAACCTTTCTTTTTCTCGGTATCGTTTTTGAGAAATTGGTACAAGACACTTGGGTATCCATTCCAGTCCCGGGTTTCTTCTAAGTCACTATCTATGTGTTCTGAAATTAATGGTCTAACTCCAAAATATTCTGATACTTCGTCATAAGCAGGTTCCAGTACATTGGTTACAAAGCCATGTTCATGCGGTGGATAGGATTCAAGCATGATGCCGTGCACAATGAGTAAGGACAGCATCTTTTTGTACTGAGCTACAATATCTCCCCTGTGATTTCTATCAATCCATTCAGATTCATCAACTATTTCCATCTCAACAGGGTAAATTTGCCGGAATAACTCATTGTGATAAGAAACAAGGTCTCTATCGAACTTCGTTTTAATTTCTGCAAATGGTTTTCCTTGGTGTTCTGTGAAGTCAACGATAGTAAAATATTCAACTATTTCGTCAAGGTTTCTAGATACCCCTTTGGTAACAGGTAGCTTTCCCAGGGGGCGTTTCAGATCATTGTTTGAAACAAAAATACCTTTGCTGTCCTGACCAATAACCATTGGTAACCCATATGGTTTTGCTAATTCAACGAAGCGTAGAGCTTCATAATTGGGTGTGGCAATGTGTCTAGAAAGATAAAATATTGGGTCAGGTTGAGCAAAATGTTCTGGTATATCACCATCGAGAAAATCCTCAACTTTTTTAAATAAAGCCGTATCTAATTGTCGACGCTTAATTTCTTCAACCGCTAAATCAAGTGGTGTGAAGAATTTTTGTAGTCTTTGATGAGAATTTTCGTCAGGTGGATTGTTTGCCATAGGCAATAATTTTTTATTCTATATGAAAATGCCTTCCTGGGATAACGAGTTATCCCAGGAAGGACTTATGAGTTTAGAGAGCAATCAGAACTGTCCCCCCTGCAATCGTGAGGATTGATGGGACGATAATCTTCCACTTGTATTCCATATCCCACACCTTAATTCCGAAGAATAAGAGTATGGCGACAAAGATTAAGATGAAGACTGGCTGAACAGCATTGAAGGCTGTTACAATCAAGACCGACGGCCCAAGAATGTTGGCGAAGTGCGTGAGGTACGCACCACCAGCATCCACTGTCTCATTGAGGAGTTGCAGAGCAACCATCTTGCCGTTTGCTTTCTTGCAGAAGGCGTTGAAGTTAGTTCGATATGGCTTCCATACCAACCAGATTACGATGCCGGTAAGCACCATACCTAGACCAGTCCAGAATCCTACCGCAACATAACCACCTTCTCCACCTGCTGTGTCCTTGAAGAAGACATAGATGGCAGATGCGATGATGGCAGAAACCGCCATGAGACCAACTGTTTTCCAGTCAGACACGTAAGCAGTGCTACCATTTTCCAGCTCTTCTTCTTCGATAGAAAGTACGAAGCCTCCACCAATGATGAGAATGGATCCAATTACATGAATCGCAGGTGGAATGACGCCAAAGAATATAGCTTCGAGAACGCCACCAGCAACCGGAATGAGCTGGAACATCGGACCAGCTACCACTGCGCCGCGGCGTTTGAGAGCATAGAGGTATGGTACCACCCATGCAATCTCACCAACCCCAATCAAAAGTGCCCACTTGAGGCTTGTCTGGTCGAGGTAGAGGCTGGTATTGGTGTAGTGCGCTATACCGGCAAAAACTGCCATTACCGCGAACCCGAAGAGGGATGAGATTATGACCAGCGTACCGATAGCTTGCTCTTTTACGAGTTTTTCATCGATAATTACACCGGCTGCAAACATGGCACCAGCAACGACGATGGCAATGAACCATCCCGAAGAGATGAAGTCGAGGAAAAAATTGAGAATGTCCAATCGGACCTCCTATAGTTTCGATTAATTGATTGCTCTCATTTCAAAGAGCGTGCTATTTAATACAGTAGCACAAAAATATAGTTTTGTAAAGGGTCTGTACCAGCGAAGCTGGTGTCCTATGTATAGTCCCGGTTATACTTGTGGCAGCGTTTCGGTATTTCTATCTAATTTGGCACAGACGGAGGCATAGGAATTCCAATCAACTCCAAGCTCTTCGGCTAGCATCTTCTCAATTTTGGTGGCGAATTGGTGCTCCTTGAAATACGGTGCTTCGGGTTGATCTCCCGGTTCACCTATATTTGGGTCAGTAAGGCGTTTCGTTTCAAAGGTAAAATCAAAGTCATCAATCATTTTGTCAGTGACTCCCCTATCTTCACAGAGTGCCGCCTCAATCATTTCGTGAACAACTACCAACATCTCGTACTTCCAATTGTTCATGTCAGAAACGGCAAATACTCGATTGCCTTGTTCATCAAAATAATAGTCACCAACAGTATTGTATCGCTGATGACTATCAGGAATGGTTTTGATAATGATTTTTTTCATAGTAATTTATAGAATGAACAAAATTACGAGTGGGGCCAGAAGCCACCAGAAGAAATAGTCAGGTGAAGCAAAGAGGGTTTGGAGTGGTGTGCCTGGGGTGAGGAATTCTGTGACCGGCAGAACTTGGAAGCTGTAAATCATTACAAGAATGGTAGCCATCGTAGCCAGAAGGAATTTTTTCCAAAAGCTCTCAAACTTTTTTTCTTTAAACTCATCAGGCATGATACGGAAACACAAGAAGGTGGCGATAGCAGTGAAGATTGTGAAGATAGCGAGCTTGGCTCCGGCGATAGATTCAGACGTTGTGAGTGAGCCAAGGAGTTGGTCGTAATACGGAAACTGAAGAGATATAAGCAGTGCTAGATAGAGACCGATAATAATATTGATAACTCCTTGCCTCCCTTTCACAATCGCGAAGGTAAAGAGAATCCCAAACACAATTAAGAGATAAGCAATTTCGGAGAGAAAATTAAGGATGAAGCTGGTGTCCATAAAAAAGGACGTACCACATGTACGTCCTTTTATTATCACGTGCTTTGCCTTACTGCACAATGAGTATGTGTGTTTAGAGTTGCTGGCAATTTTAGCTTTATGTTTATAGGGTCAAGTTTCTAATTCGCTACGCTCATAAGAACTTCCTCCCCGGGCTCGCAATTCGTCGTGGCGGGATAAAGCCACTTCTCATATAGCTCCGCCTTATTTAAACTAAAATCTTGTCAGATTTTTTAACGTTTAAATACCCTCTTCCTTCAATTCTTCAACAAGCTTCTGTGCTTTACGCGAGAGTTTCTTGGGGACTTCAATAGATATCTTTACCATGAAGTCACCGCGGCCACGGTCGGTTGGGACACCTTTCTCCTTGATACGGATAAGTTCACCATGAGAGATACCAGCTGGAATCTTGATTTCAACGGGACCATCGAGGGTTTCAACCCGATAAACATTACCTAAGAGTGCGTCGGTAAGTTTGATAGGAAGATTGCTTGAAAGCGTGCTCCCCTCTCGCCTGATAGTGGCGTGAGATTCAACGTGTATCTTGATGTAGAGGTCGCCTGGTTGACCGCCTGAGACAGCTTCGCCTTGTCCAGTCATGCGGATGACTTCACCGTTTTGGATGCCGGCTGGGATTTTGATACTGATTTCATTTTGTGAGCGACTGATACCTGCTCCATTACAGTGAGTACACTTTTCTTTTGGTACTTTCCCGGTTCCATTACAGTCACTACACTCACGTACGGTTGAGAAGCTACCCATGATGCTTTGTCTGGTTTCGCGAAGCTTCCCGTTGCCACCACAGGTGTTGCAAGAGACTTTTTCGGTACCAGCTTTGGCTCCCGTCCCGGTACAGAAGGTACAGGTATTGTTCTTGGTCAAAAGCACTTTGCGGGTAACACCAAACACTGATTCAGTGAAATTGAGATTGATATCGATAGAGACATCGTTACCCCTTCGGGTTTTTACTCCTCCACCACCGAAACCAAAGTTTTCAAAAATGTCATTGAGATCGAATTCAAAGCCTTGCCCGCTGAAACCACCGGCTTGTTGCGCGAAGTCACCCCAAGAGAAACCACCAAACCCTGCTCCCCCGCCACCATTATTAAAGGCATGGCCGTAGCTATCGTATTCGGCTTTTTTCTTATCATCACCCAATACCGCATAGGCTTCGGTAACTTCTTTGTATTTTTCCTCATCTCCAGAAGCTTTGTCTGGATGATACTTGGCAGCCATCTTTCGGAAGGCCTTCTTTACCTCGTCTTTTGAGGCTCCCTTTTCGAGACCTAGAATTTGGTAGTAGTCTTTGTTCATATTGTTAGTTGAATTGATTGTTCTCTCCCAGCTCGCTGCAGCCTATTTCTCCCCTGGAAGTCGAAATATGCTAAGCGCCTGGATAAATTCAGCATAGTCGCAGTTTTACTGCTCGTTGCTTCATTTAAGTCTTTGTTCATAGTATGGGAGTTGTAGTGGCTAATTGCTTTGTCGGATTGTAGTACAAAGTGTCAGGAAGTGCAAAACCTGAAGGGTTTTGCACTTTGGACACTTTTTACTTCGTATCTGCTTTATCGTCATTCATGTCTGCTTCATGAACGGTAGGTTCAGCTTCTTTTGTTCCTTCTCCGGGTGCTTTGGAAGCATCTTCGGCAGCTTTTTGCATAATTTCACCAATCTTTTGGAGTGATGTTGAGAGTTCAGCTACCGCTGTTTCAATTACTCCCTTGTCATCCTTCCCGGCAGTTTCTCGGACAGCTTTGATTTTATCTTCAATCTCAGTCTTTACGTCAGCAGGAACTTCTTTCTCGTGATCCTTCAGTGCTTTCTCGGCGGTATAGGTAATTTGTTCAGCTTGGTTGCGTGTCTCAATGAGTTCTTTCTTTTTTTCATCTTCGGCTGCGTGTTCCTCAGCTTCTTTTTTCATTCGTTCGATATCGTCTGGGGTGAGACCTGAGCTGGCTTCAATCCGGATTGATTGTTCCTTGCCAGTCGTTTTGTCTTTAGCGGTAACTTTCAAGACGCCGTTGCTATCGACATCAAACGTTACTTCAACTTGCGGGACTCCTCGCGGTGCTGGTGGAATACCGTCAAGGTTGAATTCACCGAGTACCTTGTTGTCGTTGAACATTGGTCGTTCACCTTGCGCTACGCGAATCATGGTAGAGGTTTGATTGTCAGAAGCGGTTGAGAACACTTGTGATTTCTTGGTTGGGATATGTGTGTTCTTTTCAATCAGTTTTGTGTTTACTCCTCCCATGGTTTCGATACCGAGAGACAATGGAATCACATCTACGAGTGTGATGTCTTGGACATCGCCCTGGAAGATACCAGCTTGAATGGCGGCTCCAAGAGCTACCACTTCGTCTGGGTTGATAGAACGATTTGGTTCTTTACCAAAGAGTTCTTTTACGGCGTTTTGTACGGCTGGCATACGAGTCTGTCCACCAACCAAAATAATTTCATCGATATCTTCTTTCTTAAGACCTGAGGCTTCAAGTGCTCGCTTGGTGATTTCAATCGACTTATCAACAAACTCGTGTGAAAGCTCTTCGAGTTTGGCTCGAGTGAGTTTGAGGTCCATATGAAGCGGCCCGTCACTCCCTTGAGAGATAAATGGAATATTGATGTTACTTTCTGTCGTTGAAGAAAGTTCATGCTTCGCTTTTTCAGCTGCTTCATCGAGTCGCTGGAGAGCAAGCTTGTCCTTTGAGAGATCTACTCCATTACTCTTCTTGAATTCTTCAATCAAGAAGCGGACAATCCCCTGGTCGATATCTCGTCCACCCATATGTGCATCTCCATCGGTCGATTGTACTTCGATAACATCATCTCCAACCTCAAGTACAGACACGTCGAAGGTTCCGCCTCCGAAGTCATAGACGACAATCTTCTCATCTTTCTTTTTATTGAACCCGTAGGCTAACGCCGCTGCGGTTGGTTCGTTAATGATTCGCTTTACATCGAGTCCAGCAATTTTTCCAGCATCTTGGGTAGCCTTTCGTTGTGAGTCGTTGAAGTAGGCCGGAACAGTAATAACTGCTTCAGTAATCTTCTCGCCAAGTTTTGCTTCAGCATCATTCTTAAGTTTAGTAAGAATCATCGCTGATACTTCCTCTGGACGATAATCCTTTCCATCCATCGTAACAATCACCCCACCGTCACTTCCCTCTTTAATTTCGTACGGGACGATGTCTTTGTCTTTGTGTACCACATCATCGCTGAAAAGGTGTCCCATGAATCGTTTAATACCATAGATGGTATTGGTTGGGTTCGTGACTGCTTGTCGCTTTGCAATTTGCCCGACCAGTCGTTCATTTGTCTTTGAGATGGCGACAATTGACGGTGTGGTTCGATTTCCTTCTTGGTTTTCAATAATAGTCGGTTCACCAGCTTCAATCACTGCAATTGCAGAGTTAGTGGTTCCAAGGTCTATTCCTAAAATCTTTGCCATACTAGTAGTTGTTTAAATAATAATTATTCAGTCGTTCCAATGATTACGCGGGCTGGTCTGATGGTTTCGGTCTTGCCTCCTTGGGTAATCGTATAGCCACTTTGGATCACCTTCATCACTTTGTCGTGATTCTTCTTATCAGTGACTACTTCAGTACCAAGTGCTTCGTGCTGGTGAGGGTTAAAGGCCTCGTGAAGTGGATAATGGATGGAAACGCCATATCCTTCCAATAAGGTCTTTAATTGGCTGAAAATGCCTTCTATGCCGTTTCTCCAGGCTGCATCTGCCTTCTCCCAGGCTTCTTTATTACTCATTGCCATCTCGAAACTGTCACATAAGGGTAAAAGCTCTTCGATGTGTTGCTTCTTGGCTCGTAATCGGTCAGTAATACGTTCTTCCTCGAGTCTTTTTCGGGCATTGAGGAAGTCCGCTTTGCTTCGTTGGGCGTCATCTTGAATCGATTTTTTCTCTGATTCGCAGACGCTTAGTTTTTTGCGGAGGGCTTTAATTTTATCAGCTCCGCTTTGCTCTTCATCTAATAATTCAAGGTCTTCAGGGTTGTCTTCGTTGGTGACATCAAGGTCAATATCTTCAAAATCATTTATTTCATTCACCATACAAGTAGTATTATAAATCTAAAAAGAGGTACTGTAAAGTTTGCGACAAATTGGAGAGGCATATAATAAATAGGCACGATGAAAACCTCTACGTTGTAGTTGTGCATTTCAGTCACTTGCATCGATGGTTGGGATTACCCTCTTCGTATCGCATCAGGGTTCACCCTGTGTACACTACAAGGACTACCAAAAATGTTTGGCTCTGCCGGGCGTTTAGGTTTTTAATTTTCTTTAGGTAACCAATGATTAACTTTTAAAAGTATCGAGTATAATTAATGTACATGGATTATGTAAAATACGTAGAAACAATCAAAAAACTAAAAAAGGATGGTAAGTACACTGAAGCGATTGAGATTTTATTAAAATGCGTGGAAGCTACTGAAATGGAAGATGAGCGGGAAGGCTGGGGTGTTGCTCCTTGGTATTATGAGCAGCTCGCAATTATATATAACAAAGAAGGTAAAAAAGATGATGAAATTCAAATACTTAAAAGATATGAAAATCAAAATAAAGCTCCAGGATCTATGCCTGAAAAGTTAAAGAAAAGATTATATAAGCTTTTAGATACTAACTAACGTTGAAAATAATAGTGTTTAGGAAGCGCTAAATACAGAGTGCAGTACGAGGCGGACAAGAAAAAAGACCCGAGTGGGACGTGGTGTCCAGCAAGGGTCTTTTTTCGTAGGCCAACGAAGTAATGTGCCTGTATTTAGCGCTTACTCCAGGCTGGGCGCTTTCGAGCTTTCCTAAGTCCAAACTTCTTTCGTTCTACTGAACGCGGATCTCGCATAAGGAATCCTCCGGCCTTCAGTGGGCTTCGGCGAGTTGCCTTTTCCTTCACGAGGGCTCGAGCGATACCAAGTCGGATTGCTTCAGCTTGTGATGAGATACCACCGCCTGAAACATGAGCCGTGATGCTGTAGTCTTCGATTCCTGCATCTTTGGTATCAAGCACTGACTGCACGTCCTTTTGGTGACCAAGGTTACCAAAGTAGTCCGTGAGCTTCTTGTCGTTGACGAGAATCGTTGTTTCGCTTGCTGGGGTAAGACGAACTCGAGCTGTCGCAGTTTTACGACGACCGATTCCTTCTACGTATACTGATTTTTTAGTAGCTGACATACGATTATTCGCTGATTGATAAGTTGTGCAGGAGACGCTTCTTGTGCTTGTTGTTTGGAAGCATTCCAGCGATGGTTCGTTGCATTACTTCCCCGTAGCTAATTCGTTCTGCGAGGTGGATAAGCGTTTCGGTCTTCCGACCTCCTGGCCAACCTGAGTAGCTTTGGTAAATCTCAGACTTCTTCTTTTCTGGGATGTCCATCTTGCTGGCGTTTTTAATTTCTACTCGAACTTCGCTCATGATGTGACGAGCAAAGTTTGGGTCGTTCTTACCAATCAAGACTGATGCGGCTTCAGTTGCAATAGTACCAAGACGCTTGCCAGCGGCATCGATTGTGTAGGTTGAGGTGATGGTGTTTACTTTTTTCATATACAAATCTATTCAACAAAAGCAATAATCGCCTCTTCTCGACCAGGAGAGGTGTTACCAAGCTTTACGACTCGGGTGTAGCCACCATTTCGTTCTTTGAATCGTGGTGCGATATCCGTAAAAAGCTTAGTGATCGTGTTATCTTTTGGTTCACCAAGACGTGATGCTACGAGCCGTCGTGCAGCTACAGTATCAGCCTTAGCGTGAGTAACGAGACGCTCGATTCGTGGTTGGAGTTCTTTTGCCTTAGCAAAGGTTGTCTTGATTTGTCCATCTCGGATGAGAGACACAGCCAAACCGCGGATCAAAGCAGTGCGTTGACTTCGGGGTCGACTGAGGGTTCGGTTTTTGTTTGCGTGTCTCATACAGATTATTCTTCAAGGCGGAGGTTAATTCGGGCGAGCATCTCAACGATTTCTTCAAGCCCTTTTGGTCCAATGCCGTCGAGCGCTAGAATATCATCTTTTTTCTTTCGCACAAGCCCTCCGATAGTTCGGATAGATGCAGCCTCCAAAGCTTGGAGAGTTCGGCTGGTAAGATCAAGTGTTTCGATACGAGTTTTAAGGACTTCTTGGTTAGGTTCTTCGGTCTTTGGCGCTTCAGCTGACTCTGCTGCTGGAACGGCTGCATTGTGATGCTGTTCATCCTGGAAGCCAATGATTGACTTCAATTGGTGAATCATGATTTCGATTGATTTCTCAAGCGCTTCACGGGCTGAGTAGGTACCATCAGTTTCGATGGTGATGCGAAGTCGGTTGTAGTCAGTTCGGTCACCAACACGCATGTTCTCAACTTCGTAGTTGGCACGTCGGATTGGAGTGAACACTGCATCCATAGCAATCGCACCGATACTCATCTTGTCTTTTTGGTGTACTTCACGTGGGACATATCCAAGACCTTTCTCAATAGTCATCTCCATGTCGAACTTTGTGTTCTTGTTTGTGATTTCAGCAATGATTTGGTCTGGGTTGAGGATTTCAACTTGACTCGGCGCTGTGATATCTGCAGCTGTAATCACACCAATACCACTCTTCTTGATTGAGACAGTCACTGGTTCGTCGCTATGAAGTGCAAGCCGTACTCGTCTTAGGTTTAAAAGAATGACAATAACGTCTTCTTTAACACCGTCCATGGCTGAGAATTCGTGCTCTACACCATCAATTTTGACTTGGGTGATAGCAGCTCCTGGAAGAGATGAAAGGATGATTCGTCGGAGTGAGTTACCAAGGGTGTGCCCGTAGCCTGGAAAAAGACCGTCGATTTCAAAGGTTCCTCGGTTTTCTTCTTCATGTACTACTCGAGGCTTTGAGGGTAGAGTTACATTTGTTTCTAACATACTTATTTTTGAACGTAGTTAATTAATAAATCTCTTCCTATCGACTGTAGTATTCCATTACCTGCTCTGGATCAAAGAGCGTCTCAGACGGGTTATAAATCGGGGCTCCTGCTACCTTCCCTTCTAGTTTCTTTGGGTCAAAAGTAACCCAGTTTGGAAGCGCAACAGCTTCATGTGTTTCTTTAAGTCCGACAAAGAGAGCACTTGACTTGCTACCCTCACGGATAGAAATAACGTCTCCTACGCGAACTTTGTGTGAAGGGACGTTCAATCGCTTCCCATTCACAATGATGTGACCATGAGAAACAATTTGTCGAGCGAGACGACGGGTTTTAGCGATACCCATTCGGTACACAACGTTATCAAGTCGAGTTTCAAGTCGATCCATCAAAAGGGCGATTGGTTGGTGACCTTTCTTGGCAATTGATTCATCAACGTAGCGTCGGAGTTGCTTTTCGGTAATACCGTACGTAAACCGCATCTTTTGCTTTTCGATGAGCTGACGCTTGTAGTCACTCGCTTGACCAGGACGACGGTTAGTTCGCTTGTTGGCTGAACGTGCAACAGAGAGCTCAAACTTTGCAGTTTGGGTCTTTTCGAAGATTGGGGCGCCAAGACGCTTGGCAATTTTAAATTTTGGACCGATTATCATACGCTAATTACTATACTCGACGTGGCTTAGGTGCCCGTGGACCATTAAATGGTACCGGTGTCATGTCGGTGATTTTGGTAATACCAATTCCCTTCCCAGAAAAGGCTCGGAGGGCAGACTCTCGTCCAGCACCTACTCCTCGGACTACAACTTCAGCTTCCTTCATACCCATTTGTTGAGCCTTTTCACCGATAATTTCACCGACTTTTGCCGCAGCAAATGGTGTACTTTTTCGTGAACCTTTAAACCCTAATGCTCCACTTGATGCGGCCATTACAGTGTTTCCTTTTGGATCACAGAGGGTGACCAAAGTGTTATTAAAAGTCGCTAAGATGTTTAGCTTTCCGCTCGCTAGCTTTCGCTTAGGGATACGGTTAAGAGCCCGTGACGTTCCAGCCACATCAGACCCTCCACTTTTCTTCATGATACGTTTCTTACCCATATGTCGTTACGATACAATGATTAGTAATAATTTTAAGTCTTTTCTAACTTACGTCGTCCACTACCCATAGTCTTCTTAGCACCCTTTAAGGTACGTGAATTTGTTTTGGTTCGTTGTCCACGAGCTGGAAGGCGCTTCGCGTGACGTGAGCCACGGTATGAGCTAATGTCCTTGAGTCGCTTTACATTGGCAGCAACTTCTCGCTTAAGTTCTCCTTCGATTCGGAATGCTTCAACCTTTTCACGGATTGCGTTCTCTTCTTCGGTGGTAAGATCAGTCGGCTTCTTAGTGTGAGCGATAGAGAGTTCGTCAAGAATACTCTTAGACCGTGAAAGTCCTACTCCGTATACTGCAGTCAGTGCGTAGGCAAGTTGCTTACCATCTGGAATATTGATACCTGAAATTCTCATACTTATCCTTGTCGTTGCTTATGTCGAGGCTTCTTTTTGTTAATAACGAAAACAACTCCACGTCGTTTGACGATTTTGTCATCGGGACTCATTTTTTTGACTGATGATCGAACTTTCATAAATAATGGTTATATACGCTTTGTGATTCTGGCTTTCCCTCCGTACGGATCAGTGACCATACCAACTTTGTCGCCTACGAGAACTCTAATACGAAACTTACGCATTCGGCCCGAGAGGTACGCAAGCAGAAGTGAATCTGCTCCCTCAACTTTGACACGAAAAAGCGCATTGGGTAGAGCTTCCTCCACAATCCCATATACAAGGTCGTCCTTAACTGCTGTAATCTCTTGATCCATTAAACGAGGCTGAGTCTATCAAATATATAAGACACCGTCAACTAAAGTGGCGGTAAAACTGTTGATAATAGTTATTCAACTGCTTTCAATTCCTCGATAATACGGATATCTTCAGGATTGCTTGGGAAACTTCGCTTCCAAAACGGTGTCACACTGACTTTTGCCCCTTCAATTCCTGGGTATCCCGTAATAGCATTATTGATAGCAGTTTTTGGTAGTCCAGCCAAGTCACCCCGGAGTTTTTCTGCGTCATATTCCCAAATCAGGAGTGGCTTTCCAGTTAATCGGAATGTGAGGGACGGTTCATTGGCGATAACGCTGAAGCTGGTAGAGGCTGAGGTGTAGGCGAAGGTGAGAGCCTTGATGTCATCAACACGAACGGGACCACCGCTATAGGTAGCGACTGCCTCTTTAGCCAAGAAACTACCAAATTCACTGGCATTGAAGAGCGGAATTTGCAGTACTGCTTGTTCGCGGATAGTTACCAAATCATTACCGTACTCTACTGCTGGAAGTTGGTTATAGGTAATCGTTACTGCACCGTCGAAGGTAACAAAGCCTGTTGGTTTTTCACTTTCAATTCGAGCCAATAACTGATCTCGTAGGGCTACTTGGAGACCTTGTCTCGCGGTCGCTAAATTTGCCTCATCAATCTTAAATTGTGGACCATCAAACCCGCCAGTGAAGGCCGCTCCATTCTGTGCATAAATAGCACTGTATAAATCATCCAGTCCACTTTCTTGAAAGCCTGGTACATCAAAACGCGTTCCGGCGGCTAGGTTGTATTGTTCCCCCACGGCATCAGCGACCACCGTTGCTTGAATAGAGCCTGGTACGGAGGTACCTGAACCGTCGGTTACAGCTCCAGGGACGACAATTGCTTCAGGGATTCGGAAAATAAGACCATCCGGTGAACGAAACCGGGTATTGGCAATCAATCGTTCTGCTCCTGGTGTGGTCTTGAGAATTTCAATGGTTCCTTGCGCCTTTTCTTGGACTTCGATTTCACCGCTGGCAGCAATCTGACTTTCGCTCGTTGCTTCGAGGGTCATGATTTCGTAACTGAGGGAATCTGTTCGCTTGTCTGGATAGGCAGTGAATTCACTGCTGATATTTGGCTCTCTGAACTCTGGATAGATAGTTAGTTCAGTTTTTCCTAACATAGCACTCAAACCAAGTGCGCCTCCGACAATCACCACAAATAATACTATCGAGATAATAACTCGCTTGGATTCTTTTTTGGTGCCATCTTGAATGATGATGGTTGGTATTTCTTCTCGTTCTACCGGTACCGCTTGTTCACTGCGCGGCTGCATGCTCGGTCGTTCGGTCGGGGGTACCGCAGTGCGTTGACGTCTCGGTTCAGCTGGACGAATATCTTGGAGATTCCATTTTTGATTCATATTGTATAGTATAGCCTTTTATAAGTACTCAAAGCTATGGCAGTGATTGCGTTTGTGGAAAAACTGAGCCGACGACAACATAGCGGTGTCATTGAAGTGACAAGAAGCATCTTTGTTAGCAATCGTAATCTCAGCCAGTAACTTACTGGTAAGGAGGGTTATTATTGGATTCGATTTGACCGCTCTTTTAGCAGCCTTTTCGATAAGTTCACAAAACAGTGATTCAGACTGGGCATAAGTATGGACCAGTAGGCGTTTTGGTATCGAAAGCGCATCACCCGTTTCGTGGAATAGTGCAGTAACACGTTCAATATATGCTTCAAATATTTGCTCCACTTCTTCTTTGTGCTTGACTGGGAGAGTCTCCATGAACGCAAAGGCAGTTTCTTCATGTAAATATCCAAATGCTTCATGAACAGGAGCGCCCGTAACGTGGGCAATTTCTCGGGCAAGTGAAAAGCTTCCATATGGTGTGTGGGTTGAGTAGCGAAGTGTTTTGTCTCGAACAATACCTATTTCAGTTGCTTCGTACGTAATATCGACTAAACAAACATCTTCAATTTTTGGTATAAAGTCTTGCGAAATACAATAGAGTGCCAACATATAGGACAGCTTTTTGCTGGAAGCTTCTGGAAACAGTTTAGACTGTAGTTCATCGATTTCGTTGATGAGGTACTGTTGTGTGATGACGCTGGCATGAGCCAAAGCCAACGTGGTGGCCTTCTTATGTAACGGGTCTTTTATCTGGTAGCCATTGACTGACAAATCCATCGTCGTACGGGCCACAATACTAAGACCTAGTTGACTCACCGAATCACTTTGCGATAGTTCAACGTTCGTTTTTTGTTCGGCAGCCATTTCTAGCTCTTCCAAAAGTTCACTTGTAATCTCGAATTCAGTGTCTTCGGTGTAGGAAATAGTTTTGGTAATGGTGTACGCCCACGGTGCGCTAATACAATATTGAATTTCTCCTATTTTTGCGCTTGATTTGTACTCCTTAAGCGCGCGACGACCTTCGCTATCAAGTAACATAAGGACTTGCATGAGTGCGGTCATGACAGCTTTGGCACTCTCTTCAACGCTGGCGATGGTTTTCAATGGAGCGTGCTCACGGTGTGACCAGACGATAGTTGGAGTTGCTTTACTCTCGTCAGAATGAATAATCGCAGCCAACACACTCCCTGAACCAATGTCGACAATAACGCCATACCGTTCGGACTCACGCTGAGAAGAAAAAAACATAGCTGTATTATACAACTATGTTGTTTTCAAACTTCCGCCATTAGTTTGATTACGGGGATAGTTACTCAAGAATCGCTTTGATTCGACGTACACCGGCAGAAGATGACTCTTCTTTTATGATTTTGAAGGTGCCTTGCACATCTTCCAGTTTTTCAACGTGTGGCCCACCACAGAGTTCTCGTGATACGACGGTACCGTCGTATGTTTTCATCGTATAAACCTTCACCTCGTCGGGATATCGATCCCAGAAGCTGGCTTCAATGGTGGGGTCCTTTTGAGCTGCGTCTTTTGGCATGGTTTCGATACTGACTGGTCCGCCGGTTTGGATAGTATTGTTCACATACTCCTCAACTTTATCAAGAATATCTTTAGTGATTTTTTCACCGTGGGTAAAGTCATAGCGTAGTCGTTCACCGGTAATGTTTGAACCGGCCTGGTGAATATGGCTACCGAGTTCTTTTTGAAGTCCGGCGAGCATGAGGTGCGTAGCGGTGTGTAGTTGAATAACTTTTTCTGAATTATCCGCCAGTCCGCCTTTAAATTTTTGTTCAGCTCCAGCTCGGGATTTTTCCTTGTGTTCTTCCATTAAAGCTTCAAAACCAATTCGGTCTACAATCAGGTCAGACTCAGCAGCGATTTCCTCAGTCAATTCAATTGGAAAACCAAACGTTGTAAAGAGATTAAAGGCATTTTGAGCACTGATGGCTTTTTTGGTTACGGGAGTCTGCGTCTTATCGACTACTTTTTTACCATCAACCACCGATGATTGCAGATGGATTTGTAGGGAGACTTTTTTAAATTCCTTGAGTCCATTTTCAAGGGTTTTACGGAATTGTTCTTCTTCAAGACTAATAGCTGCGATAATCTCAGCTTCCTTTTCTTTGAGGTTTGGATAGTGGGCTTGGTAGGTTGCGATAACACTTTTGGCTAGCTCTGCAAATTTTCCTGCTGGAATGGCAAGTTTATCAGCATACCGAACAGCTCGTCGTAATAGTCGTCGGACAAAGTATGCTTGGTCACTATTTCCTGGCATGACGCCGTCACTCATTAAGAACACTGCTCCTCTGATGTGGTCTGTCACCACTCGAAACTCAACCAAATAGTCATCGTATTGTTTGCCTGAAAGAGATTCGATTTGGTTTACAACATTCCACAGTAAGTCGACTTTAAAAACGTCAGGGTTGTTGTTGCTTGCAGCAGCAATACGCTCTAGTCCCCCACCAAAGTCAACATTTTGTTGCGGTAGTTTTGTAAAGCTACCATCGGCTTGTTTAATGTATTCAATGAATACAGAGTTACCAATCTCTACAAACTGGCCTGAGTCACTATTGGGGTGTGCGGCAAGCTTGTTGTAGCGTTCATCAGTAGCAAATTCGGGACCAAAGTCATAAAAGACTTCGCTATCAGGGCCACCAATCTCTCCAGCGGGCATTTTAGCTGGTTTACCAGAACGACTCCACCAGTTCTTACCTGCGTCATAATAGAAAATTCGCCCACCCTGCATGCCGACTTCATAGCCCCGCTCCTCACTTCCAATATGTACGGCTTTGGCTTCAAGGCCTCGTTCTTTGAAAAGTTCTTGCCAGATGGCGACCGCTTCTTCGTCGGCTGGAATACCGAGTGATTCATCACCAGCAAACACAGAAATATAGATTTTTTCGGGGTCGAGTCCAACTTCGTCAACTAAAAAGGTAAAGAAAAAACGAAGTTGTTCCTTTTTGAAATAGTCTCCGAGTGACCAGTTGCCGAGCATTTCAAAGAAAGTGGTATGTCGGTTGTCTCCCACTTCTTCGATATCTTCAGCCCGAAAACATTTTTGTGAATTCACCAATCTAACACCCTTTGGGTGACTCTCGCCCATGAGGTATGGGATGAGCGGCTGCATACCACTACCGGTAAAGAGCGTGGTTGGATCATTGAGTGGCACCAAATAATCAGACGGAATGACCGCGTGTCCGTTCTTTTCTAAGTACGCGATATATCGCTGTCTGACTTCATTTCCACTCATAAAATATAGCTATTATTACTATTGAAGGCTCACTATAGCAAAAATTATGACTATTGTGAAAGTATGACAGCTGCCATGTCAGCACATTCTTCGGCTGAGCAGGTCAGAAGTGGCGTCAGGCCGTAGAAGTATACTTCAAGGAAATATCCGAGTATCACAAGCAAAATTCCGATATAGGTCAGCGTCTTTTCAAAGGCAAAGGACCGAATCACTTTCTCGTCGATTCTTTGTTCCATTGCCATTACATAGTGGACTCGCAAAATACCTACCGCTACCAAAATTTTTCCCAGTACACTAACAGTAAGGCCCCAAAATAAAAGATTCATATCAGCAATTATGACACACTACTAAGGAAAGCGCGTAGTTCGCGTTCTGTCGTTTTGTTGATAGGGCCAGCCGCACTGATGCTGAGGTGCTGAGGATTAAGATACGTCTTTATAGCTGATTGAACAGCCTCGAGGGTAACTGATTGAATACGTTTTTTATCTGCTTCCATTTCTTCAAGAGAGTAGCCTTGTAGGTGGTAACCATGAAGAACTCGAAGTTGTGAGAGCAACGAATCGCTCAGTAATGATTGTCTGGTCCCCAAGATGGTTTTAAATTTTTTCAGCTCTACCTCGGTAACACCTTCATTGTAAAGTTTTGTGATTTCACGAAAGGTTGATTGTAGCCCGGTCTGTGTCTGTTGCGGTGAGAAGAAAGTCATAATCCGCCAGCACCCTTGCTCTTCTCGATAAAATCCTTCGGTTCGTGCATAAATACTATACGTAAGTCCTTCCGCTTCACGTACGGTGCTCATGAGTCGACCAGTAAAGCCTCCCCACATACCGAGGACTGCCAAAGCAACGGTGAGTGCGGCGTAGTCATCATGCTTAACGGTGGTTGAGAGGGGTCCTCCAATACTAAACTCAATGTTTTGTTGGCCGGGAATCACCCGCTCAACTACCTTCGGTACATAGGCTCGTAATGACGTATGTGGAGTTACGTGAGCTTCAGTACCAAAAGTTTCTTTAAGTTTGTGAATAGTTTGTTTTACCGCTCGGTTGTTGCTCACATCACCAGCACTACTAACTGTCCAGAGACGTCTCGTAATAGCAATATGGAGGTTTCGTAGTTTTGCTGCCGTAATGGTTTTAAGGTTAGTTTGTAGGGTGTCTTCATCAATTTGGTAGTGTCGATCAGTTTCATCATAAAACTGATTTTTAAGCTCATACTGGGCAATCGCTCTTCCCTCCTCTTTGCTCGCAGCTAATTGATTACTGAGAGTGCGCTTAGCACGATTAATTTCACTGGTGGAAAAGGTCGGATCATGCAGTATAAGTGAAAAGAGAGCCAGGGTTTTGTTTAGAACAGCTTTGCGGCACTTAATGGTAAATGTCACCAGATTATCAGCGACACTAACAGAGATAACAGCACCTAGCTGATTTTGTGCATCAGTGAATTGGTCGCGACTCAAAGTACCGGCTCCGGCAGTAATAACGTCAGTGTAGAGCAATGCTGTTGCGCTCAGTTCTTTTGCGAGAGCGCTGTGAATATCAACCGAAAGGTACATAACCACCGTATTAACCTCTGTGGAGGTGATGTGTGCGATTGAACAGCTCTGTGATTCCGTAAGGTGATACTGCATAGAGATTTATTTTTTACCAATGAAATAACCAATAGTGAGATTGTTTGGAACGAATACTTTCCAAGTCATTTGTAGAACGTGCTTGGGGGTGATTTTTTCAAGAACACTTGGAGTTTTTGTATATTGTGTCCAGTCGCCAGCGGCAGCGTATTCTGTAAGTTCCTGAGCCATACCAAGGCTGCTATCGCGTTTAAACGCATCGCTTGTAAGCATCTGGGCTTTAACTTTTTTTAGGAGCGGTGTGATGGTTTCTATTGAGAGGGTCCGTAGTAGTGAGAGCGCTTTATTCTCCAGCTCTTTGAGAGAGACTCCTGGTGCTGCATTGATAGTAATGAAGCCGAGGTTAACGTCCGAAGTTGGTTCCATAAATGCTTCTATGCTCGTGGCTTTGTGTGTGTCTACCAAGGCTTTATACAGAACACTTTCAGTATTACCGGCCAGAATATCGAGAAGTGCACTGGTGGTAAACCAATCGTGGCTGGGAAACCCTGCATGCTTGAAGCCAATTGAGAGAATATTTTTCTCTGATGGTCGTTCAACCGTCACGGTACGAATACCTTCTTGCTTTGGTTCTCTAGCGTGGCGACGTACCAGTGGCAGCGGCGGATTGGTAAGTTTACCGAAATGGCGCTTTATTTTAGTGAGAGCTGTCTGTAATTCAATATCCCCTAGAATCATCAGGACTGCATTATCAGGTCGGTAGAACGTACGATAAAACGTCTCTAGTTTAGCGGCCGTAAAATCCTCAATATCTTCACGATAGCCAATGGTCTCGTGACCGTAGGGGTGGTTGAAAAAAGCTGCGCTCACCATGGCGACTGCTAAGGCTGTCATTGGATCGGCATCATTCATGTCATGCTCACTCAAGACATTGTCGCGCTCAGGCTTGAGTGATTCGTCTGTTAAAACTACACCTTGCATCCGTTCAGCTTCGATTCTCAAAGCTCGTTCAAAATTTTGCGCAGGATAACTAAAATAGTAATGCGTTCGCTCTTTCCAGGTGGTGGCATTTAAGAGGCAGCCAGTCTCCCGTTCAAATTGCATTGCTGCACTGTCGATTCCAGCAGCAATATCAAATGTGGTTGGCTTAAACAGCATATGCTCTAGCATGTGCGCGAGCCCAGTCTCACCCGGCATTTCATCTTTAGCACCAACAAAATAGAGAATATTGGTGGTAATAACACTCGTGCCCGGCCGAGCATAGTACAGCACTCGAAGGCCATTTTTGGTGAGTACGTATTCGTGAATATCAGCGGCAGTTTGGGTGTGACGGAAGCCAGGAACAATTGGATTATTCAAAGCGGTTGAGGGTTTTTTCGACATCGGTAAGAAATTGCTTAAATTCGGTAAACGTATGATTAAACTCGTGTACTATAGCATTTTTGAGGCGGCTATTGATAACGTTGGCAATCAGTTGGTACCCTTCAAGTCGTTCGGTCACTCGGGGTCCAAAGTCCTCCACAAATCGCTTATGGTCATCGTGATACTCTTCTACCGTAGTACGAAAATTATGGGATTTGTCGGCTGCTGCAATCAAGAGTGCCGCTTCGGGACCACTTCGTAACTGCTTTGCATACAGTCGTTTTTTTTCAATCCATGGTAATTTTTCACCATTTTGTGATTTCGGTTCAGTGACCGCTAAAACAATTTCGGTGACAGGGCCACCAAAGTCTTCAAGCATCTCTTCGGCTGTGTAGTCAGTATCTTCCAGGGTGTCGTGAAGGAGAGCGGCAACAATCGTATCTTCGTCTTGCGTGTAGTCAGACAAAATAAACGTTGTCGCGATTAGGTGAGAAATATACGGGAGTGGAACAGAACCCTTCCGGAGCTGGTCTTGATGCAGGATGGTCGCGGCTCGAATGGCTTGTTCCACTTTATAGGAGTACATACATAAAACTTACAGATAATCTTTATAGTACAACACCTTCGTCGGCTAACAAACGTTGTTTAACCACTGCTCCACCGCGATTATACCCTCCTGCACTACCATCACTTCGAATGACTCGATGACAGGGTACGGTTGGATCGAAGTTTTTTGCCATAATGTTGGCTACGGCGCGGGCGGCCAAAGGCCGCCCGCATGCATTCGCCACTTCTCTGTACGTCATCACTGAACCACGAGGAATTTTACGTACTACTGTTCTCACGTGTTCAGTGAAGTCAGTCATACCTACTTCGTTTTATTAGCGAGATGGATTGCTTGTAGTTTCTTACCAGCCGCTTCACGGTAGGGACAGAACTCGCAGGCTGAACCAATTCCCGGTAACGACTTTGATTCAAGAGTAGCTTTAATATTGGTTAAGGTATCTTGTATCCAATCTACTTCAGTTTCAACGGTCACCAGAGTTGTTTCAAAGATAAGTTTGTCGTCAAAGCCATCGAGGCTTTTGTCGGCGTTGGCATAGACCAAATAACCGACTGGATTAACAGTAAAACCGTTTTGCTCTAATAGCCAACGGTATACACCGAGTTGTCTCGCATATTGCTTTTCCCACGGACTATCGCCCAGTGATTCAATCCTTCCTTCTTTTGAAGTCGCTTTGTAGTCTACGATAATCAGTGACCCGTCAGGTTTTACCCATATATCGTCAACTCCCCCACTCACGACCAACCCAGTTGATTCATCAGTATGCATAATACCGACAAACGGGTCTCGCCAACTATCGAGCTCTTTGTGGACAAACGGTACAGCATCAAGCCCGTACTTCACCATAATCGGGTGAGCTGTTTTAGCTAGTCGGTGTACATCAAATTCTTTCTTGAAGAGCTCATCAACAGCGATGTTGAGATTGAATGATGGAAAACCTGGTCGCTTGGTACCAAGTTTGTTATCAAGATAAAAACAGCGCGGACACTCAATAAAAAAATCTATTTTCGAGCGCGACAGTTTCCACTTATCACCACCATAGTTCCACTCTGCTTTTCGGTCTGGGTTGTATTTGTACGTGTATTCAGCCATATCTATGATTATAACACCAACTTAGAGGTGATAAATTAACGACTATAATTATTACTGGTTCAGTCTTCTTGCTCTGAAAGATTTACTTTTTCTAAAATTTCTTCGGATAGTCCATCTAAATATGGGAGAAGTGATCGAACATATCTCGTTTTACCATTTTCAATGAGAGTCTGTGCAATTTCTTGATGATTTAGGTTTAATGCCCCATACCCACTATAATTTTTTGCAATTTCAGACGCGTTGCCATTTTTAATAAGTCTTATTACGATCTGCTGATGATTTATATCTTTAAGTTCAGATAGATTTTTTGCTACTGCGGCAGCATAACCCTCTTCAAGTAGTCTGTCTGCTATTTTAAGTTTGTCTAACGGTAAGAAGGCGTCAAAATTTTTGATTATCTTATGTCCATAGTCTGGCAATAAGTTATTGGCAATTGTAAAGGGTAAGTCTTTTAACTTATCAAGATTATTTGCCAATTGCTCTCGTTGGTCTAGAGCAATTAATTTTTCAGCAATTTTGAGATGGTCAGTAATGATAAATGAATCAATGCATTGAAACAGATAGTGGAAATTTACGCCTCTCCCTTCTGAATCATCTGCGGGTGTTGTCATTAATAGTTCAAATGTCTCTTGACTAAGCCCGAAAAGTTTTGCATTTGCTAATGCATACCACATTTTTGAAGGGCCAATTCTATCGGCTAATTCTTGATGATCTAAATCTGGGTATTTTTCAAGATTGCTTACGACTGATTTGTATCTGTCCAGACTTAAAATTTTAAACGCAACTGATGTCTCAATCTCTCTAAATTCACTATACTTACCAAATATAGCAAGGTAATCTAGTTTTCTTCTCGGGTTCTGTTCAGACTCCTCATCAAGTTTATTGGCTATATTAAGGGATATTTCTTTATGCAGGCTATTATCAATATATTTTATTGAATCAGTAATTTGCTTCGTTTTTCCTTCACGAACTAAAGTGTCGGCATAATTGCGTTGTGTCTCTAACGGAAATTCTTTTAAGTAAATAGGGGCAATGGTATTGGATAGTAACTGTTCAAGGTAAATATCACCAATCACATCCATATCTAACTGGATATCGCTATAGCTACCAAGCTTTGCTAAAATGCCAAAAATTTGTTTCTTTTCGATTAGTCGGTCTACCACATCTTGCTTGTTTGCATCTACAAATACTTCTATATTTTCAGCGACCGCGTCCCCAAAATTTTGTGAAATGAGTTTATCTAAAACTGCCTCACCTTCGATTCTTTTAAATTTACGTAAGTTTTTGGCAAGGTGACTTAGGTTTCCAGGCACCGCACATTCTGCCACAAATTGATCATCAAAATTTTTAAAGTTATGGTAATTATCTAAGACATCTTTGATTGAACCGTTTTCAATCAGTTCATAGGCAATTTTATTCAGGTCTAGATTATCGAATTTCTCAGCATTATCCGCAATTGTTGAGTGTAAATTACGCTTAAGTAGTTCTTGATAAATGATATGTTGATCTACTTCCGTAAATTGGTCTAAGTTTTGAGCAATATATCTACCAGCACCTTTGTCGATAATTTTGTGTGCGATTTCTTCTTGAGGAACGCAATCAAATCTTTCAAGATTAAAAATTAGCTCCGCACTTCTATTGTTTAAAATTAAGGCATCAATAATCTCGGGTTGATTCAGATCTTCAAAAACATCCCAATTTCTAATAATTGCACTAGCTGCTCCGGTAGTGATAAATGAAAGGGCGATGTCAGTAGGTAATTTAGTAAATTTTTCTATGTTTCGTAGCAAAAAAGCGGATTTATTTTTAGCCTGAAGAGCCTGTGCAACTTCTGTTGGCGAGACAGTGTTAAAGATTGTTTGCATATCTGTCATCCAATCTCTATCCTGTAGTAATTCTTTTATACGTGGATCAGCTCCAAATTGTCTAAAGGTGGAAATACTATCGTCAACCTCATACAGGAATCGTAAATCTTGAGTAGTCAATTCTTCCCTAGCAGTAATTCGTTGGTCAATCTGTGTAAGCAGTTCTGTATCGGCTGCAGTTTTTAAGTACTTCTCTCCTTGGGCTCCAAACTCTGGAAGTTTTTCCTCTAGAACCGGTAAGATATACGGATCGGTATTTTGATTTTGGTCAACGCCACGTACTTCAACTATTTCCTCATCTTCCATCCGAATTGCTAGTCGTGGGATAGTTGGTTGTCCCAGCTTATCAAGAGAATAGTACACATGAAATTCACCTCTCGAGAGTTGATTTTCTGCCATCCCGGCTCCGGCCGTACACCAGCCCGTGCCTTTGCCCTGGAGGGATTTTACTAGCTCGGCGTCTTCTCCCTTGGTAAACGTGCGCCACTCGCCTCGTGTTTCTGGCCAAAGCTCTTTTTGTGAGGTCATGTGCTCTAAGGTAAATGCGTAGTATTTACCAAAGTTTTCTGAGGTGATTATAGATTGAAACTCTTCGTCTGTGACAGGTTTTTGCTCTTCAGCATGGGGGTTATCAGGTTTTGGTATCGGGTTTTCTAGTGGTATTTTTTGAATTTGTTTTTCCAAAAACTCACAGACATACGCCAGAGCTTCGGCATTTAAATCAGGGAAAAGGCCCGTGGTTGATTTTGTACGTTTGGGAAATTTATGTTCTTTTTTATCAAATTCAGAGAGACCAAGAATTGACTTTATGGCAAAAAACTTAAACCAGGTTGGATATAAGGCGTCTGGTCCAGTCAGATAATTCATCCAGAAATCAAGCGAATGCTTCTGATCTTGTGATATTTTTTCAAAGACTTCGTGTCGTTGCTCCTTTGAAATTATCTCTGGGTAGTCTCGACCTTGCTCACGCGCAATTTGTCGCTGTAGTTCAAAGTGGCGGTCGGGTAAATCCTCTTCTTTAAGAGTAAATTCTTCATAAATATATGGCTTTAACAGTTCAAGATTACGAGTCGCTTTAGATTCCTCATGTTCAGTACCAGAAAAAAGCTTTGATTGGTCCAAAAAAATTCTTTCTAGGCGCTTTAGGTACGCACCAACTCTGGCTTCAGGTGTATTGGGAGTTTTTTTAAGTTCCTCGAGTCCTGTCTTTACTTCTTCTGAGTCTTTATCAGGTTCTGTTTCTAACAGTTCTTCTCGCGCAAAACGGTTCAGCCTGTCTCGTTTCTCAACCGCCTTCGACACCGGCTCACTCTTTTGCAGGTTCGTGTCTTTTCTGTGGAGAAATGTCTCACCGCTCATGTGTCATAAATATATCACAAAAAGGGCCGGCGAAGCCGGCCCTTTTTGTGATATGTGTGATGCTTATTCAGCAGAGAAGGTATCGAAGATAGTATCGATTTGGACGTCGTCAGCGAGGCTAAAGTCAAAGTCACCGTTTTCTGTGTAGATAACAACTGCGTATTCACGTCCTGCGATGGTGCTTGTTTGTAGGATGATGTCCTTTGGTACAAGTCCTTGTGATTCACTGAATCGAACAACACCAAGGATTCGACCGAGGTTTCCTTCTTGGTAATCTCGTACACCAATCCACCCTTCACTGACTGGGTAGACAGCGCTTTCAATTGCAATTGAACGGCTCGCTGCTTGATTATTAACGGCTACCTTACCTTCACCAACTTCAAGAGCCGGAGCTGTTTCTTCTTCAGTTACCTCTTCAGTCTTTTCCATCTCTTCTTCAACCATTACTTCTTCCCCGTTCTTCTCTTCCATTTTATCAGTCATTTTTTCACCACCTGAAAAAGCTGAAACGATAAGTCCACCGATAAGGAGTCCGACAACAAAAGCGACGATTGTCTTCTGGCTGTCTTTATTTACATCTACCATACAAATATTTATTGATTGCTGAATTAATTAATACTGTGAGTATATCACAGCAAATAACCCTTAAAATATTGACATTTGGTCCCTTCCCTGCTGGTTTTATGATTTACAGATTTCTGAAACCTCGTACATGACCCGTTCTTGCTTTTTGGGGGTTAGGTGCAAATGCCTTAAAATATGGGGTTTATTCATAATATCTTGGCACAAAATGACGTCACGTTGGATGAGAGTCGCAATTTGAGCTGCTGTAAGAGATTGGAGAACAGTGATTGGATACAGGCGAGCCTTCTGGATACGGTCATGAAGGTTGTTATTGCGTGGAAAGTCCCAGCTTAAAAGGTGCAATCCAACACACATACCGTAGCGCTCGGCCGCAGAGGTAAATTTGGTATTGGTGATAAGCCAGAATTCTTTAACTCCACAGATATCAGCGCTACATACTTTGGCTTCTTTGAGATCAAGCAATCTGGCGTATGAGTACATAGCAACTTGCAAATCAGTTTTAACCCCGGGTCTGGCGTGAAATTTTGCCTCACCAACAAAACTATGGGTATCGTTATAGGCAGCAATATCGATTTCATGGGTAGCGCAGTGACCTTCAATAGTGGTTCCGGTAACGGTGGTGTATCCGTCATGTTCAAACAATCGTCCCAAGAAGCGTTCAAACGGAAAACCAGTTGGCCCGAGTCCAAATAATGCTCGCCGTAGTGAGTATCTGGCAGCGGCTGGTGGTTGGAAATTTCGCAGAAGCGTGAAGGCTTGGCGATAGATTTCTTGGGTTAATATCCCGTCATACATCGTCGTTTCAACTTCGGCAATGATTTCGTTTATCTCATCGGGCGCTGCACCAGCTCGCCTGAGCGAGCGGCGTAATTTTTCAACCTTAAAATATTCGGTGGTACCGTCGGCTTTCTTTACGATATTGTGTGACATTGAAAGATAAAGGGATTGGAGTATTAAAATAAAGAGCTCCTTTCCAGCTCGCTACAGGCCATTCTTCCCTCGGGGGTCAGAATGACCTAAGCGCCTGGATGACCTAGTTTTTAAGAAGAGTTTACTCGACTATAAAAACGGAAATACTCTGGTGGTAAAATTCACAATATGTCCCTGCGGGACATTTGTTCATTCAATAATACCACCTCCGATACACAAAGAACCTAAGTAAAGCACACATGACTGGCCACTGGCTGGTCGTTCGGAATGTTCATCTAAAGTAAGTGTCAGTGACCCATTGGCAACTTCTTTGACTGTGACTGTAAATGGTTTTTGGCGGTAGCGAAACTGTGCTTCAAGTTTTGCGCCAGCAACAACATCTGTTCGGAGCTCTGTTCGGAGCTCTGTTTGGTGCAAGGTAAGCGTATCGTCTTTCTCAAGCTGACTAATAGTCGAGTCAACGGTGATTGTGTTTGCCGCGACATCTTTACGAACAACATACATTTCAGTACGGGCGGCGTCGGTGGTATGGAGCGTAAAGCCGTGACGTTGGCCGAGGGTGTATACCAAGGCTCCTTTATGGGTACCAATTACTTCATTGTTTATGTTTAAAACTTCACCAGGAATAAGTTCAGTATAGTGAGAAAGAAATTCTGGTATATCAATGTGTCCAAGAAAACACACTCCCTGACTGTCTTTCTTTGTCGCCGTAGGGATACCGGCTTTCCGTGCTTCATCTCTAATAACTGACTTCTCACTGTTTCCGACCGGAAAGAGCGCTTTTGTAAGTTGATTGTTTGAGAGTGACCAAAGAAAGTAGGATTGATCTTTGTTTGTATCGATGCCCCGGTGTAATTCCGGTCCGTGCGCTCCATCCATACGTTGTACGTAATGTCCGGTCGCAATATAGTCCGCACCGCGCTCGGTAGCAAATTCTAAAAACCGACCAAACTTTACTTCTTTGTTACATAAAATATCTGGGTTTGGGGTTCTTCCTGCTTGGTATTCTGAGATAAAGTAGTGAGCCACTTCGTCACGATAGGCAGCTTCGGCATCGCAGGTTAGAAATGGTATTTCTAAATGAGCAGCTACTCGCATAGCATCAAGTCGTTCCGCCTCCCAGTTACACACCATAAAGTCTGGATGCCAGACTTTAATAAAGACACCAACTACCTGATAGCCTTGCTTCTTGAGTCGCAGAGCCGCCACAGACGAATCAACGCCACCGGAGAGACCAACAAATACTGTTTCTTTTTTACGCATTACCGAAACGCTACCACGACTACCAGTTAGCGTAAATACCGTTCAATATTATCCAAGTGCTCGTCGTAGGTAACAGCGTAGTAGAAATTTCCGGCATCATCAGTGAGATAGAAAAAGTACTCTGATTCAGTCGGTCGAAGGACAGCCTCAATTGCGGAAAGGCCAGGATTACCAATTGGTGTTGGCGGTAGTCCGCGGTAGAGATAGGTATTGTACGGAGAGTCAATTTCTAAATCTTCTGGTACCAGTTCTTGTAGTGGCTTATCCAAAATGTATTCAATTGAGGCGTCGGCCTGGAGTGGCATATTGATTGTTAATCGATTCTGGAGAATGCCCGAGACAAACCCCATGGACTCAGGTGAATTAGCTTCGCGTTCGATGATTGAGGCTAGGGTTAGTATCTCATCAAGGGTAAGTGGGTGAGCTTCAATTTCGTCGGTCAAGGGTGCAAGTTTAGAATCAAAGGTTTCTTTCATCAGAGCATACAATTGTTCCGCCGAGAAATCTGCCGGAATAAAGTATGTTTCAGGATAGAGACGTCCCTCGCTCCCTTCGGCCAACTGAACAAACTCTTCCGCATTGAAGTTCTTCAGAGATGCTTCTGCTCGTTTTGCAATACTTTTTACGCGCTCACCTTCAATGTGAGTAAATCGAACCAAATCGCTATCGAAGTCACCTTGTGTCAAGCGAAGCGCTATTTCATACGTGGTGAGTGGCTCATCAAACACATAGCTACTTGCTTTCACATCAGTTGGTTCAAAGAATAAGACTACCGCCAAGTAAAGCAAGGTACCTGATTTTACAATTCCTTCAGATTCTAATTGCTCCGCTATAGCTTTTACATTCGTTCCCGGTTCAATAATGACGGTAGCTGGGGTGACAAATGAAGCAGGTGGTTTGTTTTCCACGTACCCATAGGCAAGGACTCCAAGTGCTAGTAGTAAGCCAATAATAACTACACTAAGCAGGTAGGTAACGTACGTTCGACTTTGCTTTACACCTACTGTATCGTCGGCTATTTCATTCAATACTTCTGTCATGCGAAAAGGTTAATTAAAAATCTGGGACTCCGACTGGTAAGTTGGCTGGTGCATCTTTACGGAGTGATTCTACACGAGTAACAGCTGGTGTCACAATAGCCTTTCCAGGGATATGGAAAAATGTCGCTAGTTCTTCAACTGACATTACTTTTGGCTTATCGTTGAAGTTTTTTACATCACCCGGTAGGTAATTGCGACCTTTATAAAAGTCCATCTCACGAGTTTTATGGAATCGTTTTCGTTTGCCAGAGGGGTCTGAAATGAAGTTGTAATCAAAGTCGGTTCGCCACTGGAGACCGAACTGATTTCGACCAATCATATCGTACTGAGAAAATGAGCGCAGCAGTGGCCCAATCATTTCACCATCAAATTTTCCTGCTTCTGAGATATACATAGCACGAATAACTACTTCATAGGCAAATTTACTCGCATTACGTTGAATAGCAGCGATGGTATCCCGTTCACCCATGGTAAGTGTGGTCTTGGTTTCGTATTCAGCTGAACTGGCTGAGGTTTTCTCACGCCCCATCATTTCATCGATTTTTTTAGCCACCTTCCCTTCCCAGGTCGCTGTCTCTCCGAGGTTACCGTTTTTAAGATTTCGCTTTACGTGTGGTGTAAGCATGATTTGAATCCAAATCCGTTCGTGCGGTTTACATTTTCCAAGGTGTTCAAGAAGCGGAGCCATTGGTTCAAACTTTTCTTCTTCTTTTGGCATTCGGTCGAGACCAAAATCTATATAGGTCTTGATTGGTAGTACTTCATCACCTTTTTTTCCAATGTGAAATGACATCCACTCGTATAGGTTGAGGTCATTTTTAATCTCCGCCGTGTAGTCGATGGTTTCTTCCACGACTTCAATACCGGGATACTGGGCGTAGAGCTGAGCTTCGAGCGCATTCTTTACCTTCTTACGCGGTACGTTGGCATAAAATCGTACTTCCCCACCCACTGACACCAATTCGAAGCATGAAGTCAGTGGGTGTTTTCCGTCAATAAACGTCTGCAAAAGGTTATCTGAAGGGTTAGGGTTAAATATCTGTGTAAATACGCTCTCCATCGCTTCAGGAGACTTGAAGACGTCTTGTGGCAGCTTGATTCGTAGTGTTACCCGGCCTTGGGTATCTTGAAATTTAAGCTGTACAAATTCTACCCATCTATCAAAGGTGAGATAAAACAATGAAATCGGTAGCCAGAGTGGTGAGAGCGCTACTATCAAAGTGAGGACAGGTAAAAAGTCCACGTTGATGGTGCGGAAGGTGAAGAAGATAATCCCAATCCCAGCAATCAAAAAGAGTGGACCGGCTATCGTTCCAAAAATGGCTTTGAACAAATCACCCATATAGTTTTGCTACTATTGTACACCATTACCAAAAAACTCCCGGAGTAAACCGGGAGTTAGTTGTTAGTCAGCGATGGCGTAGGTGCCGTTTGGTAGTCGTTTGAAAAGATTAACGTCTTGAAGATTTACCAAAATGGTGTTGTCTTTTACGTATCGTTCCTTTCGAACCTTATCAATGATTTCTTCACGTGACAGTGGTCCATCAGTTGCTAGGATTTCTCGCAAGACATCCTTTACAACTCCGGCGGTATATCCCCATTCAGAGAGCGCATAGAGTCCTCGTCCCACCAAGACAAATCGTTCGTCTTTGATGAGCTCGTTGTGGGTCGTTGCTACATGCGCTTCGTGTTCAAACAGCTCACGAATCGTCTTTGCAACTTCTCGGAAGTGCATTGGTGAACCGTGTCGCTTTACCGCCAAGTAGGCGTAGTCTCGAATTCCCTTTACGCGAATATTTGGACTATCAGCTGGTCCCCAATCACCGAGCGGGTTACGTCCGATTTGTTTTGAAATATTTAACCACCGGCGGAGGATTTCCTCGTCGTGTTCACCTGAGATTTCAATGAGTTCAGTTTTGAAGCGATTGAGGATTTCTGATTCAGAAATAAGCGCGTCTCGTTCTAGTCCCTTATGGACGTTCTTGAGTGCCTTTTCTACCATTTCGGCTACCTTTCGTTCAGTAAACCATCGGTGTTCGTAGTGTGGGTTTTCCTTGCTCTTGTAGAACGGATCACCAACAATGAGGAGGAAGTAGATATGATTACGCATGCTCGGTTCAGAGCTCAATTCGTCCAAGAGAACGTGTTCTGCAATGACACCACCGCCAAGCTGATCGATGAGTTTTTGCATTTCAATAAATAAATCAAAGTGCTTTTTATACGCTTCTGACTTTTGAATTGATTGAATTCCGTAGTTTTCAATTTGTCGGACTCGTTCACGGGTAATGCCGTATGACTTTCCAATTGCCTCAAGCGTGTAGGTTTCACCGTCTTTTCCGAGACCATAACGCTTCTCAAGCACATCACGTGCTCGGTCAGGCAGTACCTCTAGGAGGCTTTTGGTGGCTTGCTTTGGTTTAAATGTAATCATATTTTAGCTTGTAGTTTGAGTATTACTTCCTTCGCTTCAATGCATGGCATAGTTTATAACATGTCCGGTCAATTTGGTCAACACCAGGTGTTTATATCTCTGTCCCGATAATATTAAGGATTTTCCCGGGGACATAGATGATTTTAGTTATGGTTAATCGCTCCAGCCTTCCCTTTAGTTCCTCTGACTCCGCCAAATGTGCCCTGGCGGTGGCTTCATCTGCTTCACTCGGTAAGGTAAGTTGGCCCCGGAGCTTGCCATTAATCTGTACGCCAATCGTGACCGTATCTGCTTTCAGATACGTCTCATCTGCCTCTGGGAATGATTCGAGGTGGATACTTGCGGTGTGACCAAGGGTAGCCCACAGTTCTTCAGTGAGGTGTGGAGCAAGCGGCGCCAATATGGTCAAAAACGTCTCATAGCTAGCTTTACTGAGACCAGCTTTCTCGACGTGATTAACGTAAATCATCAAGGCGCTAATGGCGGTATTAAATTTACAATGATTGAAATCATTGCAGACCTTTGCAATCGCTCGGTGTAGCTGTTCGGTACTTGAGCGTGGTTCGGTATCAATAATATGATCAACTAAGCCATTGACCCGCTCTAAGAATCGTCGAATCCCGGCAATCCCTCCCATATCCCAGGGGTAAGTAGTGGTCTCGGTGTATGGCCCCATAAATGCCAAATACATCTTCACGGTGTCAGCTCCAACTAACTTTACCTGTTCATCTGGGTCAATCACGTTGCCCTTGCTCTTGCTCATTTTGTTGCCGTCTGTCCCGAGCACCAAGCCACGATTGAATCGTCTTAGGTACGGTTCGTTGTGAACTGCGAGCTCCAGCTTGTGGAGGGCTTTCTGCCAAAATCGTGAATACAACACGTGCATCGTGGTGTGTTCTGCTCCTCCAAAATACGTATCAACCGGCATCCATTGTCGCTGCTTTTCTAATGAAGAAAATATTTCATCGTTCTTATTATCAATATATCGCAAGAAGTACCACGAAGAATCCACAAAGGTATCCATCGTTTCAACTTCAGGTGTCCAACCGGCACCGAAAATTCGCTCTGTTCGCTCTTTGAGTTCAACTGATTTTGCGAGTGGTGCTTCCCCGGTTGGAGTGAAGTCAACATCAGTTGGAAGTCGCCACGGCAAATGCTCAAGCGGTACTGGATGGGCTTGGCCACTAGGGTCATACACAATCGGAATTGGCACACCCCAGTAGCGTTGCCTACCGATTGACCAGTCACGCAGTCTAAAGGTCTCTGTCACGTTAGCCCCAACCTTTTCGATAATTCGAGGCGTAGCTTCTTCAATCGAGAGGCCGTTTAAGCTACCAGAATTTGTAAGTTGTCCCGGACCACTGTATGGCAATTCATCTGTACCGCTGATGACTTGGATAATCGGGAGTTCAAATTTTCGTGCAAACTCATAATCTCGAGCATCGTGAGCTGGTACCGCCATCACTGCGCCCGTACCGTAGCTTCCTATCACGTAGTCAGCAACAAATACCGGTATCACTTCCCCACTAATTGGATTAGTGGCTGTCACTCCCTCAAGTCGAACGCCAGTTTTTTCTTTGGTGGCATCAAGTCTATCCTGCTCTGCCTTTTGCGCTGCTGTAGCGATGTATGTCGTGACTTCATCATGATTAATGATTGTGAGCGTAGGTATGAGAGGGTGTTCAGGAGCCAAAACTAGGTACGTCACTCCAAATAACGTATCAATGCGAGTAGTAAAAACCGCTACCCGGTCACCACTTGAGAGTGTAAAAGACAATTCAGCTCCTTTTGAGCGCCCAATCCATTGTCGTTGTCCTTCTTTAATAAAGTGTGGCCAATCAAGCGAATCCAGGTCATCAATCAATTCATTCGCAAAGTTAGTTATCTTAAGCATCCACTGCGGCAGCTCTTTTTTAATTACAACCGCTCCTGAGCGCTCTGAAGTACCATCAGCGAGCACTTGTTCATTGGCAATCACGGTATTATCTATCGGATCCCAATTAACCGTAGCCACGCCCCGGAAGGCTAAGTCGTGTTTAAAAAATTCGGTAAACATCCACTGCGTCCAGCGGTAATAGTCTTCATCAATCGACGCTGTGGTTTTATCCCATGAGAAGGCATTCCCCATACTTAGAAGCTGTTGCTTCATGTAGGCGATATTACTCTCTGTCCAATCCTTAGGATTAATATTTCGTTTAATCGCTGCGTTTTCAGCCGGTAAGCCAAAGGCATCAAACCCCATTGGATAAAGGACTTGTTTACCGCTCATTCGCTTGAATCTGACGTAGATATCAGGCACTCCAAATGCGTACCAGTGCCCGACGTGGAGGTTGCCTGATGGATATGGCCACTCAACCAGCACATACTCCTTTTCTTTTGTCTCATCTCGCTCACCAACATCATAGATTTTTTGGTCAGCCCACACTTGTTGCCATTTCCCCTCAAAATCCTGATGTTGATATCGTTTATGCATAGAATATTTCCTTTGAAGTTCTTATTATGCATCATCTTTGCAGTAATGTACACAAAAGGCCCGCTTCGCGGGCCTTTCATTTCTGCTTGTAATTACTTACTCAGTATCAGTTGTAAGATTCACCGTTCGTTCAAAACAAGACTCACCTGCTGTGTAACTCCAATTATCTGGATTGCGGATAATAGCCTCCTTATCTAGAGGTATGGCAAATGAATTATCTACCGGTAAAGAATCTTTGCTGAAGGTTGCACAGAGTGCGAAACCTGAGTCAGTTTTTTCATACCGATATGGTGTTCGTTCACTCGGCGCTACCGGAAGTGTTGTACTCTCCGCTATCGCTTCCAGGTTTTCTGGAACTTGACTATTGGTAGCGATATAGTTTTGTATACTCCACTGAATATTCTGTAGGTCGTAGATTTGGTTTTGATCAATCCGTGCTGCACGGACTTCGCTTGGTGAGTCGATGAACGTCAGAGCATACCCCAAGCCCAGTACGATGAGCACCGTTATTTTAATGCCGTACCAGATAGATAGTTTCTCGTGTTTGAGCCAATACCCCATTGCATCAAGCAAGTAGTAGGAGAAGGCAGAACCAACCACGAGTAAGACGGCCAAAGCTTTAAGGACAAACCGAAGCGTGATATCACCCTCAAGGTAACTCATGATGACAGCCACTAAGTCACCGAGCAATACCAATCCGGCCGCAAGGAGCGCCAAGTAAATCAGCCACTTTGTTACTCCGGTGTACGTTGCGTGCTTCTCTTTTCGTCGCAGTTTATTGATTGCTCGCGTTAGTCCTAGATAGGTGGGGAAAAATACGATAACCATCGCAAAGCTAGTGCGGAGCATACTCTCCGCGCCCTCTATCTCCCAAATGCCGTCAGCGGCATCAGGAAACTGGAGTGTGATAATGCTGAAAAGGAGGGTAAGAAAAAATCCCAGGGTAATAAATAAGGTAATGAGTGAGCCAAGCTGTAGTACAAAGTGTTTGGCAGTATTGGGTTGTGACATAGTGATACGTGCTAATTAGTAAATTTAGTACTTTCCTATTATAACAGTTCACTATCATCAAATGTTACAAAAAAAGGCCGGACGCTATCGCGTCCGGCCTTTGAACGATTATTCAGGTGAAGGTAAGAATCAAGGGCGCGTGGTCTGAAACCAGCAGATCAGTTCGCACCGCAAACTCTCGTACCCGTACATTTTTACTCGTGAGAACATAGTCAGCGTAGAGACGGGCTCCAGCATCATGGTAATCCCGGTAATGGGTAGTTCGAGTACTGGTAATACCAAATTTCCTAATCAGGTTGATGTAGGTATCTTCGTCGTCACCCTCGCCCTGGCAGAGGAGCTGTAACGATTGCGTCGTGATATCGAGATTAAAATCCCCACCAAGCACAACTTTATCAATGCGATAGGTTTGCTTGAGTTGTTGGAGATATTTCCGCACTTGTTTTGATTGATCAATACGAATACCATGGTCACCTTTGGTGTTACCTTTTATCCAGACACCATGGAAATGTGCAACCAAGTAGCGTAGGCTACCTTTTTGATAGGCCACCCACTGAACCACCCGATTGCTCACACCCGACAATTTGAAATCAATCAATAGTTCACCCTGATCAATCACAACCACATTTCGTCTTACGAGCAAGGCACTACCGAGACTTACATTCTTAAACCTTCGACCAGTCATGGTGCAGGTCATGTCTCCAACATGATCAGCCGCATAGATAATCGAATAAGTTGTACTCATCATCTCGAGCTGTTTCAAGCCATCGACCTGTGATGCTAGAGTCTCCGAGTGTGTATTGTATGCAAGATTAGAGCCGAGACGAGCAATCTCACTCTCCGCCACGGCAGTGACTTCCGTGAGGCATATCACGGTTTTGTCTCGTTGTAATGAGAGAAACTTGGTAAGTTCCTTAGCACAGGCATGCTTCCAAGTGTTCAAAAACACCACTGATGATTCCAACACCACACATAATTCCTTTCGGTAAATTGATGATCAAAATCTGCGGTAGTTATACTAGAAATCTCCTATGCGTCAATGTCAGCAAACGTCTTTGCTTGTAACAAATGGTAGTGCAGGTGGGTCGGAATCGACATTTGGTTTGGGAGTGATTGCAGAATGTAATTGTAGCCTCGCGTATTGAGAACCGTCTTTTTTAACATATCTAGTTCTGCTAACTCATCAGGCGATAAGTCTTCCCCGTCAGTATGACGCTTCGGGACAATCATGTGATGGACATCGGCTACCCGGTCATAGGGAAAATTATTTGGGATGAGGTACCAATACGCAAATTCTTCGAGTGGCTCTGCCTCACACAGCCGGCACCCACCGTTCAAGTGTCCTTCACTGATTTTTTGGTTATATGCTTCAAATGTTGCTTGTGACCGCCAGTCGGGGGTCTTCTTTTTCCTATCAGTGTCATTCATTGTGTAGTAGTATAGCGTACATATGAAAAACGATGAATTGAAACAAGCCCCGAAGCTTTTTTGTGAGAGTATTAGTGTGGCCTTTACGCCAGAATATTTTGTGATGGGTTTGCGCTCAGGAACTCAAGCCGGCATCTATTCGCTGACCCCTCAGCATGCTAAGCGCCTCCAACAGTACCTTGCTCATCAAATCGGTGACTTTGAGAAACAACACGGTGAAATCAAGGCCGAATGGATCCCCGGTGTAGTCAGTCCAGTCCAAAGGGTTGACACAAACACGCAATAGTGGCTAAATAGCGCTAGCTTGACATTCATTATCAAACCTTAGCCCTAGGTCTTGCCTAGGGTTAGCGCGTTTGTAAGAAATCCTTCTCTTTCCCGTCACAGGGACTAGAAATACTTATAACAGGTACGGTCACAAGACATATCTGCCCTTTTGGTCTTTTCACTCATAAGTAACAAGGAGATATCCGATGAAACTTCGGTACAGGCTACTGGGTATCGTTGTGATCTACCTGATCTGCAACGCCCTTTTCAGTGATTCCTCGTCCACGTTCGTAGCGAACCTGGTTGGACACGCTTTTGTAACCGGTGTCGCGTTGTTTGTATATTTCATCGCGGCCGACATCATCATTCCCGATGATATGGAAAAGCTGTCTCGGTGGACAACGCAGCAGGTCAGCATGGTCAAGACGAGAATTAGTGTTTGGTGGGACAAACCCCGTCCGGTGCTCGATGCGCTCGTTGACCTGCTTACCAAGCCGGTCGCACGCAAGCGACTGATTCGCGAGGCCAATACTGGTCAATATGAGCTACCGCTTGATGAGTAACAACTACCCGTCAAGTAAACAAATCAAAGCCGCGGCTCTCTACGAGAGACCGCGGCTTTTTCTTGCTCGCTTCTTTTATTCTACGAGTGTAAAAACTCAATCACGTCACCATCTTTCACAATGTATTCCTTTCCTTCAGTGCGGAGCTTTCCTTGGTCACGAGCGGCCGCTTTAGAACCACAGGTCACCAAATCTTCAAAAGCCACTACTTGAGCGCGAATATACTTTGACTCAAAATCAGAGTGAATCGCTCCTCCAGCTTGTGGTCCAGTACTCCCAACCGGGATAGTCCAGGCTCTTGTTTCCATTTCACCAGTCGTGAAGTAACTCATGAGGCCCAATCGGCGATAAGCTGCCTTGATAAGGGCCTCTACCCCACTGTTTTGGGCGCCATACTCTCGCCTGAATTCATTCTTCTCATCTTCCTCCATATCTTTCAAATCATGCTCCATTCCGGCATCGACAATCACGTACTCAGAGTTCGTTGATTCAAAGAATTCTAGGAGCTCTTGCCACCGGTCATCATTATGTTCATCAAGATTAAACGCATCTTGCTTCTTATTACAAATATAAAGAAATTGCTTCATGGTAAGCAAGTGAAGACCCTTGAGGAGCTTCTGCTCATCGTCCGTCACCTCAAGTGAGTTCGCGAGCTTACCAGACTCAAGGTGTGGCAGGAGTCGCTCGAGGACAGCCTTCAGCGCGATAGCTTCTTTATTACCAGCTCGGACATCGCGCTCGAGGGTCATCATCCGCTTACTCACGGTCTCACCATCAGCCATAATGAGTTCGAGGTTAATCACCTCAATATCCCCGAGTGGGTCAACTCCACCCGAGACATGGTGAATATCACCATCTTCAAAAATTCGCACTACTTCGGCAATCATGTCGGTCTCGCGAATATTAGCCAAGAACTTGTTTCCAAGTCCTTCACCAGCAGACGCACCCTTTACGAGTCCAGCAATATCAACGAATTCAATAATCGCCGGAATGGTCTTCTTTGACTCAGAAAGTTTCGCCAAGGTGTGTAGCCTGGTGTCAGGTACTTCAACCACGCCAACCGACGGATCAATCGTTGCAAACGGATAATTAGCAATCAACACTTCATTTTTTGTGAGCGCAGTAAACAGCGTCGATTTCCCGACGTTCGGCAACCCCACAATTCCAACAGATAATGACATGGCTGGCAGTATAGCAAACTTCTAGTAGTTCACCACTATTTTATAACTACAGGCTCGCTCGCTGTTGCAAGAGAGCAACGAGCTGTACAAGTAAAGTAATTAACTGTTTTTGAAGTTGAATACGTCGCTCCTCTTCTGTCGCAGGTGTGGTGGTTGATTGCCCTAGCACCAATGGCTGAGTTATAGCTGGTGTCGAGGCACTCGATCTGCGACCGCCACCTCCGCTACCCCCTCCACCACTTGAAGATCTGCCACTCGTTACTTGAGTCGTTAGCTCAAAATCAAGTGTCTTTTGCATCGTCTCCCCTGCTTCAAATGAATCATGTGTAATCGGAACTACTCCCTGTGTCTCAATGCCACCATTAATACTAGGAGCTTGAATAGTGAATGAGAGTGAGCCTGTTGTTTCCTCAACGAGAAGTTTTTGTTTTGTTGGCTCAGTGTAGCCATAGACTCCTCCAGACATAACAGTAACTTCACCAATTTTACTTGTTCCCCCATATACTCTAATAGTTGCACCAGCTGGAGCCGCAATACCATCAACTGTAGCAGTGCCCCAGAAAGCCATCGGAAACGCAGGTACTTGGGCAAATGAAGTAACTGGTAGTAGAAGAATTAAAGCGATAATTATTTTCTTCATATCTAGTTTGCGTTGATGTTATTGAAGTTTGTTCGGAAGTCTTGAGTTGGGAACGGTATATGTTTTTTAGCTCCGATTGTCCCATTTGATTCATTAGAAAACCAAATTTCTGTAAGAGCTACTCTGTGCTGCCCAGTAACATCTGGATCAACTGTAACTGTTAAAGTGAAAGTCTCGGTTTCTCCTTCGCGTATGGTGAAGACCCCGTTAGTGTCTTCATCTGCAGTTGAACTTACAGTTGAAGTAATGTTCGCTGAACCTGGCGATTGTAGAGTAAAGCCAATTCCATTAGTTTCAGTTGTAGTGGCTTCAAACGAATTGTCGGTGATGTAATAGTCATCCTCCAATGCAGTTATTTCGAATTCAAGTGTGAACTCACCAATCTGATCATTATCACCACGTGTATCTGTATTTTGAGCAAAACCATCAACCGGAACAAGTAATCCCGCGGCGGCGAGTGTGTGAATATCACCTACTGCCGAACCATTAAGCCTAGCTTCATCAAGTAGTCCATCAATACCATTTGCTACAGTAGCCTCAACTTGTGTTGAACTTACTTGTGCTTGGATAGTTTCACCATTGGCATAATTACCTAACTGCTCCTTAATACGAACTGAGACAACGACAGTAAGAGATTCTCCTTCAGGTACAATAACTTCTCCATCAATGTCGAATGTGAAGTCAGCTGATGTCGAGGTGATACCGGAAGCACTTGATGAATATTGGTTACCACCAACAGTAATTCTAACGGAACTAATCACGTTCTCAATTGCTGTCTCAGTTTGGATATTTACGACTAATTCATCAAGTGAGACGTCACCATTGGATGCAGTAATTGTATATTCAAGGATTGTAGAATCTGTATTACTATCTTCATCAACTACTATTGTGGTGCTGTCTGGATTATTTGAACTTAAACCAAATAATAACTCTTCTGGAAACTCAATTTCTGGAGCTGGGTCATTCTGAAATCCGTTGTATCTGGCTCCTGCTTGCTTGATATAAACTGCGTAGCCCTTAGTGTCACGGAGATCGTTAAGTTCATTGATGTCACTTGGTACCACCGCTTTCCAAGGATCACTTAAAGCAACACTGTTTCTATCATTTTCATAGCTATCGTCAGTGAAATCAATTACTAGGTCATAATTACCAGTCAAAAGGCTTAGTACACTACTTGGGTTATCGGTATCGCTTCGATCTGCTTTTTGTGTCTTTGCGTATTCCGCATTGGCAACACCGAGTGAGTACCACCCTTCAGCAGTAAAAGTTCGTTCGAAGAGTTTTTCATTCGGAGGAACATCAGACTTGAAACTGAAAGTCAGTGTTTGGTCTTCTCCAGTTTTATTATTAATGAAATAACCAAAGAGTGGAGTGAATTTTGTCTGTCCCAAATCTGCCATAGTCGCCCAGCCAGTTGGCTTTGAAGCATCGAGCACATAAATATCAAAGTTGGTTGAGGTTTCATCTGCTGAGAAATCATGCGAGTGAAGGACCATTGGGGTTGAAACGACGTTCCATCCTGGAGCTAACTCCACTACCTGACTAACGCTTTGAGCGTTAGTGGTAGTTGTAATGCCTAGCAGCAACACAATTACAGCAAATGCTTTGATAATACTCTGATTGGTTATCTTCATAGATAATAACGTTATTGTTAAGTTAGGTAGGTGCAGAAATACCTCAGTAATATTAATTTATACGATTTATAGTGGTTATTGTAAAGAAAGACCACAATACCATATGCAATTGACTTGAGTTAGCGGTAAGACAATGGAGGAAATTGTATAACTGACAATATTAACAAACTTCAAAATCATTTGAATTTTAAGCCATTTCTATTCCGGTTGCTCATCACGCTCGAGTCTGTGCCTTCTTTCATCAAGAGTTTCTCCTTCAAATGTCCAATACAAAGGTCCTTGAGCCGGCCAGTCTACATTTAGTGAAAGTTGTGCAGCTTTAGAAAGACTATAAATATTTCCGTTAAGATTTACATTTGAACCTTCTACAAGAGTGCAAGTTACGTTCGAGTCACGTGTAAAAGTTAAAACAGAACCTACTGGAATATCGTATCTCTCAAAATCAAAACGCTTCTTATATCTCTTAACCTTTTCCAGAGCTTCTCTATCTTCCTTAAATTCAACAATATCTTCTCTAGGTGTGACTTCTCGTATTTCTCTAAGTTTAATAACAGCCACAACATGCTCAGGAGTTTCAGTAAAGAATTCACGATTTTTCGCCACACGAGTGTTGGTAAACGCTTTGTGGATTTGTCTCTCAACGAAATCCATATCTTCAACTTCTGCTGCATAGAAAATCTCAAAAGGTAGCGGAACTCCCGATGCGCGCGACAGATCCTTCACTCTTGTTGTAAGATCTGTTGTTTTACCAATTTTGATATAACCAGGCATAGCCTCATTGGTGAGAATGTAAATAATTTCCATATTACACAAACATATCTTGGTATCGTTTTTGTGACAAATCTAAATATTCTTGCTCTCTATCAATCCCGATAAATTTCCTATTGTGTTTTGCTGCTGCTAAACCTGTAGTGGAACTACCGGTAAATGGATCAAGTACAACATCTCCTTCATTAGTACTTGCTCTTATAATTCTTTCAAGTAGGTCTATAGGCTTTTGGGTTGGATGTTTACCAAATTTCTTTTCCCAGGGTTTAGGTGTATTTATAGCCCAAACAGACCGCATCTGCTTGCTAGGAGCCTTCATAAAGTCACCGTGCCACTCACTCTCACGCATGTCGTCATAGTTATAGGTATGAGTAGCTTTCTTTTCTTTTCGTACCCAAAGTAAGGTCTCGTGACTGGCGGTAAACATACGGCAACTGAGGTTTGGAGCTGCATTTGGTTTATACCAGGTAATATCATTTAAAATATGGTATCCCAAGGCTTGAATAGCATATCCGCATTGATAGATGGAATGGTAGGTGCCACTCACCCATAAAGTTCCTCCTGGTTTTAATACTCGCCGACAAGCCTCAAGCCATAATTGATGAAATTTATAATCTTGTTCAAAGCCTTTACTTTTATCCCAGTCACCTTTATTTACTGATACCATCTTCCCTGCATGAATGGAGAATCCGTCATTTGAAAGGTTATATGGCGGGTCTGCAAAAATCATATCTACAGAATCATCAGCTAGTTGAGTGACGACTTCAAAAAGATCATTATGATAAAGCACGAAATTCTTTTCATTGAAGTATGGCCTATGGGCTACTGAAGAGAGAACTTTTGTTGGCATACGTTAAGTATATCAAGCTTATTCCCAGCAACCGTCCGGATAACCTAATTCTTTTAGAATGTCTGTAAAACCTACATACTCTATATTATGTTGCTTATGATAAGTCAAAGCTTCTTTTAGCTCCGATGTTTGATTGTTTTCGTCTAGTAAATCTCCAAATTGCCACATGTGTCTTGCTTCATATTCTTGATAACCTATTAGAACTATTTTAAGAGGCTTATGGTATAGTCGAGGAACTTCTCCATACTTCAAAGGGACGCCCAGAATTTTTTCACCTGCCGTTCCAGAAGTAGTCCAACTCCTTCCTTTAACTTCATACACGAAATCATCACATTCTAAATCTGGATCATATCGTTTCATACGTAGGGACGCCTGTTTCGCGGTGGTCGATCTAACATTTTTTCTTCCTAGTTTTTCTAAGGCTTCTTTAACTAAGTTTTGGCAAAATATTGTAGTCCATTGACCCCCATCGGTGGTTCCCATTAATTGATTTCCCCAAGTTTTTTCAATTTCATTAGCGGCCTTCAAAAAGCTTTTATTTGAACCATTAACAAGTGTGTAATCTGTTACACCTTCATAACACCATCGAATTATTTCTTTATTTTCAATCAACATAGATTTTTAGCTAGTGCATCATATATATCAGTTGCTATTTTCACCCCTCGCTTAGTTACAGCTTTCTGCGGGACATCGCTATTGAACAAGTCTTTATACATACTAAGTTGAACATTCTTAGGAAACACAGATTTTGAGTACGATTTTTTATACTTCGTATTAAAATTTTCATTTTCAACGTTATCTATATTGAGTAAGGTCAAGTTACCAAGTTTGTAACGATACACACGTTCAACTTCTAGCTTATTTTCTTCAGAAATATTTTTCCACTTCACTAAACTGCCCTGAGGGATGATGTGTTCTATAGTATATTTTCCTATAAATTCTTCGCCACTCGTTAAATAAATCATCAGAAGTAGCCTTACGAATTCACGACTATTTGAAAAGTTCACTTTTTTCTCTTCTTTATTTGCACATCTAATAGATTTGTTTAATTTTATTACGAATTCATTTTTTGAGGGCATAAGGCTGTAAAGCTTTGCATAGAATTCTTTTTTTACTTCCTTAAGTTCACTACTATTTTTATTCAGTAAATCGTGGCAAAAATTTGCAAAAGTCGTTTCGTATTTTGAAGGGCTCAAGTTTGAAAATTTAACGATAATTATGAAAGACCATATTTTAAAAATGTCCCTGTATAACCTATCTTTTTCAAAATATTCAGGCTCTTTCTTACCGTACTTAACCAGAGCAAGTATAACGGCATAAACCTGATCGATTTCAAGTTCTGAGATGTTTCTAAGCAAAAGTTCAATCCTCTGCCACGCAGTGTGGTCCATTGAATTAGATAACTCTTTCTTTCTAAGGTCAGCCGACCTTAGTTTTGTGTAGATTTTTGCGGAATTTAGAAGATTTTCAAGGAATTCCACAGCGTTTTCTTCTTTTAAATACTTTTTCAAGCGTTCATATAGTTTACCTTCAGTGACAGGACCGGCAATGGAAAACCAATTGTGACGCATGAACTTACCAAACCAGATATTTTTTATTTCCTCCGTTTCAAAAAGCTTCTCCATCTCTTCCCATAAAGCATTTATTTTTCTTTCAACAGATTCGTTTTCGTTAGATTCAGCAAATAATCCGTTTTTGATTAATTCGATAGCGGATAATCTTTTTCCATGTGAGTTCAATGCCTCAAACAACTGGTACACACTGACCGTTGTCTTACATTTAATTACAACAAACTCGAGTGCTGATATTTTTTCTAAAATATTTTTATACTCTTTATGTTTTTCGAAGTAAACCTTAATTGCTTTTTGATTTTTTAAAAGCAATTCTTGACTTTGATCTGGATTTTCAACCAAAACATTTCTTAATATTTTTTTGTACGTATCGTTCAAATTCTTCCTAGAAAATTTCACCCTAGGATTTTTGTCTGAATAAAAAAGAATTTTTTCGCATCTTTTTAAGTCACTTTCGTCGGTTAAGTGTCTTCTTAGCTCACTTATAATTAAAGCTAATGTGACGATCCGCTGCTGACCATCAACAACTCTATCGTGCCCCCCAGCACCATTTGTTGCTTCTTGGACTACTATGTTACCAATGTAGTGACCTTTCTCATTTGCTCTAATTGAATCAAGAAGCTTTTTTACATGACCTGTTCCCCATACGTAATTTCTTTGAAAATTCGCAATAAGTAACTTACCCGATGACTTATTGGTCGCTCCAATTAAAAAATTTGAAAACGAATAATTATATGCAGTTCTTTCTGCCATAAAAGTTAATAATTTGTAACTAAAAGTTCAAATACCTTCCCTCTTCTCTCGGACTTAGAGTTTATATTCCTACCAGCCTGCACCCTATGGATAACAATACCCTTATTTTCTAATGGCTTAAAGAGACTTTCGATAAAAGGTGTGTCCGAATTTGAAAGAGCAACATTGCAGCCTCTATTATGTAACTCCACAAAAGCATCTTTGAGTTCTTCCTGCTCTTTCTGAAGGAATACGTCGTTGGAATACGAGGTAAATGAAGCTGTCTTTGATACTGGGTGGTATGGTGGATCAAAGTAAATAAAATCCCCTTTCTTTGCCTCATCAAGAACGTATTTATAAGAACCATTTTTTACTTTAGTTTCTTTAAGTGCAGCTGAGACATTACGGAGATTGGTTTCATCAACTATTTGCGGATTGGTGTAGCGACCAAATGGGACGTTAAACTGACCACTCTTGTTTACACGATACATACCATTAAAAGCTGTACGATTGAGGTAGATAAATCGAGCCGCTCGTTTTATCTCTGAGATTTTTGTTGTGTCCCATGATCTAATAGTGAGAAAGACATCTTTATCATAAACATACTGACCTTTTAACAGCTCATTAACCAGGCCCTCAACATCATCACGGATGATAGTGTATGTCGTAACTAACTCTGCATTAATATCATTAATACTTGCTTTCTTGGGTAGGAGTTCAAAAAAGATAGCGCCTCCACCAACAAACGGTTCAAAAAATGTATTTATATTCTGATCAAAGTTTTTTGGCGTAAGTGCATTGATTTGATGGAATTGAGAAATCAACTGCCTTTTACCGCCAACCCACTTCACGAATGGCTTAGGTTTTTGTTTTAAAAGTCGAGTTATATTTTCATCTGAAAAAGTGTCTGCTGGAACCTTTGATATGATTTGCTCTGCATACAAAGGACTAACTTTGTATTTGCATACCAAAAAATTAACTCGTTCCGCGGTTGTCATATGAAAATTATATCATGACAGAAATAGCCATTTTCTAATAACCTGAGCTATTTACTTAGAACATCCCAGACAATTTCTTGTAATTGCTGGAGGTTCTGGCGGAGGTTTATTTCCATATACCACGAAGACAACTTAGGGTACGTATTTGCATTAAGCTTATTAGTATGGTCTCATAGTGCCGGTTTTGCAGATGGAGACAATTATGGAAATCCATAATATTCTTAAAGAAGAGCTCGTTGCAGTCCCGCAGTACGAGCGAGTGGCCAAGTTGCGGGAAGTAGTGCCAGAATGGCTCAGTGAGCTTGAGTCAGACCAGATACTGATTATCGGTTTATTCCGATTGCTGGTAATTGGAGCCAGACAGAGCTGATTGTTATCGCTCCTCACATGGCCGAACAGTTTATCGTGTGGCTGGAGAAGAATAAGGAAATCATCACCGGGCCGAACTACATGCTGCCTAAGCTCCAAGGGTTCTTTCAACTCATAAGCGTTAAGCCCGGATACAATCCGGATCTTCATGGCTACCCCAAGGATGCTCGTGAGCCACTCACGGCTACACTCAAGAAGTATGCTGAGCATCTCATGGTTCGAGCGTTGAACTGAGCAAGGCACCTAAAACAAGACCGAAACCACTCTGGTGGGAGTAGGTCTTTTTTATTATGATTATTATTTTGTTCTGTGATACCATTTTAGGATGGAAACATTTGAGGCTAATCCAACTCCAAATAAGCGAGAAATTCATGATGAGCTAGACTCGATTGTTCTATTTGAACGACTGAGCCACCCTAACATTGTAGATAAGATAGTTAAAACTACTATGATTGGATACCAGGCAAAGGCTGATTCTGGTGAACCAGTGACCTATGTAGATAAGGATGAGAGCGGTGAATATATCTTCCGAGACGAACCATTTGTGATGCCAAGTGAAGAGGAGGTACGACAGGAGGTTTTAGATGCTATTGAAGAGGTAAAACAATCGACCCCAATATTGCTTGACGATACCCACCCTAGTTCTAGCGGTATAGGCATTTTCTGGAAAAATGAAGATGGGAGCACACCAACAAAACGAGTTAATAGTGCCATGGAGGCTCACGAAAAAGGACACGTAGTGCGGAAGTACCCTGGTGGAAATCCTGGTGAAGAGGCATACCAGAAACTATTTGAAACCGCCTTTGATGCAAATAATATTACCTATACTGAAGAGGACTATCAAAGTAGTCTCAAGAATGCGAAAGAAAATGCGTTAGAAAATCAACAGAGGATGACAGAAGCGGGTCTTAATTTTGTTGAAATGTCTGACGAAGATTTTTCACGGGGGCGACTTCGAGAGGAAAGAATTCAATATCTAAGTAGACCTAATGAATTAGCTGAACGGATGGCGCAGCTTAAAAATTGGCTCGGTTTCCGAGGTGATGAGGAATTTACCCAAGAAGATTTAGACTATGCTCGGGAGTACTATATTACCGATACCGGAATTGATAACTTTATGCGGCAGTTTTTTGAAGCGATCAAAGACGATGCGGCATTCTTACACCTCATAAACACGCTTGGTATTTAGCGTTTCTTCTGGCTTAAAACGGTATGAGTGATGTCTCATACTCACAGAAGACAATTTCTTCTTCGGGGAGTTCGAGGATGGTGGCGAGGACTGACTTGGCTTCTTCGCGACCGCCAATCTCGTCGATAAGGTCATTTTCGAGTGCACGTGAACCGGTCATGGTGGAGCCGTCGGCTAAAGCTACGACCTTGTCTCGCTCGAGTGAACGATAGTTGGCCACCAGGTCAATGAAGGCATTGTGAACGATATCCAAGTCGCGTTGGAAGAGTTCGCGTTCTTCATCAGTAATTGGTCGGTCGGGGCTGCCAGCGTCTTTGAACTTACCAGTGGTGAGTTGCACATAGGTCAATCCTTCTTCTTCATTCTTTTGTGATTGTTCAACGTATGACATGTTGACCCCGATACTTCCAACGTCTGACATGGCTGAAGCGAGGAGATAGTCGGTAGCGGCACCCACCATATAGCCGCCTGAAGCGCCAACGTCACCAATCAGACCAACGACGGGGAGTGAGCTGCTACGAAGTCGCTTCGCAATCCGCTCTGAAGCAACTGGTGTCCCTCCTGGAGAGTTAATTTCAAGGAGAACCGCTTGGATGTCTGGCTCTTCTTCAGCTGCCGTGAGGAAACTCTCAACCATTTCAGGAGTGACGACTAGTGGTGCATCTACGAGGCCGTAGAATGGCAGAATCGTCCCTTCTACCGGCAATACCACAATATTGCACGTACCGTCACTGATAACGGTTTCAATCTCCCAGAGGGCCGAAAGTGTCACGACAATCAATACAATGGTAACAATAACGGTAACAGCTTTAAAAACAACCAAGGCGGCATCGCGCCCGAAACTTTGTGACATATATAAAAATACTACCACGAGGTGGTAGTAAAAGTTAAAGGGCGAAGCGGAACATTAATTCCACTTCGCCCTTGGGTCAGACCACGTTGTATTGGTCTTTAGTTGCCGATCGGGACACAGATGGAATCAGAGCTGGCCCTGATTCGCGTTTCCTGACCAACGAAGAGCTGTCCACGACGACGGTCACGTTCCGAGACCTGTCGTGCCTGACGACCTGGTTGGCCAACAGTTTGTCGACTACGGACACCATTGCTGTCGGAGACAGTTCTGACGTCTGCTTGACGCTCGGTGACAAGTGCTTCACCTTGCTTGCACTTCGGGGTCTGGACGATGGTATCCATCGTCCTGGCGACACCGGCAGTGAATTCCGGCGAGAAGCCTACGGAGCGAACTTCGAAGCCAGAGCCGGCACAGGCTGTGGTAGCCATAGCGAGCATGGTGGCGAGAATCATCTGGGGGTAACGCATACGGTTCTCCTTTCAGAGTAAGAATCAGAAGTGAAACGGGCAGTCGGGCCGATTGCTGGCAGACCGCGCCCGCGGAAGCGAAGACTTTGGACGTCGCGTCGGTTTTGCCGGCGCGGATCGTCACGATAGCGGAAGGTTGCTCGGGTTCCAGAGCGTGAGTCGTTGACGACCTGCTCCTGTCCAGGTTCACAACCTCGTGAAGCAGTAAACTGCTCAACGAAGACTTGGCCGGCAGCCGTAGCCGCTGTCATCCGATCGCTCTGCTCGCGCAGGTTGCGTTCGGTAGCTGTCTCAGGTACTTCCTGTGCAACAGCCGGGGTGATCAAGGTCAAACTGGCCAAGATCATCATCAAAAGGTGTCTCATATCAGCCTCCTTTCAAGGCTAGGTATCAAATATCAGCCTGTTACTATTATATCAAGAAATATTGAAAAGTCAAGCTATTTGGCTCGTTTTCCAAGGGTTTCAATATCTTTAATCCACTTCGTTCGGCAGACATCCCCTACCCGTTCACAGGGACCATAGGCTGAAACACTGGTTGTGATACCGGCAAATTCAAGGATTCCAAATTGGATTTCATTGGTGTAGTCACCAAATTGCCACCAGGTCTTGAATGGACTGTGTGAACCAGAGAGAATAATCACGCGAGCGGTCTTCCCGGCTAGGTGCTTCTCGATTTTCTTGGTTTGTTTATTGAAATTGAAGGCAAAGCCTGGGAGCCAGATACGGTCAAAGAGGCCTTTAAGGAGGGCTGGCATAGTGCACCACCAGTTTGGGTAAGCAATGACGACGTGATCGCAGGCGGTAATGGCTTCTTGGAGGTGGATAAGATCAGGTTCCAGTGGTTGGATTTCTTTGTAGCCTTTGCGGAGAATCGGGTCAAAGTGCATTTGTCCGAGGTTGAAGCGGGCCACATAGTGGCCCCCGTACTGTGCCGCTGCTTGATAATGATCAAGGACAGAACCAGTAAACGTATCGGTATCCGGATGGCCACAAATCAGAACAATCTTTTTAGTTTGCATATGGTTGTATCATAACGAACAAAGTGCGGGATAAGTCCCGCACCTGTTGATACCTTTCATAATTAGCGCCGAATGCTTCCGTTTGGATTGAACTGTCCAGCTGCACCCATTTGCATCTTCATCAGCTTTTCTTTCATTTCTGGACTCATGATAGCCATGATTTCTTTCTGGTACTTAGGGAGGACCTTCGCCGCAGCGGCCATTTGATTATTGTTGTTGCTCTTGAGCTCAGCTTGCATTTCCTTGGCGATTTTCTCAAAGAGAGCTGGGTCCTTTTCGAGCATTTCCATAATCATTTTCTTTTGGTCCTCAGGTACATTCTTCATTTGCGTTTCAAGTAATTTCTTGATGGCAAAGTTTTTCATTTTTCCAAACATATGACCGAGATTGTACCATATCTGTAGACGGGTACTTTAGCCCGTAATATCTAGACAAAAAACGATTTTAGTGTTATTCTTGTCGGGTTTATCGTAAGTAATTTATATGCAATTTTTGAGCCAAATTAAGGGACGTGTGAAGCAAGTAAGTAAGAAGCAGTGGGCGCTACTCGTAGCAGCTATTGTTTTAGTAGTAGTTGGGATACGACTGACCGGAGAAGAGGCACCGGTTGCAGCTATCGAGCCAGTGTTGCCCCAGGTGACTCTTACCACAGCCTCAGAAGTAGCCAATGGTCAGTCAGTTTCACTCGTAGGAAATGTTCGCGCCCTCACCGAAGCTACCGTCACAGCTGAACGAGGTGGACGAGTAACTGGTGTAAATGTCACCCTCGGCCAAACAATTGGCGCTGGTCAGGTTATTGCAACACTTGAAAATGCAGCTGAGCGTGCGTCTGTCCTCCAGGCTGAGGGAGCGTATGAAGCGGCACTCGCTGCTTCATCACAAAGTGGTATCGGTGTTGAAGAAGCTCGCACCTCACTTCGTAATGCTCAAAACGGCGCTGTCAGTAATGTACGTTCTGCGTACAACACGGTAAACGGTACGTTACTCAATAGTATCGATCCTTTTTTCTCAAATCCAAACGGTAGTATTCCTGGTCTCAAACTTAATGGTCGTGGCAACACCGACACCCTCAATCGTGAGCGAGTTGCCTACCAGACTTCCCTTCCGGCTTGGCAACAACGTACCAGCAGCCTTACGACTGATGGAAACCTCGAAGCTGAAATTCAAAATGCCAAACAAGAAGTCGACAAGATGATTGTCTTGGTTGATATTTTTATCACGCTTTTTAATGACCAGAGTAATGGCGGTGCCTACACCGAAGCTGAATTACAGAACTTCAGTACCAGCTTCACGTCTATCCGAAGCAACCTCATTGGTACCAAATCTTCACTCGACTCAAGTCTTACAAGTATCCAAGGAGCGCAGGATGCTATCAGACGAGCTGAAGTAGCAGCCAGTGGTGGCACCACCTCTGCGGCAGATGCACAAATCAAGCAAGCGCTTGGTTCACTCCGGGCTGCTCAGGCTAATCTTTCAAAAACTATCCTCCGTAGTCCAATTGCTGGAACGGTAAATACGCTTGATGTACGAACTGGTGACTTCATCAATGGTAGCCAAGCGGTGGCTCTCGTGGCCAACAACAATGCACTTGAAATCATCACCTTCATTGGTGAAAACGAACAATCACTTCTTGCGATTGGCGACCAAGTACAAATCAACGGTAACTACCCTGGTGTAGTGACACAAATCTCTCCAGCAATTGACCCTGTGACTCGTAAAATTGAAGTCCGTATCGGAGCCGAAACCAGTGAACTCACCAACGGCGATACCGTTCGAATCACCAAAGAAGCGTCTACTACCACGACCGATACCGCTATCCGCGTACCCTTAACTGCGGTGAAGTTCGAAGCCGAAGACGGATACATTTTGATTGTGACTGATGAAAGCAAGCTCGCACAAGTACCAGTTTCACTTGGTCCGGTTCGAGATTCATTGATTGAAATCACCAACGGTCTCTTGGCCACTGACGAATTTGTCGTTGATGCGAGAGGATTGAACGCGGGTGATGACGTAACTGTTAAGACCAACTAAGTATGTGGAATTTCTTCTTACAGAAAACCCGATTTAGTTTCATCCTCATCTTTGTTCTCATTGGGGTTGGAGTGTACTCAATTATTGCTATCCCGAAAGAGTCAGCTCCTGAAGTACAGATTCCGGTTGGTATCGTCACTACTATTCTTCCCGGAGCACCAGCCACCGATGTTGAAACTCTCGTTACAAATGAAATTGAACGAGGCTTAAGTGGTAACCTCGAAAATGTAAAAAAGATTACCTCTACCTCACGCGAAGGTGTTTCGAGTGTCACGGTAGAATTTGAAGCGAGTGCTGATATCGATGAGTCTATTACTGACCTGAAAGACGCCGTTGATGCGATTATTCCAGAACTACCGGAAGACGCTGAAGATCCGCGAGTGATTGAAGTAGATTTCGTTGATCAACCAATCCTCACCTTCTCTATCTCTGGTGACCGAACTGACGCAGAGTTTGTCTTACTAGCAGATGAGCTTGAAAAGGAACTTGAGAGTATTAGTGGTGTCTCGCGAGTTGAAAAAAGTGGGGTGCGAGAAGAAGAAGTAAGTGTATTGGTAGAACAAACTGCCTTGCTTCGCTTCGGCCTGACTATTTCTGATGTGGTAAACGCCATTAGAACTGCCAATGCCACGTTCCCGATTGGCCAGATTGTGACTGATGATGTGTCATACAACGTGGTCTTTGAAGGTGATATTCCAAATGCGGAAGGTGTAGCCCAAGTTCCTATCACCTCCCTTGGTGGCCAACCAGTCTATGTACGGGATGTGGCTACCGTCCGCGTTGGTCTCACTGACGCTACTACCCTCTCTCGCTTGAGTGTTGACGGAGAACCATCACAAGCCGCTGTCTCATTTGATGTCTATAAACAGCGCGGTGGCGACATCACTCGTCTTACCGCTGAAATAAATGACCGATTAACTGCACTTCAAGGTGATAATGGCCTTCTTGAAGGTCTTACGCTGTACACCATTCTCGACGCTGGAAAGGATATTCGAGATGACCTCACCAACTTAACCAACTCTGGTATTCAGACTATTTTTCTAGTGATTATTGTACTAGTCATAGCAATTGGCTGGCGTGAAGGTTTGATTGCTGGTCTCTCAATCCCCCTCTCATTCATGATTGGCTTTATTGGACTCTACCTGTCTGGTAACACTATCAACTTCATCAGTCTCTTTGCCCTGATTCTTGGTATCGGAGTATTAGTTGATACCGCCATTGTAGTTGTTGAAGCTATCAACAAAAACATGAAGGACAATCCAACCATGGATAAGTCTGAAGCAGCTCGCTTAGCGGTCGTAGAATTTAGCGCCCCACTGACAGCGGGAACCCTTACCACCGTTTCGATGTTTGTGGGACTCTTTATTGTCTCTGGTGTGACCGGACAGTTTATCGCTGGTATTCCATTTACCCTGGTCTTTATTCTCTTTGCTTCACTCGTGGTAGCACTTGGGTTCCTTCCACTCATTAGTTCTGTCTTCCTACGACGACGAAGTACAACAAAGCTTGAACAGAAGCAACTTAAATATAGCCACCAACTTGAAGACTGGTACCGTGGAAAGCTCCTCTGGTTGCTTGATACTCGTAAGCGAAAAGCCACTTTCTTGGCTTTATTGATTGCAGGTTTTATTGGTTCGCTTGCTTTGGTACCCCTGGGGCTTGTAAAAGTGATTTTCTTTGAACAATCAGACGTACCAGGAATTTATGTTGAAGTGGAACTCCCAGAAAGCACAGTCAAAGAAACGACCGATATCGCCATGCGACGCGTTGAAGAAATCTTCTACCGTCACCCGGATGTGATTGAAGCGTTCTCAGCTACCGTTGGTTCTGGCAGTATCTTTGGCGCCGGTGGACAAAACGAAAAGCTCGGGAGCTTTTACGTTGCCCTTGCTCCGGAGCGAGACATGACCAGTACTGAAGTGTCTGACATGTTGCGAGCAGAATTTGCAGAGATAAAAGACTTCAAAGTTACTATCAATCAACCATCAAATGGTCCGCCTACTGGCGCACCAATTGGCGTACGTGTCCTTGGAGAAGATCTCGAAGAACTTAATCACGTAGCTGTTGACATCGCTAGACTGCTCGACACGATTGAAGGCACTACCAACGTGACCACGAGTACCAATAACAACAGTACTGAGATTGTCTTAAACCTTGATAAAGCTAAGACCTCAGCGGCGGGCTTAAATCCACAAGTCGTCTCACAGACGCTGCGTTCTGCGGTCTTTGGAACTGATGCAACGTCGCTTACAACCGTGACCGACGACATTGATGTGGTAGTTCGTCTTAACCTTACCAACGACCCAACCATTGATCCGGCCGAAGCAAACCGAACAACCTTAGCGACCCTAGAGAACATTGAACTTAGTACTCCAACTGGAGAAACGGTCCTACTCTCATCTCTTGTTACGAGTAACTTGCGTGAATCAAGTACCGCTATCAATCACGAAGATCAATCACGAATTGTTTCAGTGAGTGCAGATATCACCAATACCGGTGTTGTCCGCGATATCAATACCGAACTCCTCGAGCGGATTGATTCTGAGCTCGATATCCCGAGCGACGTCACCATCGAACTTGGTGGAGAAAATGAAGATTCTGACCAAGCCTTTGGTGAACTCTTTTTGGCTCTCGTTGTCGGTGTACTCCTTATGGTTACGGTTTTGGTACTCCAATTTGATTCCTACCGACATACTGCGTACGTCCTTTCTATCCTGCCATTTTCACTCATTGGTATTTTGGTTGGTCTCGCGGTGACTGGAAGTGCATTGTCTTTCCCTTCTATAATGGGATTCATTGCCCTGTCTGGAATTGTGGTAAACAACTCAATTCTTTTGATTGACCAAATGAACAGTGAACGACGACGTACCCCAGAGACTCCAATGCGAACTATTGTAGTTGAGTCCTCTGTTAGTCGACTGCGACCGATTCTTCTGACCTCACTGACGACCGTTATTGGTATGATTCCGCTCCTCTATACCGATGACTTGTGGATTCCACTCGCGACTGCGATTATCTTCGGACTTACGTTCTCAGTCGTTATTACGCTCGTCTTGGTACCTATCATCTATCTCAAATACCCAGGTAAGGTTCGAAGCTAGACAGATTGAACAAAAGAAAACCGCAGTCCCTCTGGGACTGCGGTTTTCTTTTAACTTCACCTAAGTAATCCGCTTTCGGTGTTTAATCAGTGACATCACACCATTAACGATAGATGTAGCGAGTACGACCCAGGTGAGGTAGCCAAGGAGGAATTGCGTGATGGAAAAGCCAGTCAGTCCGAGTGGCACGAAGGCAGCGAGAGTTCCGAGTGCATACCAGCTCCCAGCTTGAATAGCAGGACCAAAGGTACTTGGCATCAGTCTCGCTGTCATGAGGATAGCGTTTAAGAAGAGTACAGCGATGATAATTAACTGCGCAAAGGAGAAGGCGCTCAAGCCATAGACGCCACGTCCAGCACTCTCGAGCGCGAGCAGAGAGATAGTTGTGACAAGGATTACAACCATTGCTACCCGTAGGATAATGTATGCCACGCCCATCATTTTTCGTTCGGTCTCGTCAATTTTGCCATCAAAGATAGCCACGAAGAAATTAATAATAGCCAACGTCGAAGAACCTACACCAAGCGAGATTGCAAATGACTGCAAAATACTAATCAAACCTATGAATACTGTCATATACCTCATTGTAGCAGAGCCCCGTCCCATACGAATTGATTTACTGTGTCTAAGATATCGGCTATGCTAGAGACACTATGACACAATACCGCCACCTTTTCTTTGATATGGACCAGACCATTGCCCCGGCACGACAGCCGATTTTACAAGAGATGTACGACCTTCTCACCTCACTTCCACACGACATTATCATTGTCTCTGGCCAGGAAACCGAGAAAATAAAATGGCAAAGTAACAACCTTCCGGCGTTTGTACTTGGTCAAAACGGTAATCACGCTCTCGCTCTTGATGGTACCCTTCTCTGGAATATTCCCCTCGACCCTCATCACCGCACCGAGATTCTCGACCACATCAGTGAAATCATCGAGATCCTCGACCATGACATTAATCTCGACTGGAACCCGATTGAAGATCGAGGCGCGCAGATTACCTTTAGTCCGATTGGTAATACTGCCCCAGTCGAATTGAAGCAAGTCTACGACCCTACTAGAGAAAAACGTAATTCTCTCTTGGATAAAATCCCCTTTGCTTCAGAAGATTTAATTGTAAAGATTGGTGGCTCAACCAGTCTTGACTACATCCACAAAGACCGCCATAAAGGTACCAATGTCCAAAAGCTGATTGATTTCATGAAGTGGAACCCCGATGAGTGTATCTACTTCGGCGACGGCCTGTTCCCTGGCGGTAATGACGAGGCTGTCATCGGTGTTATCGAAACTGTCCCGGTTGATGACCACCTTGATTGTTATAAAAAGTTGAAGGAGTTATTAAACCTGTAGGTAAATTTCTACAACCAAATAGATAGTGGCAGCATTCTGGAGAATGAGCAGTGGAATACCAAGTTGAAAATACCACTTTTTTGTTTTGTGACGAAAGAGTTGCATGGCGAGGTAGACGCCGACACTTCCGAACGCGGCGGCGAAAAAGAACAGGAGTCCTTCTGGTGTTCGGTCAAGGTGAGCACCTTCTACGGACTTACGCTTATCATTCCAGGTCACTATGAACGCAAAAAGGTTGATTGCAACTAATACTCCGATAATCACGTATGTTGTATCCATTACATAATGGTAGCATCTCTTGCTTTATATCTACACCCACAGCCTTTTAACTTTGAAAAAAGCCCCGCGAGTTGTGAAGTCGTGGGGACTTTCATAGCTTGTGAGGCTCTTACTTACATCACTTGATAATACAAGGCAATTGCAAAGCAGATTAGCGCAGCAAAGAATGAACCGACGGTTCCAAGTACGATGCCAACCATTGTGGCTTCAAAGAAATCGAACTGCTTGTTAGTCATTTTATTATTGTAAATGACTAACTTTTTCTGAGCTTTTCCAAAGTATGTGTATAGAAAAATCAAAATTGATACAACTATGAGCGATGTGCAGATAGCTGTGAATATCAGTCCTGCGGTGAAAAAAGACATTATCTAGTCTCCGGTATGAACAAATCCAAATTGTATAATGCCAACTTTTTTGATTATGTCAATAAATAGAGTTACTGATCTAGACCCATGGACTCTAGCCAGTCCTTTAGCCTTACACCCAGTTCATCTTGTAATTCAGTAATTTTATCGACTAATTCAAATGGTACGTCATCATAATTTCCTGCTTCTGTCAGGCGACTTAATTCTTTTACTGCTTCTGACAGTTCTGTTTCAGTTTTTACGTATTCACTGTGAGCGATTGCTTCAATCGACTCAGCGTAACTTTTAGGATTTTCCATGTTAATAAGTGTATCACTATAGATTGGTGTTGCTCAATGTCTAGAAAAACTCGGTTCACAGTACGTATAGATTGTCTTGTGGTTGCTATTCTAATACAATTTGGTAATGATAAAAACGAAAGGTCTTCATCACATCACGGCTATCACGAGCGACCCCCAAGCAAACCTCGACTTCTATGAAGGATTTTTAGGGCAACGTTTTATAAAAAGAACGGTAAATTTTGATGATCCGAGCGCCTATCACCTTTACTACGGTGATGCTGTTGGCTCTCCAGGTACCGCACTCACGTTCTTTTATTGGGCAGGTATTCCTGATGGAACGAGTGGTAGTGGTGAAGTGGACAGTATCTATTATGCTATCCCGACCGGTTCAATCGGGTATTGGAAAGAGCGTGCCGACGTTCATGAAGTTTTTTATGATGAAAAGCAGCTACCGTTTGGAGAAAAATGTCTGATGATAAAAGACCCGGATGGACTCAAAATTTGGACTCAAAATTGGACTAGTCGAGGCAGTCGTGGAGGACGCTGTCGAATACTGGGTAAACGGCCCCATTCCTCATGAGCACAGCTTACGTGGTTTTTACGGAGCACTCCTTACCATACCCGATAACATCTCTATTGCTCCAGTCTTGACCGACGGACTTGGCTACACTGAAGTCGAAACGAGAGATGGTGTTACAAGGTATGAAGCAACATCGTGGCCTGGAAAATTCCTTGCCACAAAGCAGTCTCCCAATCTCCCTCCTGCTCGACAAGGTGCTGGTTCAGTTCATCACATTGCTTTTCAAGTTGAGACTGATACGGAACTTATGGCCCTTGGTGAACAAATTCAAAACCTCGGAGTCGACACTACTGGTTTAATTGACCGAAAGTATTTTTACTCAGTCTATTTTATGACACCAGCCTCAATACTCTTTGAAATTGCCACTGATGATATTGGCTTTACCGTTGATGAGCCAGCGGCTGAGTTGGGAGAAAATCTTGTACTTCCTCCCCAATACGAACCGTATCGTCAGAAAATTGAAGCTAATTTGATACCCCTTACATTGCCTCGAGATAAAAAATAGTATGAAGATTCCTAATTCGATGTTGCCACACGGAGACCAGGTTGTATTAGTTATAGGCAATACAGTTAACCCACAAAAAGCACTACTGTTACTTCATGGTCGTGGAGCAACCGCTGAAGATATCCTAAGTATTACAACTCACTTTGACGTACCCAAGGATTTGCTTGTGCTAGCTCCTCAAGCAGCGAGAAATACGTGGTACCCCGAACGATTTATTGAGCCACAAGAGGCCAATCAGCCTGATTTACATTCCTCCTTAGAGCGTATATCTTCACTCATTACATTTATACATACTCAATATAAAATTCCTCATAATCACATTGCTCTGGGTGGTTTTTCTCAAGGAGCCTGTTTGGTTGCTGAATTTGTAAAGCAAAATCCAAGGCATTACCTCGGTGTAGCGATTTCTAGCGGTGGCCTGATTGGGAGCGAAGCTGAAGTTACTCAAAACATAGAGGGTTCATTGGCAGGTACGCCTCTGTATATAGGATGTGATGAGAACGATTTCCATATTCCCAAGCAACGAGTCACTACAACCGCTAACTATTTACGTGAACATCGTGCCGATGTCACACTGCGTCTGTACTCAGACCTTGGACACACTATTCATAATGAAGGATTCGAATTTCTAAAAGAAGCACTTCAATAAATCGGTGACAGGTAGATTACAGTTATATAATAATGAATTACAAAAAGTATAAACCGCTACACAATTAGTGCTTTATTGTTGACTAAATTTCTCAATTGGTGACCTTTTGATAGCGATACTTTCTACTCAACACTTCTACATAAACGTCAGTGATACCACCAAAAAAAAGTATTACTAGAGGGTTTTGAAGAGGTACCAAAAGTAGTAAAATCAATGCCAGTGTTACAAGGTAACCGTGCGGTACAAGGATAATCGCCTCTTCACTTAATATTCTATGCTTCTCAGTATCAGACTTAGCCCGGATGATCATTAATACAGTTTGACTGATAAAATAAATCACAGCAAAAATAAAAACCGTTGTATTAAAGTGTGGCCGGAAGGCACTGTAAAAGAAAAGAAATATAATTGCATAGCTGAAACAAAAACTAAGGGTGAAACCAAAGAAATCTTCCACGAAGGATTTGTGAGTTCGTGGTGGGTTCGTCCTATTCTTAAATGTACTTTTTAGCGCATCTCTCCTAATGAATACTAAATAAAAAAACTCAAATATCGCGATTATGGAAATGGTTATGGCATTCAACAGGTAAGAAACTGCAATCGAGCCAACTGACCAATTAAACATAAAAGCAAAAAGAATCATAATGAGATTCAACATTATTATCTTACTGTATGGTGGAAAACGTAGCGTTCCTATCGGCATGAAGATAGTATATCAGTACAAATAATTGATTTGAATTGATTCAAAATAACGGTGAGATAGTCACCATTGTCGCAGAGCGAAATGTCTCCGTCTTCCATCACGACACGCATCTGCTGCATTTTTGTGGTCACGAGTTACTAACCATGATTGTTCGCATCGCTCCAATTCTAACAACACTAGCGGACTGATCCTGACTGTCACTAAGCTATATTGTTTCGTTATCACTCACAATCTAGCAAGTGCCGCGGGAAAATAATTTAATATCTCTGTGGTCACGAATCACTAAGTATATTTGTTCGCTTCGCTCCAAATCTACTAAGTGTTCTCGACCCCGACTCGACTGTCGCAGAGCGACATGTCTCCGTCTTCCACCACGACACGCATCTGCCGCAGGGCAGATGCTAAAACAAAACACTACCATTCCTAAGAATGGTAGTGTTTTGTTTTGTCGTGGTGGACCCTAGCGGACTTGAACCGCTCACCTCTTCCATGCCATGGAAGCGCTCTACCGGATGAGCTAAGGGCCCTGTGAGGCCAGAATTGTAGCATACTGGGCTTTCGAGCGTAAATACACATTACTGGGCTATTTTGGAACGCAAATCAGCACTGTAGGTCGGTGAATCAGCGTTGACTGTTGTATTGTCGATGAGATATCCGGCTTTTATCTCTGCAAAGGGTACACTCGTATCGATGATTCCCATTTCATAGAGAACTTCATCAAAGTAGCCAGGCATCACGGTCTTCCAGGATAACGGGAATGATACATCAGCTACTTCTTCTACCCTTCTCGTGATTTCATTCGTACAGTTTTGAGTAAGTGTGTTATACATCCGTGGTTCGGTAGCGATGGTATTAATATCTTCAGCTAGTAGCCTAAAGAGTCTTTTAGCTTGTTCAGGTGTTGCCTTGGTCGGATAGAGATAGACTCGCTCATCACGTGGGCCCGTTCGAGCGCCTACCAAGTCACGTTCAGACCCTACAACGTAGATAATCTCGTATTGACGCAAGATACCCAGAATGGGTGAAAACTTCTCATCACTCTCCCGGCGTGTCTCAAGTGAGACGGTGACATATTGACCATTTTTTAACCCAAAGCTTAAGAAGATATGAGCCAACCCTTGGAACTCTGCGAAGTTAGAAATAAAGACATCGACTGATTGAATATCCTCTTCTTTAAATGAAATGGTTTCGTATATTGCATTGGCCTTGTATTCCTCGTACCAGTCAAAATTTCTGAAGTTATCAATCGTCACCGTACCATCAGCAAAGGAAATTGTTGGAAGAGCCTCATGCCCAATTTCCCAGTCTCTGTTGTGTGATGGTTGGAATAGTACCTGAAGGATTAAAAAGAACCCAAGCCAAAAGAGTAGTACTCCAGCAATTATTTTGTATGAAGCACGTGACATAGTAAAATTGTATCATTGTCACACATTAAAAAAGCCCCATAAGGGGCTTTTTTTAGTAGTATGATTAGTACCCTTCGTTATTTACCCAGCAGATAACTGGCTCTTCACCTATTTGACTGGCGAGGTGCGCTCGGACTTCCCTACTTCCACCCATTTCATCTATCAATCCGAGCTCGAGAGCCTTAGGAGCCATAAATGTACGTCCATCAGCTGCTTGTAAAACAGCATCTCGACTCAAGTCTCGCCAAAAGGCCACCTGATCAATGAAACCATCATATAGGTAGTCTACTTCTTCTTGAAACTGAGCGATTTCTTCTCTGGTGAGTGAGCGTTCTCCGGTACCAGCGTCTTTACCTGGGCCACTTTGAATTGGAATATATTCGATACCTTCTTTTTTATTAAACTTGGTGTAGTCATAAAAAATTTGGATAACACCGATTGAACCAACCGAACTGTACGGGTGCGCGATGATGTGGTCGGCAGAAAGAATAGCCATGTAGGCTGCTGAGGCACCCAATTCTCGGATTTGAGCAACTACGGGTACCGTCTGATCTTCAAGCAGTTGAAGGATTTCATCACCAGCTACCGGTGAACCGCCACCTGAATCAACGTCGACTACGATAGCTTTCAGGTTCTCATGCTGTCCGTAGGTCTCCAGATAGCTACTAATTGCATTGGTTGAAGCGCCGGTACCGGTTGTATAAATGTCCCCATAGAGCGAAAGTCCTAGTACATTACAACCACCCTCTGTCATCACATCATAATCCTCGTAATATCCTTCATCGTAGTACTCTTCTTCATAATATTCTTCATCAGTTTCCTGGGCTAAGGCAATGGATGAAAGCAGAGTCTGACCATAGTTAGTAGAGCTTACAAACGTGATGATAAGTAAGAGTAGACCACTTGTACCATAGAGTACGCGTCGGACTTGCTTGTTTCGTCGCTTTCGCACAGCACTAAGATATCCTTCTGGTGCCAGCTTGATATTTGTTTTCATAGTTTAATCATACGTCCAGGAATATCCAAAAATACATGATTATCCACTGATATCTGTTTTGTTAACTTGTCTCATATTCGTAATTTAATCATGCTAAATATGAGGTTCGAACGCCTTGACTTACTATGGCTAGCCCCGTATTATAGTGCCACTTAGAAGTTCTAAGTGCCCAGATTGATTAAAGCGTGTGAATGTAAACATTCACGCTTCCAATAAAACTGGGCCCGTAGCTCACTTGGTAGAGCGCCTCATTTGCACTGAGGAGGCAGCGGGTTCGAATCCTGTCGGGTCCACCATGAATAAACGTCGGAATTTATGTCCGGCGTTTTTTCGTGGAGGGGTGCGGGGGTTTCGAAGCTGTTTTGAGGTAGATTGTGAGCAGAGCAAAACAATCTATCCAAAACGGGTACTGAACATGTAATGTTCGAATCCTGTCGGGTCCACCATCTTAAAAAATTCCCTTTGGGAGTTTTTTAAATTCAATCTACTGCGGTGGCCAATTGCCAGCCGCTTTGGCTTCCAAGACCTCATCGTCGGTTGGAGCAGGTGAAGGAAAACCCTTTTGTTGTAAAAGTTGTAGTAATTGCTCTCGGTTACGGTATTCTTCTGTGCCTGGTTGTAAAACTTTTCGGCTTGCCCAAAATTCAGCAGTTTTCCCAGTAGAGTCATGACTAAAAGGAGATGCTCCTCGTTCGAGAAGATGTGTACTCAATTCGTAGTGTGAAACCTGAGCCGCGACAATAAGTGGAGTTTCTCCATTAGAGTTTGGGAGGTCAATCGTTGCTCCGTTCTCTAAAAATAAATCCACGATGTCTCTACGATTTCCAAGTGCTGCACGCCAAAGGCCAGATTCTGAGTCTACTAAACCATCCGGATCTGCTCCAGCACTCAATAAAGCTCGTATAATTTCAATATCCGCACTACCTGCTGCAATTGCTAGTGGTGATCTTCCTTCAGGAATATTTGGATTAGTACCAAGTTCAAGGAGTTTTTTAACAGCGTGCTCATCATTACCCATAACCGCAACCAGGAGTAGGGTGTCGTTTTCTGGCCCAATGTAGTCTATGAGGCCTGCTTCGGCAACTTGCTCAATAGCTTTACCACTATTCCCGTCAGCAATAGCTTGGGCTGTAGCACGAACCGTTGCTTCAGGAAATGCTGATTCTGGTACTACTGCTGGAGGACCTTTGAAAAAATTGAAGGCAATAATACCAACCCATACCACCACTCCTATCACAATGAGTAATACAATTCCGCCGACAGTTAAAAACATAGTATGTAAAGCTTTTTTCATAATACTAGAATTTTAGCATACGTAATATAGCTTAATTACAAAAGCGTACGTAATGCAATATCTGGTATTTCAACTACACCCTTGCGGTCTCAATCAAATGAGCGATGAGTTGTGGGTAGCTTAGGCCTACTGCCGCGGCGGCTTTTGGGAGGAGTGATTCGGTCGTCAGTCCTGGTAAGGTATTCACTTCAAGGAAGTACACGTCACCATTTTTGACGATGAAGTCACTGCGAGAGTAATGATCAAGGTGAAGTGCTTGGTGTACCACTGCTGCGATATCAGCGAGCTTTATCTTCTCCTCATAAGAGAACCGTCCGGGGACGATTTCTGCAGTCTTACCATTATATTTATTCTCGTATGAAAAGGCTGGTTCACCATTGGGTGGGACAATCTCAATGGCTGGAAGAGCGTAGATAGCTTGGTTTCTAAAGTCATGCAAAATACCCACTGTCGCTTCCCTTCCTCTAATATATTCTTCAATTAAGAGCTCATCATAATTCTGCAATAACTCACGGATATGAGTCGTGAGTAATTCTTTGTTGGGAGCGTACCGGGCACCGTGGGAAGAGCCAGTCTTCAGTGGCTTAATGAATAGTTCCTCACCCACATCTTTGAAAAGCTCATCAACTTCCTCGTCGAGGGTATCAAGGTCAGCAACAGTGAATTTGCGATGCTTCGGCATCAGAATATTATGCGACTGGAGTGAGAACTTGGTTAGTTCTTTGTTAAAGGCAATAGCTGAAGGGAGTGAGGGGCTACCAGTATACGGAATATGCTTCCGGTGGAGAATCTTTTGAATCTGACCATCTTCACCATAGCCACCATGGAGAGCAATAAAAACAACATCAACCGCTTCAAGGGCATTGTCTGGGGTGCGCGCAATCCCGGCTTCAAGCCATTCACCGTCTTTGGTAATAACGATATCTTTGTACGCATAGTGGAGCTTATCTAGCGCCTCCAAGACAGCCGCTCCCGACTTCATCGAAACAGCATATTCTTCACTCGGTCCACCTCGCAAAACAGCTATACGCTTCATAACACAATCAAGTATATCATCTCAAGCTAGCGTACTCCTAGCGGAGACCTTTGTATGATTTGCCTCGCTTCTCACGGTGATACGTAATGGCAAAGCGGTGTGATTCGGCATTAGCATGCAGAATCGCTAACTTGTGTGTATCGAGGAGATTCTTTGGACCAATTAAACGCGAGGCTTTATGACGGTCGTCCTTGACTACAGCCACAACTGGAATCATCAACGCGTGAGCCCGTAACATCAGCTCTGCTGCGTTCTTTTGTGCCACTCCCCCATCTACTACGACAATGTGTGGAAAGGGCCACTCAGGGTGTGCCAGACGCCGCTCTAAAACCTCTTTGAGGGCAGCAGTGTCGTTAGAGCGATCGACAGTCTTTATCTTAAATTTTCGGTATTCACTGCGGGCTGGTTCCCCTGCTTCCATAACCGTCATCACTCCAACCATATGTTGTCCGCCCATGTGAGCAATGTCATACGCTTCAATGCGAATTCGCTTCTCGTCTCGATAGATGCGGTTGTCGTCTTTGATAAGAGCAATATCTTGGATATGATTGAGGGCAAAAATCCGGCGCTTGATTTGGTCGGCTACTTCAAAGCGTTCAGCCTTAGCTTCTTTCATCATGTCCTTGTGTAGTTCGGTAATGATTTGTTTTTTCTTGCCTTCAAAAAATAGCTTGATGTGTCGTATGGTTCTATTGTACTCAGTTTTTGATTGGGTAGTTGGGTAGAGTCCGATTTGCCGATTGAAGTCAATTTTACCGCGAGCAAACTTTGTCTGTTCATCACCGAGTGGGTTTTTTGTATCGTAGTATTTAAACAAACGCCGAACGATTTTGAGTGCCTCTCGAAATAATGCACCGCTTGGGAACGGACCAAAATGATAGAGAATTTCTTTTTCGGTAAATTGTTCAGTGAGGTCTTTGCCGCGTACCACCAAGACACGGGGAAATTCTTCTTTGGTAATCACCAAGTGGTTATAACTCTTATCGTCCTTACTCCTCGTGTTATAGATTGGCTTGTGGGTACGGATGAGATTGGTTTCAAGAATGAGCGCCTCAAGCACACTATCAGTCTCAGTGAATTCAATTGTTTGTGCTTCTTGAACCATCGCTTCAATGAGCGGCGAGCGCTTTTCTTTGATGTCACTTGAAAAATAGCTACGGACCCGGTTTTTAAGTGAGGTGGCTTTTCCGATATATAAAATCTTCTTTTTGGGACCCAAGAAAAAATACACACCAGGTGCGTTTGGTATTGCAGAAGATTTTAGGTCGACTTTTTCCATAACGGAATTTACTTATGCACTATCACTATGGTGCTCTTGATACGCAGCAATTACTGCGTCTTTAACTGAACGGTTGTCTGGAGAAATATCATATTCACGCAAGCGGTTTAAGAATGTATTAAATACTTCACTTGGTGTTTCTTTTTCACTTTCAAGGTACGCCATACCGAAAGAAAAATATGGGTCTTGTAATGTATCGACTTTAAAACCAGATTCTTTTCGATTTGGTCTACCAGCTTTTTCGCAAAGGTAATGATAATCGAGACTCCACATGTTATCTACTATCTCTTGTAAACTCATGGCATCACGAGAGCGCTCCCCTTCAGTAAAGGGTGCAATGTCAGAGAAATGTCCCTTAGGATTATCGAGACCTTCATTGGTATGTAGGTTGGCTCGACCAATGGTATACCCTTCACCTTCGGTGTAGTGGAGACTTTGAGCAAAGGAGTCGTAGAGCGTCCGAGCATGTCCCGGGTCTTGTAGACCAGCGATTTTTGCTATATGCCCCATAATTGCTTTTTGTAGAGGAATAGAGCCTTGAGAGAACATGTACGAAAGAAAAATAATCTGTTCGATTTCTTTGTCAGATAGCTCGGGTGTTCCTTCAAACTGTTCCATATTATTTCAGCATTTTTTTCAGATACTTTCCGGTAAATGACTTCGGGTTATTGGCCACTTCTTCCGGTGTGCCTTTGGCAACAATATCTCCCCCACCAACTCCACCTTCTGGTCCAATGTCGATAATATAATCAGCACATTTTACCAGGTCGAGATTGTGTTCAATTACCATCACGGTATTACCTCGATTTACGAGTTGCTGCAAAATCTCTATCAATTTCTTTACATCCTCGTAATGCAGTCCAGTCGTCGGTTCATCAAGCAGATAGATAGTCTTCATGGTGTGAGGCCGATACAGTTCTGAAGCAATCTTCACCCGTTGCGCTTCTCCACCAGAGAGCGTGGTAGCACTTTGTCCAAGCTCAAGATAGCCTAGCCCGACATCGAGCAGTGAATTGAGACGCTCAGCGACACTCGGGACATCTTTGAAGAATTCATATGCTTCCTCTATAGTCATATGGAGCACTTCGTAGATATTCTTACCCTTGTAGGTAACTTCAAGCGTTTCTTTGGTAAAGCGCTTTCCATCACAGACGTCACAGGTAACATAGACCGTTGGCAAGAAGTGCATTTCAACCGCAATTTCACCGTTACCCTGACACGCTTCACAACGACCACCTTTGACATTGAAACTGAACCGTCCCGGCTTCCAGCCACGAGCTCTTGCTTCTCCTGAGGCTGCAAACAGGTCTCGGATGTGGGTAAATGCTCCGGTATACGTAGCTGGGTTACTTCTTGGTGTCCGTCCAATTGGGGATTGATCAATCAAGACAGAACGGCCTAGGTATTCGGTACCGGTAAAGGTCTTACAGTTGTAGGTATGTGGTGTTCGGTGTTTTTTCTCGAGTCGTGACTTAAGATTTCGGTCAACAATTTCATACATGAACGTAGACTTACCAGAACCAGAGACGCCAGTTACACAAATAAGTCGTCCCAGTGGGATATCGACATTGAGATTCTTGATATTGTAGATTTTGCCACCACGAACAAGGATTGAGCCCTTTTCACCAGTTCGGCGTTCTGGGACGTCGATTTTTTTGTCACCACGGAGGTAATCAAGGGTGATTGAACCAGAAGTATTTTTCTTCTCGCTCAATAGCTCCTCAAGATATCCTGTAACAACTACCTCACCACCATGTACTCCAGCTCCGGGGCCAATATCTACCAAGTAGTCTGAAGCATAGATAGTATCTTCGTCATGTTCAACAATGATAATGGTATTACCAAGATCACGAAGTTCATGGAGTGTTTCAATCAATTTATCATTATCTCTTTGGTGCAGCCCGATACTTGGCTCATCAAGTACATACAAGGCTCCAACCAGGCCTGAGCCGAGTTGTGAGGCAAGACGAATACGCTGTGCTTCTCCACCGGAGAGTGTGTTAGCGCGTCGATTGAGCGTAAGATATTCAATTCCGACGTTCTGCATAAAGTGCAGTCGCTCAATAATTTCTCGCAGAGCTGGCCAAGCGATATCTTGTTGCTTTTTTGTCAGTTCAAGGGCGTCAATGAATGCAATTGCTTCACTCACTGTCTGGTTGGTAAAGTCTACGATGTTTTTTCCGAGATGCTTGCCCTTTCCACCAAGATAGACACGTAGTGCCTCTTTCCGCAGACGGTCGCCATTACAGAGTGGACAGGTATCACTTTGAAAAATTCCCACCATACCAAGTCCATTACACTCCGGACACGCTCCGTACGGTGAATTAAACGAGAAGAGTCGCGGTTCAACTTCAGGGAATGATGACCCATCAGCTGGACAGATAAATTTGGCTGAAAGGATGCGCTCAGTACCATCTGGACTTTCAATCTTAACTAAGCCATTTGATTGTAGGAGAGCGAGCTCAACGGCTTCAGAAAGCCGTTCGCGTGAACCTTTTGGGTCAGAGGTAAATTCACTGACAAAAATTTCATCAATTAAAACATCAATGTCATGTCGCTTGGTTTTAGTAAGGACTATCTTGTCACGGAGTTGCTTTATCTCACCATCAATTTTAACGGTTTCAAACCCCTTTCCAAGTAAATCATAGAGGAGTTGGTAGTATTCACCTTTTCGGCCCACCACGAGCGGCGAGAAAATCGAGACTCGACCTTTCGTGACCTCAATCCCCATGATGTTTTCGTTTTGGTTCTTCTGGGCAGTCTTTACTTCCTTGTCTTCGATTGACTTCAAAACGATACCGAGAATTTCGTCTTGTGAAAGACGTTGAATCGCTACATCTACATCAAGACAGTATGGTTGACCTATGCGAGCGTACAGGATGCGAAGATAGTCGTAAATTTCAGTAATAGTAGCCACGGTTGAACGAGGGTTTCTTGATGCCGATTTTTGATCGATAGAAATAGCTGGTGAAAGACCAGAGATTTCATCCACGTCTGGCTTCTGCATTTTATTCAAGAATTGACGAGCGTAGGGTGAGAGTGACTCAACATAGCGACGCTGTCCTTCAGCAAAAATAGTATCAAAAGCAAGTGAAGACTTGCCTGAGCCAGACGGTCCAGTCACTGCAATCATCTTCCCGCGAGGCATCTCAACAGTAATGTTCTTCAAGTTGTGGGTCCTGGCACCGCGAACAACAATCATGCGCGCATCATCATTCATCTCCGTTCGTTTTGGCTTTTTTGCTGACATACATAGTTTTACCTCCGCATGAAGGCGAAGGTTATACTGCCATTATACTGATAAATACCGTAACGACAAACTAACGCACTTTAAAGGTAATCACAGCGTGTGTACCGACACCCTTGATTGATTCAATACCAATAGTGCCACCAAGCACATCAACCAATTGTCTCGTGATCCACATCCCAAGACCAGTTCCCACGGTGGCTGTCTTCTCTACCCCACCGACTCGAGCAAATGGTGCAAAGAGTTTGGCCTGATCCTCGGCACTAATACCGGTACCGGTATCCTTGATTCGTATGGTGAATGATATAGGGTTAATTTCAGTCGTAATTTCTACTGAGCCTTTATCGGTGTATTTAATTGAGTTTGTGAGCATATTTTGCAACACCTGAGCGAGCCGTTTTTCGTCTGTGTTAAAGGTGATTGGTTTTAAGGTTGGAGAAAATCGTAACTCAAGTCCCTTTATTTCAGCGAGTGGTCTTACGACATCAAGCACACGTTGAATAGTGTCATGGACAAGGACTGGCTTCTTTTCAACTATCATCTTGCCTGACTGAATACGGGCTACTTCAAGAAAATCGTTCACGAGGGCAAGTAGACGACCGGTGGCTGTCTCAATAGTATCCACGTAGCGTTTTTCCTCTTCAGTTAAGCCTTGTGATTCTTTAAGGAAGCTCGTATAGCCACTAATTGCCGTTAAGGGTGAACGAAACTCGTGCGTTATCATACTGGTAAAAAGATCCCGCTCAGCAATCTCTGCTTGTAATTTTTGGTGCTTTTTTTGCCAAAAGATTTGTCTTGAAATCCAGTACGCCAGTCCGATAAGAAACACAAATATAACAGTCAGACCAAAGTATGACTGTTGTTGTCTCGCGGCCATCAGTGAGTCGATTTCACGAAGTGAGTGCTCACTCACAACGTATCGCACCGGCTCACCTGGTGTCACTACTTTCCGTACTGCATACCACTGTCGGTACCCAGCTGGTTTTTGTTCGAAAATAAGTGAGGAATCCGTGCTCCCGAGAGCATTCTGATAAATCGTTTGGTTGGTATCGAGTGAACCTACTACCCCTTCTTGAAGCGACTGCTCTATCACATACCCTTCTGGTACCTCGCTCACTACGCGGATTTCTTCGATATCTGTATTTGCGAGCGCCTGGGTATCAATAAGTTTTTTAATACCCTCTCTACTCATGGTTGGTTCTTTAAGGGCGATAACGATTGAATCGTGTAGTAAGCCAACCCGACGCTTTTCTGAGGTGGTAATGTTTGCGTTCGCGGTGTCAAAAAAACTTTGCGTAACGAAAACAAATAAGATAGGAAAGATAAATACTAATACCCCGATAAATAATAGCTGGGTATTCCCTTTCATTACAGCTAACCCTTGTTGTAATGTCCGTAAAAAATTCTTCATTACGCTGGAGCGTTATCTAGTATTGGTTCTTCTTTGGAACGGAGCCCAACTCCGAGCATCAAGAGAATCAAACCGAGGGCAAGAATTCCAAATCCAATAGTGATGTTGTACGGGTTACTAGAGACTGGTTCGATTGAGACCGTTTGAGCCAAGAGTGGGTCATCATTATTCTGTGGCGTAAACGCCTCTGCTTCCTTGATAAATCTGAATGAATTACTTTGCGCAATGATTGCTCCCGCATTATCAGTAACCGCAACGTACACTTCATGTTCACCATCTTCAAGTTCTCGGTCAAAGGTGTAGGCAAAGGCTCCGGTATCATCAGTCTTCACTGTCACTATCACAGGAGTGCTAAAAATAAACAACGTAACGAAGCTATTTGGTAAACTAACCCCTTTAATTTCTGCTTGTACAGGCAAACGTTCTCCAGCGTCATCAGTTGCTAAGACTGGGACAACGGCACTCACTTTGAGAACATCCTCGCGAACAAGTCCAAAAGATTCTTTCGGAGATTCATAGGCGATAATTGCCTCAGCTGAAGGATTTAACGGATTGAAGCCACGGATAATTTCAATACCGTCTAAAATACCGTCATTATCGGTATCTGGACTATTTGGGTCGGTGAAGTAGAGATTTTCTTCGTCAAAATCAGAAACTCCATCGCTATCGGTGTCGGTAGAAGATTTTTGGTTACTTGAGGTTTTACGTATTTCTTCAAAGGCGATGATTCGCTTCTTCATAGTTTCAAACCGTTCCTTAAGCGCTGTATCAACATCACTTGCATAGTAGTTACTATTTGGATCTTTTAAGAGCTCGGTAGTAAAGCGTGCGTTGGCATCATTGATATCAGACTCAATTGCCTTAATGAGCATTTCATCTCCTGACTGTAAGGCTACTGAATAGCGCTGGTAGAGATCTTCCACGAGGTCACGGTTGGTCGTTAAAATTTCTCGTGTCAGACCACCTACCGCTTCAGCTCGGTTATCAGTCGTTTCTCCCAACTGTTCTAATGTCGATTCAGCATCTGGATTATTAATTTCACTCGTGACTGGAACAAATTCTCGTGGCAGCCTCGGTACCGGGAGTGTAATGTCCTCAGGTTCTGAATCATCTACATCGGTTTCGCTATCTTCAGAAATATCCTCCAGGGTACTAATAGGGTTGATATTAAATTGGTTGGTATTAATAGCATTTGATACGGTAATATTTACCGAATCTTTAAGTATTTTTCCAGAGTCTAGCTTGGCTTCTGCAAACAATTCATACTCACCATCTGGTCGTAATCTCGTGTCATAGAGATACTGCCAGTTAGTCGCTAGCTTAGAACGGTTGGCGCTCCCTAGTCGGCTGGTGGTTAGTGATGACTTGTTACGGATAGATACGATAACACTAGTGGTATCTTCAGGTGCATTAAACCCGATAATAGAAATGCCTCTGAGGTTGGTCTGCGGCAATAGAATATCGAGCGTTTCGCTATACACTGCATTTTTAATTATGTTATCAGCTTGAGACAGTGTTTCTACTGGCTTATCAGAAGAAGTTTCGCTAGCTGAACTATCAGCTTCTTCGTCATTATTTTCAGGGACATCACTATTCGCTTCTTCAGGAAGTGATTCTGACTCTGGGGTAAATGGTTTTGGTTTAACAAACGTAAAATTCTTCTCCAGGACAGCGGTATTTTGGGCTGAACGAAGTCGAATAATCAAACGATGTTCGCCTGGTGCTAGTGTCTTCCCAGGAATTACAAACTTATACAACGTATCATTAACTGCGTTTGCTGAGATATCGGTGATTGTTCCATCGCCGTATGATTCAATTCTAATGTTCACCGAAGAAACATTGAGTGAAGCAAAATTGATTTGTACGTCGTCAACAATTTCGGCTGGAATTGTTGTGGCCAGTTCGAACGTCGGCTGTAATGGTGACTTGGTTGCGCCCGCTGCGGTTCCGTTAATTGTACCAGCACCCACAAGTGCTGTCTGAGCTTGAATAGATTGTGACTGAGTCAACAAGTCGCTGGATGTAAAGGAAAAAAATATCCCAAATGCAATCAGGGTAGCACTTGATACGTAGGCAACTTTTTGAGCAGCCTTGACGGTATCGTCTGAGAAGAGTGAACGGATGACTTCCGCCTTTTTAATACTACGTAAGCTCATATTGCTCGGTAGCTTCAAGTCCTCTCTTTTAGGTAACGAGAACTTCTTGCCGGTATGTGGATTCAAGGAAAGCTCGACTTCATCAATGAGGCTCGGCCTATCTTTTGCTGGGCGAAGCATTGATAGTTTGTACTCCATTTCTTCAGGAGTTTGTCGTCGTTTTGTTGACTTAGTGATTACAACTTTTTTGTTTTTTGTAGCGTTGGTAATCTTTTTTGTGACAGTTCTTTCGGCTACCCGTTTGATAATGATTTTTCGCGGACCCGAGTTCTTTGCGAGTGTCTTTTTTGGTGCTTTTTTAACCGGAGTTTTCTTAAGTAACCCTGATTTTTCTGGGGTATTTTTTTTGGCTGCAGGAGTAGTTTTCTTGTCAGTTTTTTTGACCGGCATGTTGAGTATTATATCCCAGATTACGATAAATTCGGGAGTTTGCTTGTAGATAGTTCTAGGTAGCTAGTTCTTCAATTGTCTTGACGAGTAAAGATAGATCTGTCATTGCCTTTACATAATATTTACTGACTCCGAGTTCACGGGCTTTTTCAAGGTCAGACTGTTCATCTCGATTAGAAAAAATGATTACGGGTGTGTCCTTTAGCTCTTTCGTAGCCCTCATTTCAGTTAAAATCTCAAACCCACTCTTGTCGGGCAACATGATATCAAGGATAACAACCTGTGGTTTAAACGCTATCATCGCATCTATCGCTCCGATACCATCCTTGCTGTACTCATACACAAAATTTGATTTTTCGAGCCGAAGGATTAGCAAGTTTCGAAGTAAGGCATCATCTTCAATAAAATAAACCCTCGCGCCACAATTAGAAACGGACATCTTTTGTGGCGTAATATCAATGCGTATACTTTCAGAAAAATTATCTGGCTCACCAAAAATAATTTTCATCTTATTGATTACAGATACGAGGGGCTCATCATTTGTAATATAGTCCGCTGCTCCAAGCATGAGTGCTTTTTGAATCTTTTCCTCAGTGTTTTCAACCAGAGCAAAAATTGGTAGCACACTGAGGCTCCGACTACCTCTTAGTTGTTTTAGCAAATCAACGCAGGGCTCGCCTTCGTGCAGATGATTTAATAACACTAAATCGATATGCTTTGCTTCGATTGAAGCGATATCCACTGTCCCGCAGGTAGCCACTGACAAAAGCATTCCTTCAGCCTGAAAGACTGCTTCGAGCTCCTTGATATGCTGATTCTCTTCACCCAGAACGAGAATGTGCTTGCCTTGTAACACTGACATATTTGAACTATACCATACAAGATTTGGCTATGTTCTATGTTCTTCAAAGTAGCGAATCTCGTCTCGTAAGATTGCGGCAGTTTCAAAATCGAGTAAGGCTACAGCTTCCTCCATCTGTCGTCTTTTTTCCTTAAGGACTTTCTGAGGGTTTTTCTTATATAGCTCCATATCGACTTTAAGTAAGGTGTCAACTGTTTCATCGTGTTCAGTCCGCATTTGATCAGTAATCGACTTGATTTCTTTGGCTATAGTTTTTGGAGTAATACCATGTTCAGCATTATAGGCAAGCTGCTTATCGCGACGACGGTTGGTCTCACCAATTGCATACTCAAGTGCGTCCGTCATTTCATCAGCGTACAGCACCACCCGACCATTAACATTTCGTGCGGCGCGACCAATAGTTTGAATAAGGGCGGTTTCACTACGAAGGAAGCCTGCCTTGTCTGCGTCGAGAATAGCCACAAGTTCAACCTCAGGTAAATCGAGTCCTTCACGAAGTAAGTTCACTCCAACGAGACAATCGAACTTTCCTCTCCGGAAATCAGTCAAAATTTCTATTCGTTCAATCGTATCAACGTCACTGTGAATGTACTTGGTATTAATTTTTTTCTCGCTTAAGAAGTCAGTCAGGTCTTCTGCCATACGCTTGGTGAGTGTTGTTACCAATACTCTCGTACCGCCTTTGATAACCTTTTCAGCTTCAGTGATAAAGTCTTTGATTTGCCCAGGATAGTCGGGAGTTTCATTAATTGGTCTCACATCAATGATTGGGTCAACCAGACCAGTTGGTCGAATAATCTGCTCAATCATAGTGATACCCATCTCCTTGGCTTTCGCAATCTCAAACTTTCCTGGAGTGGCGGTCGTGTAGATACGCTGCCCTAGCCGTTTATCGATTTCGTCGTACTTGAGTGGACGGTTATCAACCGCGCTTGGTAAACGGAACCCGTGCTCTACCAGCGTATCTTTTCTTGAGCGGTCACCGGCGTACATACCGTTGAGTTGTGGAATGGTTACATGAGACTCGTCGATAATTGTAAGGTAATCTGGCTTACCATCTTTTGTGTGCGGAAAATACGACAAGAGTGTATATGGAGCCTCACCGGGCTTGCGACGGTCAAAATGTCGTGAGTAGTTTTCAATTCCATTACAGTAGCCAATCTCACGAATCATGGCGAGGTCATGTTCAGTACGACGCTTGAGGCGTTCTGCCTCAAGTAACTTCCCTTCTTTTTTGAACTTTGCCAACTGCTCTGCTAACTCAAGTTTTATATCTTCATAGGCTACTTGCCGCTGATCTTCAGGGGTCACAAAGTGCTTGGCTGGAAAGAGGAAAAATACCTCTGGTTCGGAAATTATTTCTCTCGTAACTGCATCAATCTTGGTGATTGAACTAACCGAATTACCGGTAAACCCAAGGCGATAAATTACTCGCTCGTTAGTTGGCATTACCTCAACTGTGTTCCCTACTGCACGAAACTGAGCCGGAGTGAGATCAGCGTTGGTACGGGTAAAGTACATATCGACTAAGGTGCGAAGCATGTCAGTGCGCGTCGTCTCATACCCTCGCTCAATCTTCATGTGCTTCTTTAGATACTGTTCCGGGGCGCCAAGACCATAAATACAAGAAACCGATGCAACAATAATCACATCTTGCCGGGTTAGTAGTGCTTGGGTCGACGCGTGGCGTAGTCGGTCAATCTCCTCATTAATTTGAGCTTCTTTTTCGATATAGGTGTCAGACGTTGGCATGTACGCCTCAGGTTGGTAGTAATCGTAATAAGACACAAAATAATGCACTGCGTTTTCAGGGAAAAAATCCCGGTATTCTTGAGCAAGCTGAGCTGCCAATGTCTTGTTATGCGCAATCACAAGCGTCGGCTTTTGGACGTGTTGGATAATATTTGCAGCGGTAAACGTCTTCCCAGAACCAGTCACACCTAAGAGCGTCTGATGTGTTTGACCAGCCTCAATGCCTTTTATTAATCCTGCAATTGCTTGTGGTTGGTCACCAGCCGGAGTCTTTTCTGTACTTATTTGAAAATTCACAATCGCAGTATACGTTATTTTGGGTATAAAAAAAACGGGGCTATGTAGCCCCGAGGAATCTTATTCAATTTATGAATCTACCGACCCAGTTTCCCAGGTAGCAGCAATTTCATTGATAGCAGCTTCAAGTTCATGTACAAGTACAAACTCTTTTTCTGCCAGAGCAAGGTAGAAATCTTGCGTTTCAACAACCTTGCGTCGTTGCTTTTCTTCGTCACAACCCCACAACGTCAACAGGTTATGCAGCCTGTCAGCAAGCTTGATGAGAAGTGCTTCCCTTGGGGCACGACCTAGATTGTTGTGATACTGGCGATTACGAGCTTCTTTGTTACCGTCAAAGAGCGTAACGGATGGCTTTGAGACCCACCATACGAGTTCACCAATTGTTTGGTTAAACTCAACTGCTAATCGCTCTTGATTCCAATTTTCAATGTCTTCGACGATATCATGAAGCAAGGCGGCCGCAATTATGTTCGCATCACGGATACGCATATAACGCATCATAATGAGGGCAACAGCACGAAGGTGTTCGAAGTACCGTGCACCATCTTCACGTTTTTTCTTACGATGTGCGTCTTTTGCCGTACTGTATGCACGTTCTATGAGAATATATTCGGCACTCCCTTTGGGGAAATACCAGCCAACTGTTGTGAAGAACGACTGACGGTTTTCCCGTCCCGCATAGAGCTTCCTGATTCTTTCCAGCATTTTCTATCTCCTTTCGCTGGTCAGTGATACACTTTTTATATCACGAATGTCTAGCTTGTCAAAATTTGTTCTCGGAGGCGTTTGGTAAATTGAACAATGTAATACAGGTTGTGTAGTGAAGCTAAATGAGGACCTAACATCTCACCGGCACGGAATAAGTGTGCCAAGTATGCCTTCGTATAGTTGGTACAGACATAACAATCGCAACTCTCGTCCGGCTTACTAAAGTCTCTTTGGTATTTGGTATTTAAAAGATTGGTCCGGCGATGACCTTCGTTCGTACGTTCATAAATGGTACCGGTGCGAGCAATCCTGGTTGGCGCCACACAATCAAACGTATCACAACCCAGACTAACTCCCTCTAAAATATCTTCAGGTTCGCCAATGCCAAGCAAGTGTCTTGGTTTATCTTCTGGCAGGATTTGATTAACCACTCGCACGGCTTCACCTAAGTCTGCTTTCGTAAAACTACCGCCAATTCCAAAACCGTCAAAATCCATGGCAGCTAAGACTGTGGCGCTTTCGGCTCGCAAGTCTAAGTGTCGACCGCCTTGTACTACACCATAGAGACCTTGCTTCTTGAGCGCTTCGTAGTTTTGCTTATGCGCCATAATACTCCGTTTTGCCCAGCGATGCGTTCGTTCCATTGCCTCAATCTGATACTCCTTATCAGCTGACGGACTAGTGCACTCATCAAAGGCAATAATGATGTCTGCTCCAATATTGTGTTGAATATCAATTGAACGTTCAGCTGTAAAACGGTGCAGAGACCCATCATGGTGCGAGGTAAATGTTACCCCTTCTTCATCAATGACGCAGAGTTTACCGTGTTCTTCCGCGACCTTTTTAGAATAGACATTGAGAGCGGTTTTTTCTTCACTGGGGGCGATATCACCTTGGGCGAATTTGGTTACTCCTTTTCCAAAGGCTGCACCAAGTGAAAACACTTGAAACCCTCCACTATCAGTTATCGTTGGCATATGCCAATTGGCAAATTTGTGGAGTCCGCCCGCTTCTTTAATCACTTGATCACCCGGTTGGAGGAATAAGTGGTAGGTATTGGCAAGTGCTACTTGATTACCGACGTAGTCACGCATGTCCTCAGGCTTTAGGCTTTTGACCGTGCCTTTGGTACCGACAACAACAAAAGCTGGTGTCTCAATTACTCCATGTGGAGTATGAATAACACCAGCTCGGCCGAGGCTGTTAGCTTGCCGTTTTAAAATTTCAAATGAAATCGGTCCGCTCATTATTCAATTGTAATCAAATCAATTGCGAATACGAGTGTAGCGCCGGGAGGGATTGGTCCATAACCATCAGGTCCGTAGGCCTTTTCAGGCGGTACAACCAAGATTCGTTGTCCACCTGCTTTCATACCAACCAACCCTTCTTCCCAGCCAGTAATTACTTGTCCTGCTCCTACGGTAAAACGGAAGTTTTGTCCACGCTTTCGTGAGTTATCAAATTCTGTACCATCTGGAAGTGTGCCGACGTAGTGCACAGTAACCGTATCACCGACCGCCACTTCTTTCCCTTCACCTTCTTTTATATCATCAACTACCATACGACTTAAATTACCATTTCCATCTACTGCTTGTAAAAGAGCATCAGTTCGTTCTTTGGTTACATCTTCCCCACTCCCGACAATCACTACCCCACTCTCGTTTACTGCTGCAACCTGTGTGCTGTCACCAAGTAAGGCGAGATCTGCTCTTGTTTGGATTAAATAGAGTGCCGCTACCATACAAACGACGCTGATTGCTCCACCAATGATTTCGTATTTATTGAACATACCGTATTAATTATTCGTCAATCATAGCCATTTTTGAGGAAGTTGCAAATTCAAGCGGAAGTGTAATTTTACCACGAGCTATCTCTTCGGCGAGCGCGGGGTGACTACGAGCAGCTACCGTATTGAGAAATTGGCTTTGGTTTACAACAGATTGTAGGTGTGGCTGCGATAGTGTACCAACACTACTGACCGGGTGCAGGTAGATAGAAAGCTCATTATCAAAAATAGCAACTGAGAGTACAAGACCTTCTTGGACGGAGCGAGAAAAGTATTGATCAAAAATATAATTTCCAAGCGAGTAAAATACGGGGACGCCGTTAATGCTATCAATATCCTGTACAACATGCGGATGATGCCCGACAATCAAATCAGCTCCTGCTTCTACCAGCGTGGTGGCAAGACGCTTTTGCGAACGGGAGTGTCGTTCTTCATACTCAAGCCCCCAATGAATGTATACGATTTGAAGAATTGAATCCTCGGCTGCGTCTTGGAGTACCTTGGTAATAACGCTGGTATCAACACCGATATCGCTATTATTGATACCAATGAGCGCTACTCTACCAGCAGTTGTTTCTAGGTACGTACGTGACTGTTCAGAAATATCTTTTTCGCTCCCAAATACAACAAATTCTTCTCCTAAAGCAGCAAGGCTGTGTTCATACCCAGCTCGCCCGTGATCGAAGCTGTGATTATTTGCTAATGAAAGATGTGTGAAGCCAACTCCTTTAAAGGCAGACAGAGACGCAATGGGGACTGAAAATTGTAATTGGTAGTTTGGGGTTGGGATATGAATCGGAGGTACACTCGCCTCAAAATTACCAACGATTGCCGGTTTATTGCCAAGCGTCTCAAGTGACAAACCCTGGAATGGATAGGTGTCACCCTCACGTTTCATCAACTGTTCGACAAAGCGACCAAGCATGATATCGCCAACAAAAACAATTGACTCGTATTGGTTACGTTCAACTGATGAAAGCTGTGCCAACGTACGCGTCAAGGTGGGAGCAAGTGATACAGGTGAAGTTGAAGCAGTAGTAATCGAACCAATTGCTACCTGCGGGATTGCTGGCCGCACTGAAAGTGTGGAAATTTGAAAAATCAGTATCCCGATTAAAAAAGAGGCAAATATGTGGGCGGGCATTACTGTGGCAGTTTAAATGCACTGGTATGATGGAATAGTCCGATATCAGCAATATACATATAGATAGTGATAGCGATAATAGCAGTAATGAGTGAAAGGGTCCAGATTATCAGATGGTATCCCAAGGAGGTAGTTGGATCAACACGTTGTTTTGTAGATTCCGGTCGGATAGTTACATCAATACCAAGGAGTTTTGAAATTTCTTCTGGTTTTAGTCCCATGTCAGTACGAAACACTTTATGCAATCCATCGACGTGACTCATTTTGGTTTGTGTATTTTTTTTTAGGACCATGATGGCCGTATCAATTTCATCGTTATTATAACGAGAGCTAATTAAAATCGAACGAATTTCTTCTTCGGGAGCAGTGGGTGGAAGTCCATTTACTTTTAAAATATTCTCAATGTGATGTTTTTCTATCATACCGAATCAGGGAGCTCTAAAATACTCTGCTCCTTAATAATATACTGATGGTATATTTCCAAAAGAACAATAAATAACGTAACGACTACGGGACCAACAATAAACCCGATTGGACCAAACAGTGCGATTCCTCCCAATACTGAGATGAGGATAATGAATGGGTGCATATTGTTGTTTCGACTGATAAGGTATGGGCCAACAACATTGTCAACTAATCCAACAATGAGAATCGCCCACACGGTGAGTCCAATGGCTGACATCGTACTCCCAATACTAAAAAGATAAATGATGGCCGGCACCGTCACAATACTAGTACCAATTCCTGGCATCAGTGCACCAACAGAACTAATCGAACCCCATAACACACCCCGCGGGACACCGGCTACAGTGAGTCCGACCGCTACCAACGTACCTTGAATTAAGGCGATGAGTATTGTACCGGTTGCGACAGCGCGTACCGCCCGTGCCATTCGATCAAAAATCACCTGATCTTCACTATCTGGTAATGGGCTAGCTTTAATAATGAGCTGCATAAATTCACGACCGTCTCTGAAGAAGTAGAATGAACCAACTAAGGCAATGACAAACACAAAGATAGTTGAGACTGTTCCGGCAAAGATTGCTCCGAGATTACTCGTTATCCATCCAGCGCTGGCTTCGATTTGCTCCTTGAGGTTAATTTCAAATGGGACATAGGTTTGGATTCGTGCCTCAACCATGTCAATGGTAGTTTGTGTTGAAACATCATCAGTACTGAGTTCTTGATAAAACCCAACCAATTCATGAACTACCAAGGATGACATTAAAACCAGCGGAATAACAATAGCGATAAGTACCACGAACGTAGTTAACAGTGCGGCGACTGTCTTATTTTGTCTTGGCGTAACTCGTTTGATTCGTTGATGTAATGGCTCACAAATAACCACAATAATGGCAGCTAAGGCAATTGCGCTCACAAACGGTGCTGCAATCTGCCATACCATGTAGCCAGAGAGCAGCAAAAGCCCAAAGAAAAATACATATTCAACGACCCGACTTAATTGCATAGTCACATTATATAGCATATATGCACCATACCAAAAAGGACTAAGCGAATAGCTCAGTCCTTACATCGTTATTTCTCTTCCAAGATTTGTTGCTGTGATTTCACGGCAGCGATTTCGACAGTCTTAAATGTCTCGCGTGCAGCACCATCAAGAGCAGAAATGCTTGTAGAGAAGAATTGTGATAATCCAAAGAGAATTATCAGAAATCCAATTGCATTACGCATACAGGTGAAATTGTGACCAGAAACTTACCTCGATAGTAAGCTCCAACTAAATATCGGCTGGGCACAGACGTGTATGAGTAGCTAATGAACTACTCTACCTACATTATACATATAATCATACGATTGTCAATTCTCTTCGAGAAGCTCGGCAATTTTCTGTTCGAGTATTTCTTGGCTTATTTCACCATGGACCTGAAGAGCCTTGTTCCCTGCTTTGTCATAGATAATTGTTTCCGGCATAGCATACGCTCCAACTGAATTATAAAATCTGTCACTTGGATCAATGACCATCAAAACTGAATCTTCAATTGAAAAGGTATTTTTAAATCGTTCAATGGTATTGATAGATTCTGCTCGATTGATGGCAATAATTTGAACCTGGTCATTGTTATTTGCTGTAGATGTTTGGAACATTTTGATTTGTTCAACACAACTTGGGCACCAGCTTGCCCAGGAATGCACGACAATAACCTTGTCTAAGTAATCAGTCAGGGCTACAGGGTTACCAAGAAGATCGGCGTACGGTTCATAATTTTCATTAGTTTCGAATAGTAGTTCCGTCTCACTTTTGACATCAGACTCTTGTAAGTAGGAATACAGAATATAACCAGCTAGGCAAAACACTGTACCTGACATCGCAAGAAGGACATACCTTCCGGTTCTCGTTATGGTAAACGTGCGACTAATTTTCATAGGTTGCTGGAGTGTTTTCAATTTCGGCATTCCGTAAATAAGCAAATACGAACATACCAACGACAATGAGCGTGAATAGTAGTGTTATGAGAATGATTACTTTTGAACTCATAGGTATATAGTAGCACCCTCCTAAAAATTATTCTGACCTATTCCTCAGCTGGCGTAACAGCATCTTCTATAGTGAACTCATACCCCCTTTCTGATTGTGAAGCACTACTGATAAACCAAACCAAGATGGCAATAAACAACAGCACAGCACAAAGCATCAGGAAGAAGAAGCGATAGTTTTTGATGAATAACCCTAGCGTCTGTAAACGTCCAGCGGCTGTTCGCTCATCTTTAAGTCTTGATCGTAAATCTAAGATACCCGCTTCAAGCGGCGCTACTACTGACACCTTTTTTGGTACAGTTACTTTGTGTGGCTGTTGTGGCACTGGCACGTGGGCAAGCTGTAACATTCGTCTGATGTATGCCTTAATTGCCCAGGTAAACAGTAGTATAAATGTTCCTAATACAATAACGATACCAAGTAACACCTTCCAGGGAATAATCCAGAATGCAGTTTCAAACGACGTAAATTGTTTTTGATCTTCGCCGTAGGCAAGAGCTGCAACCGCAGTGTAGCGACCAATATCAGCGACAGACCACTCCCCTTTCCAATTAAAATTATATGCTCGGATACTCTGTGGTAAAACATTCCCAAACAACGTCTTTTGATTAATTGGAACTACGCCTCGTTCCTGACCCCACATATTATAAATTTTTATTTCGCCCTGTGGTTGCAAGTGAACATTTCCGTTATTTTCAAACCGAAGAATAAAGTTTGTTTCAGGCTTTTCAATAATAGCTGACGTGGTGCGAAATTCTCTAATCAAACCAGACTCATTCACATCACCGGAAACGCGTAAAAATATCAAACTCGTTATGACCTGTGAGGTTTCAACCTTGGTGATATCAGTTTGATCTTGGGGCGGCCTCGTCCCTATTAAAAGCGCAGCCGAGTGTCCACCTGGTGGTGCGTTTTCAGGTACTAAAATACTAAATGGAATTTGGACAGTCTGTTCGGGGGCAATGGTAATCTCTCTTCGCTCCATTGTAATCCACTCAGCAAACGTATCCTTCTCGCCATCACTAATATCTGCAGGAATAAACATTCCCTGTCCTGATTCGCCGTTGGCAGCGAAGTTAACGACATCTATATAGATATTTAATTCGTATGAATTTGAGTTGATTACTCGAACTGAGCTTTCCCAGGCCTGACCTGGCGTAGCAGACATATTAAACAGAGTAGGAGAAACGCTGAGCGTGAGTGTTTCTTGCGCCTGAAGTATTCCCGGAACAATCAGGAATACCGTCAACGTACTAAGAAGGTACTTCTTCAGACTTGGTAGTAAGGTCAATATCATGGTCTTGTGGCTTAGCATCATGGGTATCTTTAACATAGAGTACTACATCATGGGCTTCTTCGTCATCTTTTTCTTCTAAGAACGCTCGTCTAAAGAGAATCGTAACTAAAAGCGTCAGGATAAGAATACCGACCCCCACTAAAATCATAAGTTGTATGGGGAGTGAATAGAAAAATGTTGTATCAGCTAGATTTGCTCGCTGTGTCGCACCGTACTCAAGTGCCAGATTGGCTTTGTACCTGCCTAGTTTACTATCAAGTGGAAGTTTTTCGGTCAATGTAATCTCAGCTCCGGGAGCGACCTCAACACCAGCAGTATTAACTGGTACCGAGGCGACTTCTTCTCCTTTTGAATTATAAAAAATCACCTCTCCCGTAGGAACGCTGGCGAGTTGTCCCGTATTTTGAAGCTTGATGGCAATATCTTGATTGTCTTCACCAACTACAAATCTATCAATAGAAAACCCGCTGATACGGAGCGCCTCTGTTTTGTTGTCGGCAACCGTTAGTTTTAGTATTACACCGTCTGCCTCACCTCGCATTGCAACTGCTTCTGCATCTGGTCGTTTTCGCTCTGGCACAAACCCCAAGAAAACATGATACTCGCCAGACTTTGCGTACGGATGGATACGCAGCGTCAGCGGCACTTCTTTTGTCTCACCTGGTTCGAGTTCAATAACACCACGAGTTATTTCAACCCAACTCGTGACCGTATTCGTTCGGTCCGTCATCACTGGCGTAATAAATTCTTTAATTTCACCATCAGTTCCAACTGAGATTTCGTTTACTGTAGCAAAAACAGTAATTTTTCTATCGGCATACTGATTGGTAAGGGTAATGGTTCTCGTTATAACATCACGAGCTTCAGCTGTTTCATCAATTAGAAATGGACGGATTTCTACTTCGTTGGCACTGCTCACGTCAGGTAGTACGAAGGCGCAGACAAAGAGTATCAGAACGGCAAGTTTAAGAGGCATATGTACTATCATACTATATTTAGAACACTGGCACGGCTATATATACAATATTAGTATCATAATCTCCGGCTGGCTGTCCCTCTGATACCCGTACTCTAAATACAATATCTTCAGTTTCCGGGGTTGGTATAGAACTAAAAATTATCTCTTCCGGATCAGTAGTAAGGGCTGAGTATGTATCAGTTGCCGCAAACCTGGTTGACCCACCCTGCAAGGTTGCATCGGTCGTGTGATACCCAAAGCAACTAACTGCTCCAAGTGTACAGGCAGTTGCCCAGCTCGCTGGCGACTGATTAGAAGAATTTACCGGAGAAATGGCTACCCCATAGCTATTCATCAACTGTTGTCTGGCGTACTTTAGTACTTGATACCCTTCTGTGGCATTTGTGGTAACACTAATTCGTTGAGCTGCAACCTGATCAGTATTCATTGGTAAAGAACCAAAGTTAATAGCGGCCGGAGTCGTCGTAACATCTGTCACAACGCCAGCAGTTGTAGTACCAGACGGAAGTCCACTTACCGAAAAATTAAGATTTGACCCTTCACTCAATAGTGATGGCTGCAACTCGCCAACGCCAAAGGGAACGGGTTGATTATTACTTAAATCATATAATCTAAAGTAATACACGGCATTCACTCGGGGCGCTGCACCAACGACGGTGAAAGAATACTCTTGGGCTAACCCCGAGGCATGTAAGTGACCTGTTACATAGTCGCCAGATTCGTTATGTGTCCCACAACCACTGCCAACACCACCAACACACCCTGCTCCATCTGCCAGGAGAGCATTTTGAATGATTGCATTATCAACCCCGCCACCATCAGCGTAACACCACAGACTATTCACCAGACAAGATGAGGAGGCGACAACGTCTACTGGATTATTAAATGATGGGTCGTCAGAAAATTGTAGTTTAAACTTGATATCAGTTCCGGTTACACCCTTTCGTTCACGAACCGTCACCCGCAGACTGAGCGGGTCGTTACTTCCAATATTAGTTGGCGCAGCATTTGTTAGTCCAAGTGGACTGAGGGGAGTTTCGTTCTCAGCATCATCATACCAGCGCCAATCCAGGGTAGCTGGAGAAAATCCAGCTGTTCTAATTTGTGGATAATTAAAATAGCCTTCGAGCGGCTCATTATCAAAACGCACCATCCTAAAACAGTAAACTGTACTAGGAGCTGCTCCGTTATGTTGAATATACCAATCATATTCTACATCCTCACCGTCATAGACTGGATAGGGATTAGCAATTGAGGGATTCGTATGTTCTAGTCGACCGGCCACATCAGAAATCGATAGTAATAAGTCACCCGGTGTTGGAGGGTTTAGAGACAACACCGTACCATCAGTTGTACCCGTTGCTGCGTACCCGCGCCACGCCGTCGTACTCGCATTATCACCAAGCTCAAACCACTCAGAAACAGCCGTACAGGTACTGGTTCGCTCAGCATATTGTAATCGAAAGACTTGAATACCTGGTGAGAGATTAGCATTTGATACTCGAACACTGGTTCGCAAGCGAATGATTTCCTGATCGCCAAGTGGCTCATCGCTAACCGTGACACTGGTATTCTCACCCAAATCAGATGGTCCTTGTGGCCACGGATCATTTGGAGTAACTTCATTATTATCTACATAAAATCGATAGTAGTTTTGTCGCAGTGCAATATCGGCTACCGGCCACTCAACCACTTCAGTTCGATACAGAAGCTGTGAACCGGTATCACTTCGCCATAGCTGGTACGCATCAGGGGCCGTCAATCGCGCACCAGAAACTGCTCTCGGGTGATTCGTATCAGTCCCCACTCCGTTTGCACTGGTGGTGACAAATAGCGATGTGTTATTTACGGCATCAACTTCTTCGACCAATGTTATTTGTAAGGTTAATGGTTCTGCACCGTTAATAGTTGAGCCATTTTGCCGCTGAACTTTGGCAGCTCCAAGACCAGTTTGAATATTCTCTATCACCCAAGCAACGGATGTCTGCCCCAGGGTGGCTCCAGGATATAGCTGAAACGAGACATCGCCGATACTTGAAAGCCATACCGTATGCCCAAAACTGGCTACGTTGGTAGTAGCGCCCATGCGTTTTTGGGTATGTAAAAATGTCCGTTCCAATGAGTTGACTGGTGTGATTGGTGTCGTTGAGGCTACACCAGCTACCGAATACGTGTGCTCGGCCCGTTGCACCTTCCAATTACCGCCAACAAACTCAACGACTGCATAACTCACCACGATTGGAGCAGCGCCCGTAGCGCCCCGGGTAAAGATGGGTTGATTATTGACACTATCCCACTCAGCTGTGACTTGTCCGGCATAGTAGTTTCTTGAGGTATTTGAGTTTCGGACCCCGGTCACAAATACCACCACATCGGCATCGTCAGCTATACCTGAAACTACTGGACCAGTATTGGTGAGCTGTGCCCCACTTAAAGCAATAGTATTTGCATCTCGAACAATCATTTCGTTATCTGTTTCAGGTTGACCAACAAACTCGATAATTTCCCAGTCAATAAATGTTTGTCGTACGTTTGCGACCCGGTTAAAAGTGATGTTTGTCATTATATTTTGTGGGTTCAAAATGTACGCAGTTGTATCATCAGCGTTTTGAGCCCCACCCCCTGCCGTTCCTCCTGCTCCAGTGTGTTGACTGTTTGTGATTCTGATAAATGCCGTACTACTTGCGCTCGGCGCAGTGTAATCAACTCCAGCAGTAATGGTGGTACTGAGTCCCGTCAGAATAGTGTTACCTTGCTGAATTTTAAAATCACGTTTTGGAGTCGTCGTTAGCTCTGCGTATCTGGTATATACCGGTAGCGGTGTGCCGTTACTGGTTACTCTAAAACAATAGGTAGTATTGAAAGCCGTGCTCAGTGTAGACGTAAGACTATATTCAATATCAACGTACTGTGTTTCAAGTACTGTACTGCTTCCAGTGAGTGATTCAGTGTCCCGCACACCCCCGTTTGGTGATAAAAATGAAGTATTTTCATTACTCACACCACCATCTCCAATTGGTATATCCGTGGTGTCTTCTCCATTTACAAGCGTAATTGAGTCACTCATATCCCAGTCATCATCGGGGGTTGCATCAATATCAGTCCACACAAAAACATTTTCACAGGTGGTGATACGAGGTGCGAATTCAAGTCTAAATCGTGTTTGCACAGACGTAGTTGCACCTTCATTTGAAACACCGAGTCGTAAGCGAATTGGACTCGCTTGAGTAAAATCAACCACTGGCACATCTTCAACACCACCCGTGGCTGAGGTTGCGTCTGTTTCGCCACCATCATTGTTTCGCCAATGATAGTGAGTCTGGGTTAAAACTCCACCACGCAAGGTTGTTGAGCTTAGTAGTGTCACTGGCTGCGATGGTGCTACCGAACCTCCACCAGATACAAGCACTTCAGATGACGCTGAGTTGATAGAAAATTCCACCGTCTGTCCATTGACGGCTTGCTCAGTTACATCAGCCACTACAAACAGACAAAGTGCTTGGGTGGTTGTAATGGTAACTGATTGCGAAAATGTGGATGTTCCATTAGGTCCAGAAAATCCATTACCATCCGTTGCACCATATTGTGATTCAGAACCGGTATATGACTCACTGGCACAGTTATACGGTGAGCTGGTATCAAATTTGTAAAAGAGTTTTATATTATCGAGACCAATTTCGGCGTCCACCGTACCAATCTCGGTTACCGTAACACTATTCACTGACCGCGAGCTGGTATTTTCGCGCACTGCAAATACGCCACCGAAGTAATTGTCTACTGTTGGAACATCTATCGTTGCTACTTGTAATCCAGTAGCTGATACTCTCACATCAGATTCAATGGTAGCGGTTGGGTATACGGTATACGTACTGAGCGGAGAACCAGCATCAGTAACTCGAAAACAGTATGTATCGCCTTCACCTGCACTCGCCGAGGCCACAATTGCATATTCGAGCTCAATAAAGTTAGTAGTTGCTAGTGTGACTGAACCAGTCGTAGAATTCACATCTCTAATTCCGCCATTAGGGGTTAAGAATGTGACGTTACCATTGCTCACTCCTCCGTCCACGACAGCAATATCAGTTGTGTTATTACCATCAGTCAAAAACGTTGAGTCCAACATGTTAATTGCATCGTTCGCTGCGCCCACGTCAGTCCAAGTTGTAACTGCCTCACACGTTGGCGCAGATATACCATACTCCAAACGAAATTGTGTTGGTAATGTACTGGTTGAACCTTGGTTTGAAACTCCTAACCGAAGCCGCCGCGGTGACTCTTTTGGTAGTGATATGAGTGTTGTATCTTCTACTCCACCAGTAGCTGAGTCAGCGTCAAGTTCCGTACCGTTATCTAGTCGCCAGTGATAGTGATCAAGCGTTAAGTCTGAGCTGCGGATAGTGGTATTGCCAGCGAGTACTACGGGATAACCTGGGAAAAGGTTTGCCGCAGTTGAAACAATGTCTGTTTTGGGGTTTGTAATTTCAATACCTATCGTTTCCGCATCATTCGCAGACGAAACAATATCAAGCACCACATATACACACACGGTGGCAGTTGGGCTAATATTGACTAATGTACCACTAAAACCTGACTGTCCATTTGGCCCAGAAAATCCATTGGTGTCAGTACCACCAAATTGAGATTCGCTTCCATTGTACGATTCACTCTGACAATTGTACGGTGATGAGGTATCTAGTTCGTAGAAAAGCTTTACATTATTGATATCGTTTTGTGCATCAACCGTACCTGTTTCACTGATAGTAATTTCAGAGACAGACCGGTTAGAAATACTTTCGATTGTAAACGCTCCACCGACATAAAAATTATTAGCGTTGTTTCGAACTTCTGAAGTCATGTTCCCGATACTTTTTACCTGTGTATCAGGTGAAATATCTGCCACCGTATTTCCAAATCGATCGTCTGTGGCTGGCTCCCACCAAGATACATAGATTCGTTCGTAATTGTTCAGATTCATGCTTGGGGTGTAGATATTTCCAGGCGTGGTATTGAGAGGACCCTGCTCACTTCCCCATGAGCTCATTCCGTTACTAGACACCCGGTAGTAAATATTTGCACTCGTTGCGGTAGCAATAGCAGTACGGACAGAATACGTAATGTAGACTTCACCAGTATTTTGGTCATACGCTATACCCACGTCGTGTAACCCCCGACCTGCTGCATCAGTAAAGACATCTGTAGTGAGCGTCCAGCCTGATCCATCGTACACCGCTGTCCGTATATCATGATCAGCAGTTGTGTAGTTATCATGATCGGTTGCATACGCTAAAAAGATTCGACCTGTTTCGACATCAAGTGTTGCGGCAAAGCCACCATCAAAAGTACCACTTTCAACTGCCCCGGTTGCGAACGTATCCCAGGCTGACCAGCTAGCACCATTCCAAATACTCGAGCGCATGGTATTAGCAGAAATGTCACGATTGATTGCCATTACTCGTCCGCCCGACAGAGGCATTAAGAGATTATGATCATCTGCCAAATCGAATGGTCGAGGTACAGCCTCTCCCCAACTAGTCGTAAGGTTACAGTTACTGGCACAAAAGACGGCATAAGAGTCTGACGCGTCATTTAATGCCACGAAAACTTCACCAGAAGTAGCTTTTGTGATTGTGTGTGAGTTTGCTGCTGAGGAGATAACTGGTACTTGCGCAGTATTTATTCCCGTATTAACAGGAGTCGACCCGAGTAATAACGTATCAGTATTTGTATCAAGTCGATTATAGAAAATATCATCGTCACTTGTATCAAGTGTAGCAATATGGATATTTGTTCCGCTTGTATCTCCCGGTGTCCAGCGATCGTACCAAACATTCAACTTGATACAATCAGTCTGCGCATCAACCAGTATTGCTGTGGACCAGCTATTTCCACCGTTGGTGGTTTTGCTATACACACATTGCCCCGTACTGTCTCGATAAAACGTATAGCCAACTTGATCACTTATAAATACGTCGTTAGCACCGAGGGTAAGTGCACTATCGCCAACCGTACTAGCTGAAGCATCAATTACTACCTGCGCCGCATTAGCCTGACTCGGGTACAACAAAATAACATTGATGAGTGTAATACCAACCACATCAAGCACAAGCGTGAGCAACAAAGCTGCACTAATAGTCTTATTTGTACGTTTTAATAAGCGCAGTCGTTTCATAACTCCGTCCGTTCATTTTAGCTTATTTTTTCAAGGTTTTTTTATGTACCTGTGTACTCTTTCTTAGACGTCAGTTTCAAGTGGTGGAATAACCAAAACAGGAATATCTTCAACTGGGTTTTCTACCTTGATTTGCTCAGTGGAGGACGAGGCTGGCCGCAAATCAAGCGTCCCTGCCTCTAACTCAGGTTCAAGCACCGGCGGAGTAGAGGTCGGAGTCGGACCACCACTGGTATTTTGTACTACCGTATCTCTCACCGACGGCTTGCTTTGAATGAGCGCTCTTGTTTCGCCAGTTGTATCGGTATTTGGGATATCTTCAGGCATTTCGCGCGGTATGGCATTCAGTGGAATAATCTCACCTGTCACAACATCAAATCCTTTCATAATAACATCTCCGTTTTCATACAGTGCTTCATACATCACTACCATGCGTGGGTTACTCACCGCTACGCCATCGCTATCAGCTATGGTCGTGAAGGAGCGATTTTCAATATCATAAGTTTTTAATGATTGCTCGCCGGTTACGGTGCGACTATTCCAGATGATTAGTGACCCTCTAATATGTGGAGCGGTATCATGTTCGCTCGTGTCAGTAATTTGTAACTCTTGATTGCCATCATAGAGAATAACTTCCCAGTTATCATCTACCCAGCGTTGCCAGGTAATATACTCACCTTGCCTCGTTGGCTCCATGTTGTTTATATCACCGTGGGTCAATTGGAGTTCTTCGCCAGAGTCGGGGTCGTAGGAAATTATTTGGTAGCGGTCGCTAATCAAACGATGCCACACAATCGTTTTGGATTTTTCATCAAAATATGGCGAGGCGTCGTCTACACTGTTACGACTAATCTGTATTTGCTCACCGTCACGCACAAGGTAAATTTCCAAATCTCCATCAGCATCGGGTGCGGCGATAAGGGTATCATTTTGTAATTCTCTCTGTTCTTGTTCTTGACAGTAAAATGAGCCATCTTCTATTCGGGTACACTCTTCTTTTGAAAACGAATATGACGTATCACTATCAACAGTAGCGATAATGTGTAGATTTTGAACAAACTGTTCACCTGAATCAGACTCGGATGTACTAGCGGTACTATAATCAGGTGATCCAGAATCTGAGTCTGATTCAGACGTCTCTGCTACAGCAGGGACGGTTGAGCCATCTGGTGCTTCAATTGGCTCCGAGGTGCTTGTCGTGGTTTCTGTATTTTCTATAGTGTCTGCTGGGGTAGAGGTGGCAACTGTTTCTAACGGCAAAACTTCAGCTGGACTAGCTTCGTCACCACTGACTAAAACTTCTTCTGCTGGTAATGCTGATTCAGCTTCTATTACTTCAGCAGCCGACTCCAATACAATTGGTTCAACTTCTTCTACAATTACAATCGGTTCTGGTTGTACTTCTACCACCGCTTCAGGTAGCTCGTTGGCATAGAGGTTTTGGAATGGTTGACTCAAAAAACATACGCAGAAAAACAACGCAAGAAGACTCGCTTGTCTTGTTTTAAACACAATTTTGTATAGCAGCACAGTATCTTTAACTGTCTTTGTCTCTGCACTATCAAATACCACAACTGGGCGTTTGCTCACACGAGAAACGCTTGCTGTTGCTTTTGTTGTTTTGTCTTTGTTTTTTAAGCTCGTTCGTGACATTTTGGCTCGACTAATAAGTCTGTTGCCAGATTATTCCCATCACATAACAATAATAACAACTTTATCAAGCATTTATCACCAGTGTTATCAACAGAATTACGTTTTAAACACAAAGTCAGCCAGGAGGATTGAGAAGTCTTTGAAGGTCATTTTACCATCGCTATTGAAGTCATAGACCGTGTCTTGTCGTGCCCAGGATGACATAAACGTACTGATGTCCTTGATTGTCACCGTACCATCCCCGTCCACATCTGTCAGCACAATGACTTTCACGTCAACCCCAATGTTTTCCGGTACCGTATTTTCGTCGTATATAAACAAACTTACTCTGTCAGTATCAGATTCTGTAAGCTTAACTGGTGTACCTCTCCCATCACCAGCTAATAACACTACGTCTTCAGTACGAAATTCGCTTTGACCAGTTTGTTTTGCCATAAGATCGATAGTGGCTATCTTATGTTCTCCAATAAACCCCCGCCTGAAAGTACCTCCTCGTAAAATTACGGTATCACCAGTGATTATTGGGTCTTCTGTCCAAATAGTGAGTACAGATTGTCCACGATCAACTTCGAGTACCTCGACAGTATTTTTGTCAAAGCGCAGTGTTATATCTACTGCATTTACTGGTACATGTGCACTCGCAAATATATCTATAGAAAATCGCTGTCCTGCCTCTACGGTTGAAGTGTTAGCGACCAGTCGTACGTATGAAGCTTCTGTTCCCGTTAATACCGCAGCACCAAGGAGCGTAAAAATACTTAACAAAGAAAACATCGTTCGCACCGTACCACGACGGCGGTTTCGAAATTTTGAAACCAAAACGTGATACCAGTTACGTATGTATGACATGTGTCGTGAGTTACAGAGTGATCAACTCACTTCTAATCGTTGCTGTTTGAGCATTCGTAATAATAAGGTTGTCGTTTGTGTCTTTTACTTCACGGAGAATGGATTGAATTTCCTCTGAGTCACGCGTTTTCCCTTCGAGTAAGGTAGAAATAATATTGTCTTGTAAATCTACTAATTTAGAGAAATCAGTACTAAGCATTTTTTCTTGTTCAGCTAGCTGTTTCCAGGTATCAAGATTATATTCTTCAAGTTCTCGATTGTTGGTGAGTTCCGCAAGTTGATTTACATAATTTTCATAGACTTCAATTTCACGGTCTAATCGTGACGACATCACGAGCTTTCGTTCAGCATAAAAACTTCCACACCGGCCAAATAACCGTTCAAGCTCAACCAAATCAGCTCGTGGCAACCCAGCGTCAAGCTGTCCAAGTAACGTATCGAAGGTGGTCCGTTCTTCTACTGTACAGTCTCGAACAACTGATTCAGTCACCTGGTCGGCACCATTTCGCGCCGTTGTTTCAGCGATACTGGTAAGGAGTGCCCCTTGCTCCGCCACCTGGACTTTAATGAGCGACATGAGATCTTGTGTCCGCTCTTTAACAATAAGCAGCGATATGTACCAGAGAGCAGCAACGAGTAAGAGAATGACAATAATTCCTTTAATAGTATTTTTATTTTGGTTCAGTAGGGCTTTCATATGCGTCTTGCGGGATTAATTTTTAGTTAAGTTAGTGACGTCGGTAATCTCTTTTTCCACCTTTCGTTGTGATGTCTGGAGTGCAGTATCAATGACTTGAATCATTTCAGATTCAGCCTTGGTAAGTTTTTTTGTTTTTCGTGACTCAGTAAGCAAGGATTCCTGATGTCGTAGTTCAGCTTGTAGGGCTGTAAATTCTCGATGCAATATATCAAGTGCTTCGATTGATTCGGTCCGGACCTTACCTCTAAAGCGACGAAGATATGCCAAGAGGTACCCTGAACCAATGATGAGGAGTGCTGAAAGTGCAACTAAAGGAATTATAACCGAAAGAATGCTAACGATAAATGAGCCTACGCGCACAAAGCCTGGTTGTTGGACAGCTACTCGGACCGGTTCTGAAACCTCACTCTGGGCTCCATACTGGTCAATTGCGTAGGCGGTAAATTCGTATACCCCGGTTGAGAATCGACCTTCTGGAATGAAGACGAACTCTCCACTGTCGGAACTCTGTATTTCGTAGGAAGCTGGTTCACTTCCGAGTTTTGTAACCGTGACCATAACCGTAGCGTTTGGACGCGTCATACCTTTAATGACTGGAATTACTTCTTCATTAATCTCACTCGGATACTCGGTAAAGGTTGGTTTTTCAAACGATTCAATAGTGAGCGAGTAGGTTCCGATTATGCTATTACCTGCCTCGTCGAACGCCTCAATGATAATGGTATGGTATCCAGGTGACAATGTGCCGAGGGAAAGGAGGTCGGTGACAGCTTCACGGATTACTTCATACGGTTCGTCATTATCAACTCGTACCATGAATCGCTTTACCTCAGATCCATCATCGGTAACGGTAACTTGTAGTTTTTGCTCTGGATTCGTGTTGTCAGCATCTTCAGGCTGAACAATTTCTATTGCTGATGGTTTACTACTATCGACTGCTAACCGGTAACTACTCACCCTACCCCAACCATCCTCGTTACGAAACTGTAAATGGAAATACGAAACTCCTTCATCGAGGTCCTCAAGCGTAATGCTGCTAATTGGTGTTTCGTACACTCTTGAAGGGACTGAGCTTGGACTACTATTTAGGAGTGTCCGCACTCCCGTCACTCCAGCTGGAACGGACCAGTTGAGCGTTGCAGTTTTATTGGTATGCCAAGCATCAGGGTCAGCGTGTGTACTTGAGGTAATAGATGGTGCGCCAGGTGTATTAGCCGGGGCAACATATTCAACGATAACTTCTTGTGGTGGTGCTGTGCTAGCAGCCTGAATCGTGTAGGTACCACCACTCATGTTAGTTAACACATTTGAACCTCGGCCATCATTTGCGAGTACTGAGCCGTTAGAAAAGTTCACTCGAGCAGCGCCTGAGCCAATCGCACGAAAGGTAATCGACATGATATTTCCTGCTGATCCAGTATAGCCTGATGGCGAACCGCCACTAAAGCTCACTGTACCAGCACTGTTTGAAAATGATGGTTCAGCTACCCATAAGTTAAAGATTGAACCAGAGCGGGTGACACTAACTACAGAAAGTTCTCGTGGATTAAAACTGAGTGTTCCTTCGGCAGCATTGATAGATTGTCCGGAGGAATTTACATTTACCCTTACGGTGAACGTACTGTTAGAGGTATAGACTCCTGTACTCGGTGATAGTGATAAGGTAGCGGCTGCTGCCAAAGTGGTTGTAGCTACGAAAAACAAGAGCCCTAGAAGTACTGGTATGACTACGCGCGTCACTCCTGTTTCTAAGGTATTAGTTATTTTCATGATGTATTTCATTAGTGTCATCGTCTGTCAATTGTTCAGGACTGGCTTTTTTGCGACGTCGCAGATTCCGTACAAAGGTAACGGCAATTCCAAGCAGTAACAACCCAATTACCACCGCTGCGCCGAAGACAATAATCTGTGTCAACGAGTAAGACTGGAGTGACTCATCAGGTATCAAGGTTGCGATGTATTCATTACCCGCCTTATCAATTGCTTTCACCCGAATAATGCTGTTGAGCGACTGATCCTCAAGTACGTACGGACTACGAGTTGTTACCCATGGTGCGTCTGCTCTCCCCCACTCAAATGAGCCTAATTTTGAGAGTGGTTCTTCAATAACCTGATATTGATCAATACCAGTTTGTTTGTCAGTAGTATTAAAGACGATAAAGTATTTACCCCCAAAGGCGACTCTGTCCTTCTCAAGCGCAATACTGAATTGTGCCGGTGGAACGGTATCAGCCGCGACTTCATCTCGCCATTTGTCATCAATCTGTAATCCCGGACCTGTAGCGAGTTCGATTTGTGCCCCGTACGTAGTTAGTGTGGCAGTCGTACCTTGACCATCATTTAAATATGCAGTTGTTGCCGGATCAAAATCAACTCGGGCAGTAGTCCCCGTATCACCGCCGCCAATACTAAAACCCGGTGAACGGAACACCATCTTGATAATGGTATTGGTGAGTCTCGGGTCACCATCAACACGTCCGCAGTAGCCATTAGGAATTCCGCCAGCGAACGTGACCGTACGGTTGGCTTTATCAATAACGGGTTGTTCAATCCAAATACTAAAAATAGAATCTCCGGTTGAGACATCTACGAGGTCAACGTTTTCAGAGTAGGTTATGACCCCATCAACAGCATTTACACATTCACCGGCAGCTTCATCGGTGTCTAGTCTCACCAAGAGATTAATAGTGTCACCACGAAGCACGTTTGACACCGCAGGGTCGATATAGAGTGATGCGGCTGACGCTGAAGTTGTGAACAGCAAAAAATTACCTACCAGGGTAACAGCAAAAATAGCCGTTTTATAACTCATCATCCGCTTAGTATACCAGTGTTCAGTAATACTTTTTACGCAAGCTGTTCACATACAAAAAACCCTTCTCGTGAGAAAATCTGGGAGATTTTCGCAAGTACCCCAGGGCAGCCTCTCTTTTTCTTTTAGAAAAATTCACCTTCACCTTGCCAGGTGATTTAAGAGCTTGCGAATAAATCAGCGACAAGGTGTACAGCGGTCGTAGACCGGCCCGCCACGACTGAAGGGTCTTGTATGTTGGGCGTCCGACATACAAAAAACCCTTCTCGTGGTGGGAGATAGGGTTTTTTGTCTTTTAACTCCAAGCTTAGAGCCAATATTCGTTAGAACACTGGGGTTGCTACATATGTCAGTGTAGCGGTGTAGTCGCTCGCTGCTTCTTGCAAAGCAGAGATTTCGACCTTGTAGATTACTGTGGTATTACCTTCATTCGCAGGTGAACCATCAGTTGGACCATCATGTCGGAAGACTTCAACTGGTGTAGTTGAAGCAGAGACAAAATTGTCACCACCGTCAAAGAAGTCATTCAATCCATCTGTCAGCGAGGTATCAGTTGATGATAGGCCCCAGTGACCGTATGAATTTTCTGATCCAGGCGATGCTGTTGGACTTTCCCACAATATCGGTGTGCCAGTGAAGGCTCCGTTAGAGAAGCCATCAATATCCGCACCGTTACCAGAAGTTAGTTGCTGGTTAGTTTCTACGGTAACCACAAAGCCGTTGGCGGCATTTGTTTGTACTTGTAGTGCCTGCGCAGCAGTGCTCGCGGTATCTGCTTCCAAAGTTCCAAATGGAATTGTGGTTGCAGTGGTATCGCCACCTGTTGTGTCAGCTGTATTAACCGATGTGGTAGCTACAACTCCATCAACAGTGAACGAGAAGATAGTATCAACTGAAGCAGTGACCGTAACATCGTCAACGATAGCAACCAAAGTGCTGCCTGTATCATTATTTGTACCGTCGTTACCAAATACTAAGTCAAGTGAATATGACGTAGGGGTAAGTGGGTTAATGATTTGGTTTACACCATTTGACTGATGCGTTGCGTTGGTACCAATTTCAATAGTGACGGTAGCACCGCTCCCAATTGCTTCGGTACCGCTTTCAATAGTGACAACATCTCCAGCAGCTGTAACGCCCCAGGTTGCCCCGGCAGCAGCACCTGCTAGATCTTGATCGACACCATCGATTGCGAGGTCAAAGTCTCCGTCGTCGAGACTATCTAGTCCTCCGAACTCTCCTGCTTCAAAGTTGATGGTGATAGTATCACCAGCACTGAGACCAGAAGGGGTTGCGAAAGAAATTGTGTGATTAGCGGCCGTATTCGGATTTGCGTCCGATAGGGTGTCGCTAAACGAGATGACATTTGCAGCTTCCGCGAAGCGGAGTGATGGAAGACCAAGTGACCATAAAATGATCGCGAAGCCAACAATCGCTGCGAGAGCTTGGAGTAGTGAGAACGCGTTGGACGCTCTAAACATACTCTACGTTGTATTACCTTACAGACCGTAGAAGCCCGAAGACTGTGACGGACGAATTACTTCGTACAAAAGAGGGTCTCCACTCCCTCATTTGAAATATTCTGTAAGTACATCTGCGCAGTAACCCTCGGCTGAAGGGCCCAGCTGATATAACTCAACTGCAGTAATACTAATTGATTACCTCCCGTGCAGATACGTATTCATTGTACTCGAGTACAAAAAAATAATTTTACACTTATACACAAAAATCATCGCAGCGGCGATGATTTATCCTGACCAATTTAAATGTGAGTAGGAGAAAAACGACTACAAGGTGAATTGATTTCGAGGAAATCAAGAGAAAGTACCCTGGGGTATTCTGAATTTCACCACAAGGGCATTTCCGATTTAATAATCGCAAATGCTTTTTAAATCTAGGTCAGTTCCGAATCTGCTTCTTTCCTAAAGTAGATTCCTGGAACCGAGAACTAAATCATGACTAAAAATACAAATTTTAACCCGACCAATTAAACAAAAGGATCGAGAAGTCTTCGAGACTAACTCTTCCGTTGCCATTGATATCAGCCGGCGGGTCAGAATCTCCTCCATTTGTCTGCCACCAAAAAATAAGTATTGAGAAGTCGGTAAGATTTACCCGACCATCACGACTCAAGTCAGACGGTGTACTAGCTTGACCATCAACACCAACAAACACCTGTAGTGAATTACTAAAACTCGATTGTATCGTAGTCGGAGCTGTGCCGGTTATGGTACGCGCTCGTAAGGTGTGGGCTGCTACTGACAAACGACCGCCAGCCAAGGTAATACTCCACTGTCCGTTGGCTCCGGCCGTGGTTGTCTCAATGATTGCACTATTGTCAACGTTTAATTCAACGGTAGCATTTGGAACTGATTGCCCAGAGACAATCACCGGTGTCCCAGGATCAACATTTTGATTAGCGATTCTAATCGTTGGCGGCAGTACGACACCATTAATATTAGTGATTGCTCCTTGGGTTACATCGAAGGTGTTATTCAACGTGATAGAGCGGGTACCAGAACTGTCATTTGCCCAAATTCCGAGGGTTGCTGTACCAGGCGAAGCTTCAGTAGTGAATTCAAAAGCTCCTGTACTATTTGATTGAACCGAACCAACCGATTCAGAATCAAGTAAAAAGTTTATTGTTCTTGATGGATAGGCACGACCGCGGATATTTACCTGAGTCTCACCTTGCTCACGATTACTCCCTCCACCGCCGCCAGACCCTCCGCCGGAAGACCCTCCACCACCGGAACCAGCTGGCTCTATAGCACAGATAGCGGAACAGAAGTCACCGTTTTCGTTGTTACCATCATCACACGTCTCGCCAAAGACAGTCTGTAAAATACCATCACCACAATACGGTCCAAAGTTACATTCGGCGGTGCATTGTCGACCGACAATGGTTTGACTGTACTGACCCGTCTCACCCGGAATATCACACTGCTCGCCATCATCTACAATTAAGTTACCGCAGATACTGAGGCTCAACGTAGTGGTCGCAAATGACTGTGCAGTGAGTGTCGAAGGAAATACAGCCGTTGCGCCTAAAAGTACAATGATTAGTAATAAGGGCATAGACTAAGAACCTCGTCGTCGTTTAGACCGTAGAGAACGATAGAGGTACAGTCCGGCAATTATAAGAGAGAAGATTGGGAGAAGGATTGATATTTTGTGCGCCATTGATAAACCAATGAACCCAAAGCCAGCGGTTTCAAGCGTACCAGCTGGACGGATATTCATACTCAAGTCACCTTCTTGTTTGACTTCATCATCATTGTAAACTCGGTAACGAGCAATGTAACTCCCTGCTGGTAGTCTGGTTGGAATGTTGGCAGTGACGGTTTCAGTTGCGTACGGTTTAATGCGTTTTACTCTCCCAATATTATCTGTTTCTTCGAGCAATACTTTTCCTGATCTATCATAGATTCTGAGGTCAACTTTTGATGGGGCAACATCAACGTTTCCAATATTTTCTACAGCCATATCAAAGCGAACTTTTCCTGGGAAAAACAACCACAAGAATTTCGTTCCCTCATTTAGTTCATCCACAGATACCCGTCGTAATCTAAAGTCTTTAATTTCTCTATCAATAACAGTCAAATCAATATCGACGAGGGCTCCTAGGGAAATATTTACGGCTCCTTGAGTTACCTCACCACTTTCGGGTACCGTTCGAATTCGAATAGAACCTTGGTACGTCTTGAACTCAGCATCAGCTGGTACCGTAACCCGTACCGTCATAGGAACCTTTTGTTCACCGCGAGGAAGACTGATAACGTCACCTTCAATGACTTCAATCCATGAAGCAATCTCAGGCGCATCAACCACAATTTCAGCATTTTGCGCCGTATTAGGATCACCACGCACAAGCAGGATTTGCTGCTCATAGATAGAGTTCCTGGTGAGACTCGTGTTACTCACATAGGGTGGTGTAATACCAAAACCAGCATGCACAAACTGAGCACCAGTGCTTATAAAAAAGACCGCGACTAGCAATACTCCCAGTAATGATTTGTATAAAAATACCCCCATGGAGACGTTCACTAATTATCCGTAACTTAGTCTAAAAAATCAATAACCACTGCTGGATAACAGTGGTTATTGTCGACTATTTATGTGTCCTAATATATGTTCTTCTAGTAACCCCAGTCAGCCGCTTCAGCTGTCACCGCAGTGAACGTGTTAAGTCCAGAGTATGCCCCGGCGAGCGTGATAGAAAGTGGTACCTCGATTCCCCAGTAGGTAGTACCTGAGTTCGGTGTTGAGGTACTGATTGACTTAGCAACGTTTAACTCAAGCTCAGTATCTGTTGTTGAAGAAAGTGATAAGGCAAGTGGACTATTGTAGGCCAGACTTGTAGTTGAGAACTGTTGTTGGTCTTCAGGAATGGTTGCTGCAGGGTTTGGAGCACAAGGTACAAGTACAGTAAATCCTCCACACATAGACGTTCCTCGCAACTCTTGGTCAAGACCAGTGTTTCCTACCGAACGAACGATAGTAGTTGCATCAAGTGTCCCAGTGTTTTCGCCAGGTTCAAGTGAGCCGTAGGGAATTTCAGCAGAAAGAAGGTCGAGGGCCGTCAAACTGATGAGGTTTTTGACACCGGTTGAGGTAGCGATGACTCCGATCAAGGCGTTATCGTCAATCCCTCCAACTGCAGCTGACCAACTATCATTACCGAGAATTGCAGGAATATCAGTGTTTGCTTCGTCAGTCGGGTCAGCCACAAACCACAGTGGGAAGGTACATGAGTACTCAATGTTATTAGTCGTAGGACCGCCACAGGCAGATGGTGTACATGAGAGGTTCCAAGTTGTAGTAGCAGCGTTACTTGGGTAACAGTTGTTTGGATTATAGACTCCAGTTAGACCATTGCAGGTACTACTTCCAATACTGCTACGGAACACTGAGGCAGCATAACCAGTAATTTCAGCTCCACCCAGAGCGTTTTGACAACTGTTTGCATCGGTGACGGTGAACTCTAGTGTGAATCCAGTAGTCTCACCACCTTCTACAGTTAGCAGTAAATCATCAACATCGTTGAGAATGATGTCACCACCAAGTACCACTGGCGCGACGTTGTTTACGGTGAAATCTTCATTAATTCCGTTGGCTGCAGCTTCATGTCCGTGTTGGTCAACAATAAATCCGTAGGCTGGGTAGTCATCGTCTTGCATGATAGCCGCCATAACCGCTTGGGCTGAGGCGTCGGTAGTTACGCCGACGGTGCTTGAAGCAATACCAAATCCAGAGTTACAGTTATTGGTAGTGATGTTGTATTCAGTTGGTGATGAACACACGACTAGTCTGATGGTGTCGGGGCTAGTCACTACGTCCGGATCTGATGAAGTCGAAGTGAAGGTGAGAGTTCCTCCCGGGTCAACTGGACCGTTGTTCCCAAAGGCAGAGAATACTGGTCGGTGGTTTACATAAAACGGAGAGGAGTTGGTGGCACTGAAGCCTTGAACGGGAATGTTATTACATCGCGGATTGAAAGGATCATCGTCACATACCCAGGCGTACCAGTTGTTGGACTCAGCAAAGCCCTCGGTTGTGGTAGTTGAAACTGTCGCCAAGGCATCGCTTGGAGTAGCGGCTGACACACCCCACTGTACGGTACTAGTTGAACTACAAACTGGAGGGTTTGTCCCAAGTGAACCGATATCAGCAGCAGCTCGAGCGGTTGGTGTCGCGTTGGTGTCACAGACAAGGAGGAAGTATGGGGCACCGTTACTATCGTTTGCTACAGCTGCCCACTGAACGACGTCACCGGAGTTGGTTGGAGTGGTGGTTGATGACTCAATTACCTCATAGGCATTCACCACAAATGCTGGAGGTGTATTGAGCACCGTCAGTGTAGTAGACGCTGTTTGAGCTGATACTCGACTCAGTTCGGTAGTACCGACGTCAAACATAAGAGCAAAGGCAAACACGACAACGCCGGCTATAGCGGTAGTAATGGTTATCTTTCCTGCAGTGTTCATTAAATTTGGAAGCTCCGTTTTGTTGTACAACATAATAATAATTTATAAATAACTTTTGTTTACTACTATTTTACCTAAAAACGTTTCGTATATGCACATAGTTATACACACATATACACATCTTATTCATACCTAATCGCATCAAGTGGATTGAGGGTTGAAGCTCGTCTGGCTGGAAAAATACCCGTCAGGTACCCTACCCCAGCCGAAAAGATTGCGATGAAGAGCAAAAAGTTAAGGGGAAATGAAAAGAGTGATACTGCCTGTCCACCAAACTGCCCAGCCAGCACGTTGAGGAAAATATTTATCGCTACTCCAAAGGTGACCCCCATAGCGATACCAGTCACTCCCCCCATAAACCCTACAACTACTGACTCAGATACGAAGAGGTACTTAACGTCGTTTGGTGACGCACCAATGGTACGCATAATTCCAATCTCTTTCGTTCGCTCAAGCAATGTCACAGTCATGGTGTTGAACATACCAATCGCAGATACGAGTAACGCTATACCGCCAAACGTCGCCAGCACGGCCTGAATTCCTTGGAAAATTTGTGATGCTTGTTCAACCGTCTTTGAAAGCGCCGTCACACGATAGCCTTCTTCAATTAACTGCTCTTCAACGAGCGGCAAGTTTTCATTGGTATCAACCCGTACTTGAATTCGTTCGTATTCTTCAATACCAACGTAATTACGTAATTCTGGAAGCATCATCATGGCGTTTAACACCCCTTGTTCTTTGGTGACTCCCTTTACGGTGTATTCTTTATCAATAATAATCTCGTTAACATTTTCTGTTCCATCATCAGCCGGTACAAGCAGACGAATCGAAACGCGCTCTCCAATAAAATTTGCAATTTCTGTATCCTCAATCCCGAACAGCTTAAGAACGGCTGGCGACAACATAATGCTACTAGTATCACCAGCATCCTCTTCCAAGAAGACCTCTCCAACTTCAGCTGTCACTCCTGCGTACCGTAGGTAGGGCGGCTCAACCCCCTGTACGAATACATTTCCCGTTAATCCCTTATAGGTTATAAGTGCTGGGAAGCGAGCGAGCGGCGCAGCATCAAGAACCGCCGGATTACTTTCAAACTGGGTAACCGTATCAGGCGTCAGTGAGAGACCTTGCGCTCCAGTTGAAGAAACTCCCAAAGAAAGCAGTGTTTCTCCAAACACAATCTGTTCAAGAATAATCTGCTGCAAGCCAAACCCTAGCCCCACCAAAACCACCACCGCCCCTGTACCTACTCCCATACCTAAAATTGTCAGCCACGTACGGAGTGGATTCGTTTTAAACATTCTGGTTGAAAGCTGGGCTAGATCTTGTATTCTCATATACTAATCACTAACTCTTGTAACTCACATCAACTCCTTGAGCGATTATCTTCTCAAAATATCGTGTCAGTTCATCCGCTTCTTTATCAGAGAAACCTAACCCACCGGCTTTGATACCTTGCATAAGACGCATATTAAACTCATCTTCTTCAATCACCCCCGTAACTCGGTCAGCTATCATCTCGACGAGATTTTCGTCCTGATCTTTGGAGAGTTTGATTCGATACAAATGTGTCAGGTGGTCTCGCAGTCGCTCGGCCAATTTGTGCTGGGTAAAGAAGATATTGTTATTATCTTTTCGAGCTCTGAAGCGACGAATATCATCGGCATGACTAATCATCTTTTCAGCCACTGATGCCATTCGCCGAGCTTCAGTTTCATTAATCTCTACTCCACCGCGCTCAAGTGGTAGTACTAAACTTTTTATCATTGCGTCCCGATCAATCTTTCCCTGCAAGAAGAGTGACATGGCGTGCTCAAGTCTCATAATCTGGTCGAAGGTATAATCTTGCGTCAAAAAATTAACCATACTCTTAACCCGCAGGGTTTCTACGGAGTCATACGGAAAGAGTCGAGCGAGCTGTTCAAGCTCGGTTACAATCGTCTCCCCTTCTCGTACTGGCTTAATTTGTTTACGCTGCGGATTAACAACTTCACGTACAATAAATCCGTCTTTCAAATAATATACCCGGTGCGCGTAACTCAAGTGCGCAGCATTGTGCGACACCATGATAATGGTTCGCCTATCAAAGGTGTTAATCTCGTCAATTTTGTCCATTACCTGCTGCGTTGAAACCGAGTCGAGGTTACCGGTCGGCTCATCGGCTAAAAGAATTCTTGGATCATTAACCATCGAACGAGCCACTGATACACGTTGTTGCTGACCTCCTGAAAGCATGGCAGGGATTTTGTGTGAGACATGCCCTACTCCAAACCGATCAAGGAGTGACTGTGCTCGTCTATTTCTAGCCGTCTTCTCGACGTTACAGAAAATCATCGGTAACGCTACGTTATCAAGGACCGACAAAGATCCAATCAAGTTAAACGATTGGAAAATAATCCCCATCACATACCGTTGGAAATAGACACGCTCAGCGGGAGGGTACGAATAAATATCATCACCTTGAATGAGTAAGGTTCCGTCTCCAGGAGGAAGTGATCCTTGGATGGAATACATCAACGTAGACTTCCCGGAGCCCGACGCACCAAAGAGAATAATATACTCTCCCTCAAAAATATCAGTATTAACCCCCTGCAAGGCTCGGAACTCATTCGATTTACCTTTGTTGTAAATAATCGAAAGATCCCGACAGACGATAAGCGGTTTGGCCATAAAAGTATTATGACATTAATTGAAGGTCTCTTTTGTAGTCTTCCACACTATACATGACTACACACCAATGTTCTTAACCCAACCGAAGGTACTTTCAAAGTTTTCAATAATCAAGTCAATGATATTTTTTTCTTGAATTGGAGTGAAGAGTACAAAGTTTTCTGATTGGATTTCATTTCCCGCTTCGTCTTCACAATTCAAGAAAAATTGGTAGACCGTTGCTGGTGCAAAATCTACGACTACCTCTACATGATTCGTATTGTACTGGACTTGCTCCTTTTCAATCGTAAATGGCTCAGTTCCTCCCGCCACTCCCTCTTGATAGGTCATGAGACAACTGGCCGGTTCGTCGGTATCCCATTCGATAATGGTTTGTATTCGTGATTCGCTCCCCGGGAACAGGGTTGATTCATTAGTAACATTTGTGATGATAGGCGGAGCAATGTCTCGGACGGTAATAAATTGAATTGGCTGACTCCGTACCCGGTCACCACCAGAGTTCTCAGAAGTCACAAACGCTACATAGCGTGTTCCAAGCGTAAGGTCAGCCAGGCGCATTTGGTGCGTAGTGGCAAGTGTTGGACGCCCCACTGAACTTTGAGCACCGGTGGTTTGATCTTGGTATTCCACCAGCGCCTTAGCTGGTACTGAGGTTTCCCAAGCCAACGTAGCAGCGTTCTCTTCCACCTTTACCACCCGCAGATTTCGAATATCAGGGGCTGAGGCTTTTGTTTTAAAGGTAAAATTACGACTTTCTCCAGTAATTCCAAACGTATCAGTCGACTGAACTTTGAAACTGTAGTCCGTAAAGGCATTAAGACCAATTAACTGGATTTCGTGTTCGGTGGTATTGCCGGCAGTTGAAACCTGATTGAATTGATATGTTGTTCCGTCAAAACTATCTGTCGGGGAGAAAAATACTTCAGACGTAGCTTCACGGTCAGTCACCCACCGAATTTCCGCCGTAGTAGTTTCAGGAATTACGGTCGGAGGTCCGATAATGGTGAGGTCTTCGGTGATACCTTCAATCGCTTTTACGGTCTCATTTAAAATCTCTTGCAGTTCTTCCGGGCTTGTTATCTGATTAATCTGTTCAATAATTCGATTGGTGGTTGGTGATTGACCAAGATTACCTTCACCTTGGAGTTCATCGGCCCCCTCACCGGCACCTTCACCGTCAGACTCACCAGTCCCCTGCCCATCACCGGTCTGAGGTGTGCCTGAAGTCTGAACTCGATAGTCGGCCGAAATACCTTGGTTACCATTGAGGTCACTTGAACCAACTCTAAAATAATATACTCGGCCTGGTTCGAGATTTTCAATTTTCATGGTGTGGCTGGTTCGGTCGGCCACTGGCACACGCAAAATACCGTAATCAGGTTGTAGTCCGTAGTTGATAAGTGAATCTGCCTCTTCATCAGTCTCCCAGGTAATGGTCACTTCAGTTTCATTAACCTCTGAAATTTGTACATTACTAATCTCTGGCGCTTCCCGATCTGAAGATTGAGCCCACACCGAACCACCAACGGCGAGCGAAACTCCAAGAACAAAGGCGGCTACTGCTTTCATAGATAGTTGTATCATACCACTACTCTACGGACTGATTGGGGTAAAGACGTTAATTCCTTGGTGAGCCACACTATTGGTCCCGACCGGAATGGCAATTCCCCAATACACCTCATCGCTGATTGGTGGTGTTACAGCAGTTGGCTTTATCAAGTCAACATCAATTGGTACTGGTGTATCAGCCGAAACAACGCCACAACTTGAACCACAGAGTGAATAGTTAAATGTCGAGGTCGCAAATTTCTGTTGTTCAGCCGGGATAAACGAACTCGCTCCATCAGTTAAGTCAGTTCCTTGTACATCGATATTAACAGGTACATTACCGAGGTTAATGATTGAGGTTGATGGGTTAAAGGCACCGGTATCTTCATTTACTGCCAAGGCTCCGTAATCAATTGAACCAACAACATCAATTGCTCGAACCGATAATAACTGGAGCCCGTTTTGACTATCATTAAAGCCCAACGTACCGGCAGCATCTCTTACTTCCAAGAAGGCAAACCACTCTTCGCCTAGGTATGTTCCGGTATCAGTTGGATCAGCGTGGAAGAAGATATCAATGGCACAGACTAACTCACAGCTATTATCTGAACACTGAGTAAAACTACAACTGGTATCAGTAGTTTCAACGTAACAATTATTATTATCAGGTGTACAAATCGCTCCCACTCCAGTTCGAAATACCGTAGCGGTAGCAGATACCAAATCAGTAAAGCCGTTGAAGTCTGTCACCGTACTCGAGGCGTAAATTCTCGTCGTGGTACCAGGGGTAAGATTATTGATATCCATTCCGTTATTAAAGTCGACAGGATTAACAAATGGATCAAACTGCAGGCCGAGTTCTGGAATACGGCTATAGAAGTCAAGTGGCGTACCGTTGTTGGTAGCTCGGAAACAATAGGCATCTGCGGCGTTAATAGTTGGCGTTACAGCATACTCAAGTTCAGTAAAGAAGAACTGATCAACAACCAAAGCGCTGGTGATTGAATTTGGACTTTCTATTAGTTCACCAGACACAAAGTCACCGTTGGTTCCTAAGAGTAAGTCGGTCGTCGCGTCGCCACTTGCAAACTGTGTACTCGACTGCATACAGACCGGAGAGCTTCCACAACTTGCTTGATTTGGAACTGGTTCGTAGGCACTCGGAAGGACAGCTTCACAACTTGGAGCTGCGCCCTTCGGAGCATATTCAAGTTGATACGATTGCGTCACTTCAAGACCTGAATTTTCAATCGCCATACGCAGACGCAACGTCTCACCTGGTACGCCACCAGCTGGAGTATTAAGGGCTGAACGCCAGGTTGCACCGCCTCTGCCTTGTGGCGCACCAATGAATACTTCAGGTGGAAGTCCAGTACGCACACGTGAGGTGTAACTATCCCAAGCACCGTAATTGAACCAGAACGCAAAGCCGATTCCTCCTGAGGTGTATGACGCATCAGTAGCTGAAGTGGTTGCAGTCAAAACTCCCGCTGGGTTATAGAGCGCCACGTTAATAGTGTCGTTTGTGAGCCAGTCAATTTCAACCTCGTACCAACCAGTACTGTAGGTAACGTTTTTAGAAGCCAATACGGTTCCTGAGGTGTCATTATTTTCGACATCTTTGGAGAGTGCAATTCGGTCAGTACCAAACTGTTCAAGACACACTGCGTAGTTTTCATTTGTCGTTCCGGGTGACTGTACACCAAACAAGGTACACGCCTCATCACCACTACCCGCAACAATATCAACGTACTGCATGTAGCGAATAATCTCTCCTTGAGCAACAGTTCGGTCAAAGCGGAAAATACCATCGGTTGTCTTACCGTTCTTATTGGATGCCTCAAGGGCATAGGTTCCGCCAAACACGGGCGCTGTATCGGTTTGGAATAGTCCCGTGTCCCCGGTGTAGCCAGAAAGCGGCGTCCGTTCAAAATCTTCAAACGCATTGAATACCGCAGCACCATTACTGGTAGTAGTTGTGGCGGCAGCGTTACCGTAATACATGTGTACGACCGCTTGCCCATTAGCTGGTAAGGTTGGAACCTTTACCCAAACGGTAGCGTCAGTACTGGCTGTAAATCGTTCAATCCAATATGGAATCGGGGTAATGCCGTCACCAGCAGTAAAGCGAAGGTCACTGAAGTTTGAAAGCATGTCACTTTCATACGCGACCGCAATCTTCACAGAGGTGCTGCTATAGGTCTGGTTGACTGGGTTAGTAATTCTCACTCGCTTTCGAAGATCCCAGTCTGTATTAAACCATTCGCTATCAGGTACTCCGGCACCTCCATCATCATTGCGCCAGCGGTAGTTTGTTTGTTCAGTCAAGAGACAGGCACTGTCATCAAACCGTATTGAACCACAGGCATCCAAACCATCGACGTCAAATCCTTCATTGCCAATATTGCCGTACGCATTGGTGAACCTCCAGGCGTTATCAGTTACACCGACCAGGTTTACGTTAAAGCCAGTTAATGGTCCAACTGCATTGAATCCAACATTATTGAAGACCTTTGATGCATTAGCGTTCAACGTCGTTGAAGACAGCGTGATAAGTGAACCAGTATCAGCGGCAATTTCATAATATCCATTGGATAGGTCGGTGATGGTTGGGAGACCGGTAAATTGAAGACCTTGGAGAGATAGATTAGCGAAGCTGTACTGATTGGCGTTGAAGGTTCCCCCAGTAACTACGAAATTATATTGCCCACTTCCTTGATTATTTATATCTGTTGTATTACCACTACCACCCACAATCTGTAGCCCACCGCTTTGCATTGTGGTGGTAGCATTGCCGGCAATTCGTACGGTTACTTTTCGAGGTGAGCCACCAAGCGGTGTACCATCAAAGTCAGTTGCGTAACTCCAGTACTCAGTGGTTGTACTAATAACGAAATCTCCGTACACATTGAGTGCTCCGTTTACATTGGCATGGTCTTGTGAATAGAGTGATGCACTTGAGGCAACAGTTGTCGTAGTCGCTTGTGAGTACCAGAAGCGTACGTCGGTATTATTAGCAAGGATAAGATTTTCATAGAAATCACCAGTACTAATTCGAGTGTTTACACTATATGAGGTACCCGAACCAAGTACCAACGTCGAACCAGTCCAAGTGGTATTAGCGCCCACTGCAGTATTTGTAAAGACTCCCTCAACTCGTAAGACATTAGTCGGGCTAAGCGTAAAATTATTAACCGAAGCCAACGTGAAGTTGTTCGTGGTAGTAGCGCTTGAGAGTGTATACCCACCACTTGGAGCACCAATCTGTACATTGTAGAAATCACTTTGGCCAGGATTAATGGTAAGTCCGCTCGTCACACCATTGAACAAGACCGTGCCAGTGGCACTTTCAAACGTACCGCCAACAGAGATGAGTGAGCCTCCAACTGCCAGTGTTCCCGTTGCGAGATTGACCGAACCAGCTGAGATTATCAAACTTCCGAGTAGCGTCGCATTGGTATCAGTCATCGTTAGTGCACCAACCCCAGCTTGCCTGACGCTATGTAAATCAGAGCCACGGGCCCGCAGTATTTGTGGGTTAGGACTCGTGAAGACGAGTTCACTCGTATTGTGCGCAATAGTTCCACTGGCATTATTAAAGTCACCGCCAATGGTGAGGGTTCCACTTGGAAGCGTTACCGCACCAGCATTGATTACAACTGACTCTGTAGCAGTAGCATTGACATCAGTGATATTCCACGCACCACCAACTCCAGCGAAGGTTACGTTTGCTACATCAGAATCACCAAACGTGACTGTTCGCCCGGTTACCGTACTCGTGAATACCAGAGGACTTCCATTGATATCAAAGTCTCCACCTGAGGCAATAAATGAGCTACCAATAGTTGTTGTTCCGGTTGGGAAGCTTAGGCTACCATTTGTTTGCGTGAAATTATTATTTACCGTTAGTGTTGTATCTGTCACCGCTAGACTACCCGGACCGGTAACTGAAAGATTGTGGAACGAACCGCCGTTTACATCAATCACTCGGCTTGCATCATCAGTAGTCATTACGACTGATGATTGGGCCCCGGTAAATACAGCGCCGCTGCCAAAGATAAGACTTCCACCAATGGTATGTGTCTCGCTGTTTTGAGCAATGAATTGACCTCCCGCTCGAGCTTCTAGTGTACCGTCATAATCAGCACTTCCACCTCCACCAGTTATGGTGACATTACCATTTGGAGTAAATTGTTTATTGTTCCAAACGAGCAACTTTCGATTTGCTGGTAGCACGAGTGTATCTGGACTTCCTACAGTGTCGGCAGTAAACGGTATATCACCATCATCACTGCTGTCATACACTGCCAATTCTTCAATCGCAATTGGAGTAGCTCCTTCATGTCGAACAATCACTCGATTTTCATACAGGTCCATATTAGTGATATTTGAAATCGGTTCGTAGGTAACGGTAGCGGCTTTTTCTGCCTCACCATTAATATAGACGATGATTGAATCGTTGGCATTGAATCCAACACTCGTGAATGAATAATTTCCACTACCATTACATGTGGTTGAAGCTGAAGTTACTCCCGCCACCACAATTCGAATGTTTGGTGTCGAGCCGTCACAAACACTTGATACACTACTTCCCTCATCACTAAACACACTTCCGGAGATAGTAATCAGAGCAGCTGAGTCGGTCCATACAATTTCACCCGGATCTCCCGCGTCAGCGTCATAGAGTTCACCCGCTCGATTACCGTATTCATTGGTAAACCGCCATGAACTCACTGACGAACCAGTGACAGTCACGTTGATTGCGCCAGTCACCCCGCCAGCTGCTTCAAAACGGTTGATATTAAGGTTCTTGGCTGGATTAGCATTGATAACTGAACCAGCGACAGTGAGCGCTGAGGCACTGTTAGTTTGAATAAAGAAATCAGCATTTGCAATATCGACAATGGTTGGGGTACCACTGAACTCAATACCACTTGCAGCCAGGTTTCGAGGCGCGACGTAACGCAAGGTAGCTGTTGTATTTCCTTCAAGTGATAATTCGTATGTGCCACTCCCCTGGTTTTGGATGGTAGTGGTAGCGGTCGATGTTCCTTGGACACTGATACTACTACTGCTATACGTTACCGAACTACCACCAGCCACAAATACGGAGGCAGGTCGCGGTGAACCCAATACTGTTCCATCAAAGTCAGTTGCATAACTCCAATGATCAGCGTAGGTCGTATTATTGTAATTTCCATAGATGTACAACTCGCCACTATTCCCTGCATGGTTCATTGAGTAGATTGAACCCCCTCCGCTATTTTGGACAGTTCCAAAATTAGAATTCCAGAAACGAGGTTGTGCGGTGCCGCTTACCACCAGTGTACCGTCATAATTGTCTACCCCAGTTTTTGTATTCACTTCGTACTGGCCACCACCATAAAGTGACAAGGTACTACCAGTCCAGGTTGTGTTAGAACCATCAGTTTGATTAATAAGACGATTACCAATTGCCAAAGTGGTGCCGCTATTTTGAGTAAATGATGTTGTTGAAGCAATAGTTATGTTTGCAGTTGCCGTTGCATTATTTGTAATAGCTATTGCTCCAAGTGCCGCAAGATTAAGGTTTGCAAATGATGAATTACCTGGATTAACCGTAGCTGAGGTAGCAGTATCAAACGTAACTGTTCCATTTGAAGCAGTGAAGGTTCCATTATTTTGCCATGAGCCTCCGGCCGTGAGTGGTGCAGACGCACTTGCAATAAGAGTACCGTTTGAAGCTATCGTAACGTTTCCATTTACATCAAGCGACGCGTTATTAGTGCTGAGGTTGAATGTACTATTAGCCACTCCTCCCACGGTGAGGTTATTGAGTACCAAGATACCTGGTCCGGCAGCCACGTAGGTCGGAGTACCAGCGCCAGCTTCGAGTAGTAAATTGTAGTACGTGGTATTCGCTACTGTCGCACCGTTCCCGCTGTAACGAATAGTACCGGTGCCTTCAAGCAAGGTACCCGACTCTTGTAAGACAACACCGGTTCCCGCTAAATCAAACGAGCTGTTTTGCGCATTGAGGAAGTGAGCTGGACTGATGGTTAACCGACCGAGGATAGTAGTTGTGGCAGTGCTGGCCGGAGTGGTTGTCCCAATAGATGAACCATTACCCAAAACGAGGTTGGCAAAGGTCCACGGGGTTGTGCCACCGAGGGTATTGGTTTGATTGATGGTCGTTGTACCCGTACCGAGTGAAAGCACACCGTTTCCAAAGAAGGAACCATTTTGAATGGTGATGTTGCTGGTACCAGTAACAGTTCCGGCAGCAAGATTGATATTTTGCGCAACCGTCAGTGGTGCTGTTATATTCCATCCGCCGCCTGTGCCGTTGAACTGCAATTCGTTAAATGCCACTGTCGTTGAAGCCGTAATACTCTTACCGGTTGTTGAGGCGTTGAATATAACGGTTGAAGAAGCGGCTGTGAAGCTTCCGGTATTTCTCATCACAAATCGACCAGCCAACGTGTGCGTTTGTGATCCTGCAGCAACAAAAGCTGCGCCTGAGCCAATCTGGAGCGTTCCTTCGAAGCCATTGCTATTTCCATTTCCAGTCAATGTGACATCACCCCCTGGTGCAAAAGTCTTATTATTCCAGACGAACAACTCATTATTAGGAAGTACCGTAAGTTGACTTGAGGAAGCAACAAACTGTACATCTGAATCATTACTGAATTGATACTTTGTCATATCAGCAATTGTCATTGGTGACACGTCTTCGTGCCGTACAATGACGCGTGACTGGTATAAATCAAAGTTAGTGATATTTGCCGACGGTGTCTTAGTAACCGTAACTGCTCGTACTGAACTTGTTGTTGCTACATCTCGCCTAAAGGCAAACTGCGCCATATTTGTCTCAGCTGTACCACCAACGCCCGTAATAGCCACCCCACCGGTTGCACCTGGTGCAGCTACCACTTGTGATGAGATGGAGAGATTATTATTTTCGCCCGAAACAATATTTGCCGTTCGAGTTGTCCATGGTGCTCCCGGCATAGTGACCGCATTATCATTATCGACATACCACGCACTAAAGACATATGAATTTGTTGTTTGCGTTGTCAGTGACGGAGCGGACGGAGCAACACTATTTTGTACCTGCTGCCACCGACCAGCAAAGGAGACATCTTCTGGATTACTTGGACTTACACCTATCAAAGCGGCTGAGTAATAACTGAATACTTCGTTCACATCTCCAGTAAAGGTATACGAAGCAGGTTCAGAAGTGGCATCGGTGACTCGCTTATACCAAATTCCTGTATGCCGTACGTTTCCAGTAGTTCCAGCCTGGGTGTACCCTGTCCAACCCGCCGGTGGCGTAATTCCTGGAGTATCATCTTTACCAATAATCACAACCAGGTAATCACCATTTGTGACTGAGGCTGGCTTATTAACACTAAACTGTCCGGTCGTTCCGTTGGTAGTACCAACACCGGAAGTTTGACTACGGAGCGCTATGGTTGAAGTACCTGGTCGGTTAGTGTCGAGGTACACTGCAATGTCAGCGTCTCCAATATAATTTATATTTGGAATACTGTACGTACCATTAGCACTATTACAGGTACCAGTTTGCACCACAGCCCCATCAACCGCCACCGCCACAACCGGTGTTACATTGTCACAAATTGCTGCACCCATTGGTGTCACTCCGTCATCACTATAGATAGTTCCTGAAATAGTGATATTAAATGAACTATCATCAAATCGAATAGAACCAGGGTTACCATCTCCCGCATCAAACGCTTCTCCGTAGAGATTACCGCTGCCGTTACGGAACCAAACAAAGCTGGCTGGTGTTCCTGTCAGCGTCACATTAGTCGCTGCTCCCGCCGTAGTTGTCGCGAAGTTAATTCCAAAGTACTGACCACCTGGATTCTGGTTCACGGTTGTTGCATCGATGGTGATTCCGCTCCGTCCTGGTGTCACATTGAAATACCCATTGGTAAATTGAGCTAGTGTTGTTGAGCTTGTCAGTGAAAATCCAGAGCTATTTGTTTGCGCAACCTCAAAGAGTGATGCGTTAATCGTTGCGTTTGCTGCGGTGATAGTATAATCACCACTTTGGGCCGCGACCGTTGTTGATGCTGAAGTCGCTCCCTGCATGAAGAGCGAGGCATTTGTCAGAACGAACGTTGATCCACTTTCAAATCGTACATCAACTTGTCTTGGTGTCCCTCCAATATTTGCCCCATCAAAGTCAGTAGCGTGACTCCAATACTCTGACCCAGCTGACCTCCTGTAGTCACCAAAGATAAACAGATCTCCATCTACCCCAGCATGGTCTTGTGAGTAGATTGATGATGAGGCAACTGTGTCGTAGACAGTTGAGGTTGAATTCCAGAACCTTGCTGTAGTGGTACCAAGTGTTCTGATGGTTCCGTAGCTATCACCCGTGTAGGTTTTGGCACTGGTGGTAATGTCATTATTTCCGCCAAATACCACTGTTGCACCGGTCCAGGTGGTATTAGCGTTTACAATGGCGTTCGTGAAGGTACCGAGCGTCGTTAGGGATTGTCCACTTTGCAGAGTGAACGATGTTGCGTTTACGAGGTTTATCGCAACAGTGGCGGTAGCGTGTTCAGTAACCGTAAAGGTACCAGCGGCATTGTTAAATTCAAGCGTCGCAAATGGTGAACTACCCGCAGCAATAGTTTCCGCTCCGGCAGTTGAGTTAAAGCGGACCGTTCCGCCATTGGCGTCAAAACTAGCGTTGTTATCGAATGACCCACCAACCGCCAAAACTCCAGTTGGGAACACGCTGTCACCCCCATCTTCAAGGATAAGATTACCAAGGATGTTTGTATTTACGGTAGTAAACGTTCTCGCGCCACTAGTTTGGACAGCTCCTGCTGTATAGAAGTTCGTGGTTGTCGCATGGTTTCTGTACTCAGCATCTTGCCAAGCGTTGGTTCGAGTGACATTTGCTACGCGCACCTCATCAATTCGACCGTCGTAATTAATATTCCGACCGGCGCGCAGATCTCCTATTGTAAAGTTGTCACTGACTACGCCTTTGTTTTGATTTGTATAGGAAAGCCGTTCAACTCCATTGATTCGAACCGTTGTATTACCTCCACCAATGGCGTTAACAGAGGCGTAATACCAATTTCCACTCACGAGCGAGGCACCACTGGTTGGCGTACAATCAGTTGCAGTATTTTCAAAGGCACAAAGGCGTAACTCACCCGGAAAACCAGTACCCCCAGTTGTAAGCCATTGGTACGGCGCTGCAACCGACACCGCATAGAGTGATTCTCCAAAGCTCTGTTCTTCAGCATTTCCGCCGCCAAGATTATCAGGATTGAACCAGAGTGACACACTATATTGACTCTCACTGGCAATAATATCTCCATTAAACTGAATTGCATCAGCACTAAAGTCCTGTCCACCGTAGATAAAGCTTGTCGTTACAAACAATGGATTATTTGCGCTCGTTTTGGTTCCGTTTATGGTACCCGCACTGTTGAGGATAGTGCTTGTTGTTAAGTCGTTCAAGTGTGTGACGAGCGCATAGCCATTACTCCATACATTTCGTGCTCCAAACGGATCAGTCACCGCATAATCATTGGCTGCAGCATTACCGTAATAAATATAGTAGGTTGAATTGGTTGAAGAAGAAACTGAGTTGGCTCTAAAATGAAGTTCACCTACGCCAGTACCAGGGTTAATAGAAACTAATTCTCGAGGTACTTCTGTCACTCCATCACCCTGCGTCACTCGAATATCACCACCATTGGCTTTCACATTGGTGAAGAAATGAGTACCAAAATCATCAAGGTTTACATAGACCGGGAAGTTAGTAAGATCACCATCAATTTGTGACTCATTAATAGTTACCGGCACTCTATATAACCACGCGTCGTTATACCAAGTAGCCGAGGCAACACCATTTCGAACCCGCACATTATTAAATGAAGAATTATTAACGCTGGCAGTATCAGGACCTTGCACCAAGAATATGACTTCCCCATTATTATGAGCAAAAGCACCAGTACCAGTCGTGAGGAAATCTTCACCAACCGTCAAGGTACCACTTGGGAACGTCACGGTACCTGACTGAATACTCATGTTTCGAGTTGTTGTGGCCGCTGTTTCCGAGAATGCCCAGGCACCCGACCCGCTGAAGGTAAGATCGTAGAATGCGTTGAAGAAGCTATCAGCTCGCTGCGTAATTGTTTGTCCAGCGACAGTGCTCGTCATCCGAACCTCACCATTGTTATGTAGAAACGTTCCGCCACTATTAGTAAATGATCGTCCAATAGTCGTAGTTCCTGTTGGTAGGGTGACGGTACCAGTAGCGATAGTTAGCGTTCCGTTTAGAGCAAGTGTCGGAGTAGTAAATGACCAACTACCTCCCACTCCTGTGAAAGAAAGATTATTGAACGCTGAGGTACCTCTATTTATTGCGGTGGTTGAAGTACCAGCAAATATAACGGTACCCCCTTGCGGAATAAACGAATTATTATTTACCCATGAGCCAAGTACAGTTATTGGGAAATTTGAACCAGAGGCGTTAAGTGTATCATCAGCCCCGATAGTGATACTTTGCGCTAACACAGCGCTACCAAGCGTAATAGTCTTTGCCGTACCATCAATAAGAACGTTTCCAATATTAGTTGAGCTGGCATTTAAATCAGTCCAGACATAACTTCCTCCACCAGTAAATGTCGTTGTACCAATACCAACTACCACGCCACCATTCCCAACACGCAGATTATTACCAACTGTAATAGTCGACGTACCACGATTCAATGTACCTCTATCAATTGCAAACGTGCCAAGAGCTTGTAGTGGTTTAGTAATGTTCCAAGTGGCAACACTGGATGTTTCTCCGAACGTAACATTAAAGAATGAAAACGATGAAGTTGCATTTTCAAGTGTGTAACTTGAGGTTGTTGCGGTAAAGATAACGGTAGATGCTGCGGTAGTAAATATCCCGTTTTGTTTCCACGAACCAGACACTCGAAGGGTGGTAGTCCCGGGACTGAACGTACCGGTATTTTCAAAATTTACGACTCGACCATTGGTTTGTGGTTCATAGGTTGTCCCAGAAAGAATCCGCAAACGTGCATCCAAACAGGTTGTATCTTCACAAAGTTGTAGTTCATTTCCAGCATTAACACCGAAGAACACGTCTTCGTTGTCATCAAATTCATAGAGGCCGATTTCAGGATTACTGAGGATTGGGTTATCCGCTGAACCAAGCGTGAGTGTTCGTTCGCTCAATTGCATACCAGTGACGTCGCCAGCTCCGTTGTACTGCGTAACTGCGACAGCCTCACGCGCACCATCAGCACCGGTAACGAACACCGTAATAACATCTCCAGCTTCAACATTAATATTTGGAATTGACCAGACACCTGGGGTAGTACTACCAATCCAACTCACGACTACTCGACCATTAGTTCCAGCGACTCCATCGCTAGATGTTGCGCCTCCTGCCCCACCGATAGCGGATCCAAGGAGATAGCGAGGATCGGCAGCACCACCAGGAGTTACGCCATTGCCAGACTGAGTTGAAGTTGCGCTCGCTCCCGTTACAACATATGAAGAACCTCCTCCGCCACCGGCACCTGAAACAGCATTTGAGTTAGCGCTTGCGCCACCGCCACCACCAAAATATCCCGCACCGGCTCCACCTCCGCCTGCTTGCGCGGTTGCGCCTGCACCCGAACCACCGGCTCCGCCACCGTTAATTCCACCAACTCCGCCTACTCCACCGCTAGTGCCAGAACCCCCAGATCCACCAACGAGCGAACTACCGGACGATGCTCCACCACTACCGGTTCCACCACCACTTTGCGTTCCACCACTACCCCCAGCTGCGGCGCCGGAGGAACTTGCAGTTATACCAATGAGTCCCCCTCCAGGACCACCAAGACCCGCCGCTTGTTGTGCGGTGTAATCTGGTCGGAGCGCAAACGTAAACCAACGCCCGACATCAGTTGCGTTCGCAACTTGGGTCATAGTTGGTACACCAAGTGGTCCGGCGGTATTGGTTGGGTGGTTGTTGTAACAGAGGAAAATAGAGTTATCAGATCCGTTGAGATTAGCTGCGTAAAAGTTTGCGTCCACTCCAGTTGGAACTGTACAAGTACCTCCTGCTGGTCCCCACGTATTATCATCAAGTGTACCTCCCACAAATACACTCATTACATTATCGAGTGTACTGGTAAGACTTGCTCCAACAAATGGGTTGGTAGCTGCTTGGGTTGTGTTTGCACTTATAACATCAAACGGATTACCGCTTCGTGCCACTCCGCGGAATGACCAAATTCGAGCGGTGTAACTTTCAGTTGCTGGACCAGCAAAAGTAGGGTTTGCCGGAGCTCCTGCACCCCGTCTGAGATACCACACAGACAGACGTCCATTACCACCGGCCTGAGATGAAAACTCTGTCCAGCCAGCGCAGTTCGTGGTACAGGTGTGCGCTGTGTCAGTTCGAGAATGGACTACTGCCACAAGTACATCATGCTCTGCTGTGCCACCTGGAATTGTCGGGGTACAACTTGCTCCTGAGACGGTACACGCCGTACCAACTCCAGCGTAGCTAATTCCACCAGAACCAGCCCCACCACCTCCACCACCACCAGCCACTGTAAGTGGTGTGCTCGTTCTGAATACTCCTGAAAATCCTCCACCGCCGGCGGCGCCTGCCGGAGATCCGGACAACCCTGCTTGTCCACCACCGCCAACAAACACCGTAAGGTTTTCCAGTGGAGTAACTGGCACTGTACCTGTGACAAATCCGCCACCGCCACCGGCTGCTCCTGAATCAGCTATACCACCCCCTCCGCCACCACCGCCAGCCCCCCACGCTTTTACAGTAAGATCAGTGACTCCGGCTGGCACCGCCCAAGTACTGCTCCCAGCGGAAGTAAACGCAACCTCCTGTACTCCGGTACTCGCAGAGATTTCTGCCGTCTTACCGACTTGTAACACACCATTCACCGCAATAGCTACCGTTCCTTCGGTTAAAGGAGTTGTTTGGTCATAAGCAAATGCTAGTCCTGAGACACTCACTCCCTCTGACCACCGGATAGTCCATTCTTCAAGGGTTGGACAATCGCCACTATCGCACAGAAGTGTAGCTTCTAGTTTCAAAACAGAATAAATATCAGTGTCGAGCGTTGATATATCAACAGTACCTGCAGAAAAACCAACCGAGTTACCAGGCAAAGCACTGTCAGAGATAAGTGAAAATACCCCAGGGGTGGATTCGTAATACACTCGATATTCAATACTACTAGCTCCTGGTGTTGCGTCACTGAAAGAGATATCTTCAAAGCGAGGACTTCCTCCATCTTCAAAATTAATAGCCGTTGAAAGAATCGAGGCATTAGTGACACTTGGGAAAATTTGTGCCGCCACCCCAATAGAGTCATGAAATGGAGTACCTGTAACTGATGGGACGGTGCTGAGTGTTTCTTGACCCAACCAATCCGTTCCGTTCCAATACGCAAACTCGTAACGGTCAGCTGGAGCAAGGCCTTCGTCCTGTAAGAAGACGCCAAGAATTAAACCATCTGCAGTCCTAACAGTTTGAGTCGTCCAGGTGTCAGTAATGGTACCAATTGGAAGCTCACCAGAGTATGACGAGGTGGCATAGACGGTGTAGTTTGTTGCTACAGTATCAGAATACGGAATCATCAAATACCCTTCTCTCCCGGGCGTGGTTTCAAATTCACAACTGACAGGTCGCCCACCATCTTTACTATTAGCTGTCTGTTCGTGCTCTAAGAACGTGTCCCATGCAGCACCATCCCAAAACACCGTCCCAAGATCACTTTCGTCATCGATGTAGCAGAGTGCCATTTCATCACTGAGTGGATTTTTCTTCAAAACGCCACTTTCAAAGTCATTTTGCAGGGCCTGTGTCAATGTCCCAGACCACGCTGAACCATTCCAGGTATTATAGAAGAAACTTGGGTTATTACCGTTGGTAATCACGACTACAGCTTGGTCTCCTGATGCTTCGTATTCAATTGCAATACCTTCATTTTCTGCTTCTGAGTAATCCCCCAATGTAATTGAGTTACCCCACGACGAACCATTCCAAACCAATACTTCATAGTCGGGACTACCAGTATTTAGATGTCGGAAAACAGCAATAATTTCGTTCGAGGTCGGGTCAGAGGACAGCTCGATATACTCACAGGCTGCTGCTTTTGTGAGGCTTATGGTTGTAGATGCTGTCCAGTTAGAACCATCCCAGAGTCGATACACAGCATCATCTCCTTCACAAGAAACGGCCATCAGTTCGCCGGATATAGTCTCGTATGTTATATCCATTGATCGATATCCTGTATTTGCGATGGTAGTGGAGAGCTCTACTTGATTACCCCACGTACCTGAGTTGACGTTAAAGATTTGAACATTTACATCACCATCATTACCAAGTGTTCCCAGTGCATATTCGTTGCGGGTTACCCCAGCTTTTACCTCAGCCCACTCTACCAGCGCATCGATACTTTCAGCAGTTTGTGGATCACTCCAAGCTTCACCATCCCATAGTCGATATCGAGGATTGAGCGAAGTAGATTCACCATAAGCAACCATGGCCCCACGAATCACGCTTGTTACACCCACTTCAGTAGTAAGGAATTCTGCATTTTCAGTCTGACCTGTGGCAAATTGATCGCCGGTAGTCTGATGCCAGGTAGAAACAGTAGCTGTAGTATCTACCGTAAAGCTTCGAGCATTACTCCAGTCAGAGTAGGCGTTTTCTCCTGGCAACGGGTCTCTCGCCCGTACCCGATACCAGTACGTCACACCGTCGGTAAGACTAGTTTGGAACTCATATTCAATTTGTTCGCCGGAAGTAAACGGAGTAAGGTCTGCCGGCGTTACTTGATTTGTGAATCCACTGTCTACGGCAGAGAGGTACGTCACCGCTACACCAAAATCTGAACTCTGTGATACCTGTACTTCATACTCTAAGTTGTCAGCTTGTGGATCGGTAGTTGAAAACAGTAACCGAGGGACTGTCGTGTTAACTTTTGCATTATCAAATGGTGATTGAACGGTCGGTGTTTCAATCCGCTTTCCCCACGTAATTGACCAGCTTTGCAACCGAGGTTGACTATCCGTACCTGAAAAGGATGCTCGAATACGGATGGTGTGGTAGGTAATTGGACTAAGATTCGCCAAAGATACCCCTGAGCTATCAAACCCAGTGCTATTTCCAGCCAAATCAGTATCTGGAATCAATGCCCATTCATTACCCGATATTAAGTATTCAATTGAGTACTTAATATCTCCAGAAGGTTCATCTTGTGCAAATAATAATTCCCCCCACGCATTGCCAGTATCAACATCGGCAAAGCGAATAGCGGTTCCAGTCGTTGTACCACTCGTTAACGTTGGGGCTATCCTCACATCATCAGACACTGTCGCCACCGTGTTTTGTAGATCATTAGTATCAAACTGCGCTTGGGTTGTTTGGAACCAAGTTGTGATTATCGTTGCCGTATTCACTGTAAAACTATCACCGTCTGACCATGGGCCGTACGCACCAGATCCATTGTCATCACGAGCCCGCACCCGCCAATAGTATGTGGTGTTATTAGCCAAGGCCACACTCGGGATGAATCTGATAATTTGTCCTGGTGTATAAATACCTCGCTCAGCTGGTGCTGAAAGGTTTTCAAATTGAGAAAAATCAGCAGTAGATTCACGGGTGATTTCCGGCGAACTAAAGTCGGGGTTATTATCAACAACAATTTCATAGGACACATCGTCATCGAGTTGATCGGCAACTGCAAATTCAAACCATGGTGAGGTCGACGCTAGCTGTTCGTTGTCAAACGGTGCAAATAAGTCGGGTTCAAGCGGGGGTGCATTGGTGATTAATCGTGGATATCGATCATAGGTACTCAAAAGCGCACCATCGTCGTATACCATACGGAAACAATAATTTGTATTTGGTAGTCCGAGATTATTTTGCAGAACAAAATCCCACTCAGCATCATTACCAACAACAATCAGATTTTGATTTTCACGGGTTGGATTTTGTTCTTCATACGTCTCGGCATAATCAGATAACGATAGTAACGTACTTGGTAAATTGCGACCATCACTAATGAGCTCCTCTGCAGATACATCATAGAATCCAATCGGACTTAATTGATTTGCGTATTCAGTTGCAATCCAACCGTTGGTACGACGTACAGGCGAGAATCGTAATTCATCAATATCTCCCTCGAACCCTTGTGTAGGATCACCACCAAAGTTGTGCCAGTTGGAGTTCCCTGACTGCGCAACGTCACCATACAGACGATTAGCTGTACCATTAAAGTGAATATCTACTTTATTACTTGCGTCACGGGTAATAACGACATGTGTCCAGGTACCGTCTGCGGGGTGGTTAATCGTTGTATCGGAAGCCCCCCCTGGCAATACCCGGATAAATGATCGGCCGTTACTTGGTGTATTCCATGGTCCGATTTTTTCATTTGCCCCACCATCTGCACTTGCGACCGCAAAACCATTTCCATCTGCGATATTCTGAGTCCGCCACCACATTGAAATTGTGTAGGTTCCAGTATAGGTTAGAACGTTTTCAAAGAACGCGCCGTCATTTCCATCATGGTTAATTGCTTGACCTATCTTTCCAGCCACCACGTCACCGCTTGTCATTCCGGAGCCGGCTCTCGTAATAGCGTCGTTTCCATTTGCTGTACTGTCTTTAAACTGTGGACTAGCTGAGACAGGAGAGTCATCCATTGCATACCTGAGGTTAAAGTTATTGTTCCAAACATTTTGCGAGCCATAGGTCGCACTTGGAGCGTAGGCGGATGCGCCACTATTACCATAATAAATATAAAACTCATTATCGGTTGTAGACGCCAAATCAGCTTTGAAGTGAAGTTCTCCAGTTTGTGTACCACTATTATAAGACACCAAATCATATGGCAGTTCCGTAATGCCATCAGCCTCTGTGATTCGAATGTCTGAACCATCAGACTTTGCCGCAATGAAAAATCCAACTGGCAAGTCAGCCATATCTACATAGACGGGAAAATCAGTAAGATCTTCACTTACTTGTGCGTCTGGAATAGTGATTTCAACTCGACGCGCCCACGCAGCGTTATACCAGTCGCTTCCTACTACTGAGTTTTCAAACCCACGCCATACCGCTGTGGTACTACCGATACCACCCACATCTTGCCAGTTAAGTGTTGGCGAACATGTTAGGCCTTCTGCATACTGAAGTTTAAATGTTTCAGTTGCTGCTGGTAAATCAATATTAAGTCCTTGTAGGGACATTCGTAGGCGAATCGATTGTTCGATATTAATTGCCTCAGCAGCTCCAAGTGGTGTATTTTCTGCCAAATCATTCACTCCAAATGGCCAAGGATCTACCGGACTTAAAAAACTTCCATTGACGTACCACCGGTACTGATTTTGAATAAGTTTTGGTTCACGTACCCAGGTAAGTGTCCAATCATTGAGGACGGCTGAGACATCACCACTACGATTAATTGTTGCTTCAAGACAAATTTGATTATAGGTTGTAGTGCTGAGCCCTGAAAGATCAATTGGACCGTCCTCTACCGTAAAGCCAACGTCATTCCCAGGAAGTGTGCCATTTGGTATATACGCATCACACACCCCTACATTGGAATATTTGACTCGCACTGACACACTGGTGCCGATTGGCTCAGTTGTGTTAAAAAACATATCTCCCCACGATGGTTGGCCCGGCACAAAAGAAAAATCAATTGGTTGTGTCAACAACTCTCCTTGTGCGAAGCTAAAGCGTTTTGCCGATAGTGAAAATGATTCACTTCGCGGATCAGCATTTGTCTCAGCCGGATCAGCTTCAATGAGAGTGCTTGGTGACCAACTTGTTCCATTAAACTCACTCGCTCGAAGTGGGTCGATTCCAACATTTTCCATACCTACTGCCAATAAAGTTCCGTCACCCGTTCGAACTGTTTCGAGATACCAAAACTCCTCCATATTGGACATATCAAGCGGACCAGACCATGTCGTGTCAAAAAACTGATATTCGTCAGTCGCACTATCAGAGTAAGCTACGATGAAATTACCATCTCGTCCTGGTACCGTTTCAAACAAACAATCAAATGGCCGACTTTGTACTGACTCGGTTAGGGGTTCGAGTTGTGTTTCAGTCCCCCAGGCCGTACCATCCCAAATAAATGCATTTATATCTGACTGATCATCAACCATACACAAACCAATTCTGTCAGTACCAACATCCCTGACCAACCGACCATTCTCAAAATCACCAGTGACTGGCACATTAACATTAATGAGCCACTCGACTCCATTCCAAGCACTATACACAAATTCAGCATCACTGGCGTCAGACGAAACAACCAAAGCCTGATCCCCCGAGGCTTCATACACCGCGCTCATTCCATCAGTATTGAGGTTGGTTCCTACCGCCCGGCCAAGAGTTTTATTATTTCCCCAGGCAGTACCGTCCCACACTACGGCTTCGTAATTATTAGCGGCTCCTTTTACGACGAGAATCATTTCATCTGACTCTGGGTCCGCTACTAACTTTAACCAGTTGCAGTTACTAGCCGTCCCGACGGAGATACTAGCTGGAGTTGACCAGCTTGAACCGTCCCAGATTGTGTAGTTTGGATTAGTTCCCGTACTACATGACACAGCAATCGCTCGTCCCGAAACACTTTCATGAGCTACTGCGATTCCTCGACGGGCTGGAGTGTTTACAGCTGTTTCAAACTCAGTTTGACTTCCCCAGGTTGAACTTGAAGCACTATACACAAGAGCGTTTGTATCACCGTCTGCCGTCAAGAAAATTCCCACATACTCGTCACGAATGTTACCAGCTGAAGTTTCCGCCCAAAAAATCTGACCGCCAAGATCAGGACCGTTTGTTTCAGCGGTCCAAGCCAGACCGTCCCAGAATCGGTACTTTAACAACGTGTCAGTCTTTTCACCATACACAAGTATTGCTTCTGTATTTTCAACAATATCAACCACAGCACCATCACCTTCCGCTGACGCAACACCGGTAAGTTGATTACTTAAAAGTTGAGCGTCAGTAGTTTGATGCCAGTTTGGTACTTCCACCGTTACATCAACCGTTAAACTTTGGGTAGTTGACCAATCACCAAACTCGGCCGAACCAGTCACGTCTTTGGCTCGGACTCGCCAATAGTAAGTAGTATTATTTTGCAAGGCGTCACCAGGTTGTAGCTGGAATCTAATCCGCTCTCCTTCAGTAAACGGACTCGCGTCGGTAGAAGATGCGGTATTAACGAATCCAGCATCTGTATCGGATATTCGAGTAACCGATGTACTAAAGTCTGAAGTAGTACTAATAGTAAATTCGTATACTACATTCGATGTACCGTCAGGGTCAGTTGCTGCAAAATCAAAGTACGGTGTAGTTGAGGCAAACCGAATATTATCAAACGGTGTATCGAACATTGTTGGTTCACCCGGTCTAAAGTTAAGCTCTCGTTTCTTCCAGATAAGTAAGCTGGCATCGGCACGATCGTTTATCGTTGCGTTTGCTCCTTCTTGGATAGTTGTCACTCGAATTACATCTGTTGGTACTAGACCTTCAAGCGTAAACGTAAGTGAGCCGGATGAATCATTGTGACCAGTACCGGCTGAAATATGGTGTGTTTTTGTCTGGGCACCGGCCACCGCAACACCGTTTTTAGTAACGGTAATAACGTTTGCAGCGTTACCTGTTGTCGTAAATAACGCATCGTTATATACCAAAACATAATCACCTGCCTCATTAATAATAATTTGATCATTATTTACCCCAGTTGAGTGCGTGAACGTAGTACTATCATATTGATCTTGGGTGTTCCAGCCAATTGCTTGAGCCGGTGAAACATTCCAGTTGGTACCACCTATTGGATCTTGTCCCCGCAGAGCAATAACGTCATCAGTTGGAAGCTTTTGGATGTATATTGAACCTTCAAAACCAGTTGGTATTACGGTAGTTCCAGCACTTGATTCTTGTTCAGTTGTAATCGTGAGTACCTGATCAGTAGTGGTTGCTACCACAATACCAGAGAAGTGAATTGAGGCATTGAAGTCATTACTATTGCTTACGTTGTGATACCCTTGCGAAAATATACCGTTTGGTACCTGTACTCCTCCCAGGGTGACTCTACCCAAAACGTTTCGGTGTTGCGTTACTGTCGAGAAGAGCGGTACGTTTGCATATACCAGGTATGTACCGGGTTCAGAGATTATGATGTTTTCTGGGTTAATGGTATCTGAGTGTACAAAACCCGTATCTTGTCGTGTTTCAGTCCAACGAAGCGGAAATGCAGTCGCTTGGTTTAGGTTTGCAGAATTTGTTGTCGAGGTAGCAGTAGCTGCAAATACTCCAGTAGCTGGTGTAATGTGTTCAACATATAAACTTGCTTGACCTGAAACAATGACATTATTAAAACTTGTCGTAAGACCCTGCGCATAGACCTCGATATAATCTCCTTCTGATAACCCTGTCAGTAAGAAACTACCGTTTGATGATGATTCACCTTGTCGATTGCCGTTACTGATTTGATTCTTCATGTACCCACTTCGACTTATGGCTTGTGGAATAACAGCGCCGTTAACTCTCACCTCAAATCCAACACGGGTTCTAGTATCAGTAGTATCAGTTCGTTCAAGAGGTAGTGCTACTGACACCAGATAATCTCCATCTACTTCGACAAATAATCGCTCCGGCGTTGTGCCGGTAGAGTGTGAAAAATAAAATGCATCTAAGGTACTTGTACTCCAGATTAGCGCTCCTGCTGTTGCATCGTTAAGGTTTGTACCTAACTCAGTCTGAGTTGCTGAAAGAACTGCCACTGCCGAAATGGCATCAGACGCAATCTGCCACTGACGTAACTCTGTAAAGCCATCCATATCAAGTGGGCCAAGCAAGTACATATACGGACTAATATCTGGAGCATCAAAGACATACGAGAGCGTGAGTTCATCACCTTCTTCAAGCACTACATCTTTCCAAGTCAAGAGAGTTGCCTCTTCAAGTGTAGTTACCTCAGCACCACTGGTGTCCGCAAAGACAAACCCCCGTGGAACTCGCTCGACAATGTCTCCGGTAAATGCTCGATTGGCTTTAATAGCAAGCGTGACTGTATATGGCGCAGGTGGGTAAATTCGAGTTGGAGCAGTTCGCGTAATATCAAAAGGAATATAGTCACGCACTTCAAAAGAATCAGCTATCTTATGGACTACTTCACCAGCCTGGTTCTTATGCTCAAGCAAAATCTGATATACACCAACTTCACCGGTATTTCTAAAATCAGCTATATAGTCAGAAATATCAGTAACATTATTTGGACCACATGAACCCGATTGTTGAACCGGTACTTCATAAATTTCATTTGCTGGATCAATAATTTTCAAAGCAAGTTCGGCATCACAAATAGTGTCACCCTTATCCGTCAAGGCGGCCAAATTCAATGCCACGGCTTCGTTTGGAGCGTACATGCTTTTGGTTGTATTTACGGCCAAAACACCCCAGTAGAATTCGAACACATCGACAAACTCAGCATCATTTTCATTTATCGTGAGACGGAGTTCATATTTACCAGGCTGCATTTTTTGTGGCTGCCTCATCATCTCAACTGTCCAGGTTGTGTCGTCGTGGTACACCACTTCAAAAGGAACCTCAACTCGGACACCCGCACTATCCACTAATTCAATGCTCCCTACCTCATAGGTATTATCACTAAAGAGTCCAGTAAATATACGTCGCAGAAAATTTTGTTGCGGATCATAATCCATCGTAAACGATGGAAGCTCATTCAATGACATGTCCAATCCTTCTGTGTGTAATGAATGGAATTTTGGTGACTCTAAATTCCGCTCATAATCAATGGTATCCGTATTGAAAAATGGATCTCCTTCTTCATAAAATCGTCCTGAGTTAAGTTCAAGCCATACCGCTTCTACAAAAGCCTCGTTTAACTCAGTAATATCTCCTTGGTATGAAACACGAACGGCAAGGCCTGCAAGCGAATTTGCCACTGGAGGATTGGGAAGATTGGCGAGAAAGAAGCCGCCATTTATACTGTTGGAGATTTCTTCATCAATATCAATAACTGAGGCGGTGCTCCATGTAACCTCACCATCAAATGAATACTCGATAACAAATCGCTGAATTTGGTCCTGTTCTGGAGATTTTGTTTGCGCTGCCAAAGACAAGCGCAGTTGTACTCCATTTAAGACTGTGCCTCGTTCAAATTCTGGAATATTAAAGTCTGTGTACGTAATGCTGTGCGTAGTACAATTTACTTGTGAACTACACTCAATCTGTGGACTAACTGACTCCACTAACGCTTCTTCTAGTAGTTCTTCAGATACCACTACGTCTGGGGCAGTTGTCACTTCCGGTTCTGGAAGAATATCGCTTGGGCTAATTGATTCTGGTGTCTCGGTTACTGACTCAAGCTCAGGATTTACAATTTCTTCATCTATTTCTGAAACAGATTCTTCACTTACGGCAGTATCAGTTTCAACACGTTCGCTACCCAACGCAGTTTCATCTAAATCCTCTACGGCTTCTGATACCGGTTCTTCTACAACAGGTTCTTGTGTCGCTTCTTGTGCATAAGGAAACTGTCCCGTGACTTGATTACGAATTGGGTTATTGAATAATGAGCTTACTGGCTCACTTACCTCCGTCTCATTTATAGGAGCTGGGCTTGATTCAGCAGTTGGTTCTGAATCAGGTTGTGGTTCTGGCTGCTCCTCAACATCAGATTCAGGTAATACTTCTGGGGTAACTGATCCTCCCTCCTCAGTTTGACCCGCTGGTTCTCCTTGACCGTCTCCTTGTGTTCCGCCTGTTGTTGGTCCTGGATCAGTATTTTGATTTGAAGGTTCTGGGGCTGGAGGAAAAATTATTTCTTCGCTAAGAGCAGCTGAATTGTTAGCATTAAAATCTTGGAAAAGTGTATAGTCGCCTAAGTCTTGTATGAGCGACCGTTCTGGATTTTCAAAACCTGCAGAGGTAGCGGAACCTGGCAGCAACAGCATTCTCTCACTCACGTAGACGGTACGGTCTACGGTTGCAGCATATACAACAAAACACCCGAACAGAACTAGTCCGATTACCCCCTTAGTTCCAAGTGATTGTATTACCTTTTTGAGTCGCTCCACAGAAAAACCTCTAAGCCAGCTATAAGTAGTGGCAATTATAAGTATATCGCGTAAGTCACTGAAGACTTACGCGATACGCTTGTTTTATGGGGATTAATTAGTGGTTTTACTTCAAAATCGTTTTCACATCATTGATTTCCTTTTCTATCAAGGTCTCAGACACTTCGAGTGCTTGTGTTAGACCTTCGATGGCTTCTTTTTCTTTTGGTGAAAGTCGTTTACGTTTGGTGATAGAGATAATTTGGTCATAAATTTCATCACGGAGCGCTGAGAATATTTTCTCCATCTGATCTTGAATTTCACGCGTTTCTCGACGTAATTTTTCTTCTCGCTCCCTTGTATGCTTTCTCGTGTACCACATGTATACCATCTGCAAGGCAATCACAACGAAGAGGAAGAAGATGAGAAGATTTTTGGCAGTGAGGAAATCAAAGATCGATCCTTCCTCAAGTGTCTCGAGCGGTTTTATCCAACCGGCTGTAATAAGTACCGCGACACTACTTTCGCGAATATTACCAGCCATGTCAGTTGCTACCACCTTTACTGTATAGGTACCGTCTTCAAGATCTGTCAGTAAGTACCCAAGCTTTGCTTCATCTGGAGTGATTCGAATTGGTTCTCGGTCCGCTACCGTCATTTCATAGAAGTTAATTCCTGAAGTAACATCGAGCGCCTCAAAGTTAAGGAGTGGGAATGAGCTCGGAGATGTACCAGCTCGTACATTGATAGCAAATGGTTCAGGAGCGGTTGTGTCAACCTGAAGCTTCCGATTCGTTGGCGCGCCCCATCCAACCTGATTCTGATAATTGATACTAATATACTGAACACCATCTTTTATCAAATCTTTTGTAATGAAAAATTCTTCAGTCGGTGGGTCAACAATTGCAGCTCGATTCAACTCAGGACGATTTTCAGCATTGTCAGTAATCTCCACAGCCAGAGCACTTACATCAAATGGTAGCGTCCACGTAAACACTCCCTCTGTGTCGCTGTACCAGGTGTTTGGGTCAAGGAAGATTGGTGAACCAATTTCTGGTGGTCGTGGTGGGTCTCCGAAAATAATTGCCTCATCTCCACTATTACCCGTTTCGGCAGGAGGTGTTGGTGTAGGAGTAGGAGTAGGAGTTGGGGTAGGTGTTGGTGCCGCTCCAGCCGCTACTGCAAAAGTAGCTGGTGCTGCATTTTCAAACACATCAGTCCCTCGACCATCGGCGGCTAATACCGATGAGCCGGTGAATGACACGGTGCCCGAACCAGGAGCTACCGTTCTAAATGTAATAGTTAAAAGATTTGAAGCGGCTGAAAATGGAGCTGGGCTACCACCGCCAAATTGGATTGTCCCGGCACTGTTTGAAAATGTTGGCTCAGTCGTCCACAATGAAAATGCCGGACCTTTACTCACACTCACGACTGACAACACCGCTGGATTAAACCGGAGTGATGCTTCAACTGCATTAACATTAGCTCCATTGGGTGAAACTCGGACAGTTGTGGTAAATGTCTGTCCAGCTGAATACGAACCACTACTTGGTGAAAGTGAAAGATCTGCTGCATATGTAAATGAGACCGACACACAGAACCATACCAAGACAATCGCAAAAAACTTTAAGGAGAGGCTTAAGTTTGTAGTATGGAAAAATTTTGACATAAATGAAGAACTTAAGAACGTCGTGGTTGGGGTCGTGCCTGCGCTTGAGATCGTGCTTGCGGTCGTGTTCCCATCACTTTTAATTTTACTTTTTCTTTTTCACTTGACTTCAATAAAGGTAGGATAAGTATTAAAACTCCATTTTTTATTTTTGCTTCTGCTTTATCAATATTTACACTCTCAGGCAAAATAATCCGGCGATAAAAATCGCCCCACACGCACTCGCTTGCAACAAATGAACCCTTGATGATTTTTTTAGGGAAAACAATGTACTCGGGTCGAATTCGCTTACCCTCAATCAGTACAATGTCTGCGTCACCTTCAATCGAAACGTGCACATCGTTCATGTCTGCTCCAGCTGACTGGGCATATACAACAATAAGTTGATCTGTTTGGTACACATCAACGTGCAGCTGAGCAACTTTGTCTGCTGCAGTTTCTTCTGCATCAGACTGTAGTGAGGCTTCCCCACTTCTGACTCCGCGACTTTTTAGTCTTTGTAAAAAGGACATACTCTAATAGTATACGGTGTTTGTAATGTATATGTATGAGGTTACCCACATGAATACATTGTCAATAAATTTACCCAGTCCAGTTAAACAGTAGGATGGAAAAGTCAGTCAACGTGACTCTTCCATCACGGTTAATATCAGCTGGTGGGTCTGAATCTCCACCGTTACTATTCCACCAGAACAGCAAAATAGAAAAGTCAGTCAAGTTGATTCTTCCGTCAGTATTAAGATCGGCATTGATAGGAACATCAGCTGCTTCACCTACGCCATAAAATGTATATTCAGAAAAATTTGTTGTTGCTCCGCCCTCTTGCGCTGCCCGAGCTCGAACTTGATATGTGCCATTCGTAAAATTATTTGTTTGTAGTGTAGTTGACCAGCGTCCACTTCCATCCGCCGTCGCTTGTACACTTGCTGAGGTAGATGTACGAAGACGACTATTTTGAATAGTGAGGGTTGAGTTTGCAATTGCATATCCTGAAAGCGTTAGCACTTGTCCAGGATCAACCGGATCGGGAGTAGCTCTAATTGAAGGTGGAATATTAATATTAGAAAGTGCCGAAGTACGGGCGCCAGTGACAGTAAATGATGTACTAAATGTGGAAGATTTCACATCATCAGCTCCGGTAGCATACACGCCGAAGGTATACGCGCCGCGAGCAATCTCATCGAGCGTCACTGAATAGGCACCACTGCCTCCCGCCCGAACAGACTGTGCAATTTTCCCATCGACCAGAAACGTGACGTTACTATTTGGGAACGCCAAACCGGTGATAACGACTCGCCCATCTCCGCTTTGAAACGGAGCGTCAGTTGATTCAAATCCTCCACCGCCACTGTTTCCTCGTGTACCTCCAGATCCACCACCGCCACCACCTCCTGAACCACCGCCACCTGAAGTTCCACCCGTCGTTGGTGCTTCACCATCAGACGAACCGGAAGTTCCACCACCGCCACCACCTGATCCACTACCTTGATTACCAGTCCCCGTTCCGTCACCATCTACGTTACCTTCTTCATTTGACTCACCGGTTGGCGTCTCATTAACAGCAAACGCAATCTCGAAATCGTCAACATTGAAGTTTCCTTCATCATCAATACATCGAACGTAGAAGGTATAGAAGGTAGCCGGAGTTACAGCCACCACTACGGTATGGAAGATTATCCCTGTATTAGCAAACTGATTGGGCATTGCAAAGTAACTGACACCTGGGGTTGTTGAAAATCTACAGACCGCAAACTCATCAGTTTCAAGTGATAATTCAACGCTGAGTGTAGTTCCTCCAATCGTAGAGGTCGGCGCTCCATTAAACCGAAATGGCGGCACTTCTTCAGTTGTATCAACACCAGCAATTTCTACTCGGTCAACGACAGCAATCAGAAATCCCGCACTGGCAACCAAGCCGAGTCCGCCATCGTAAATCTCCATTTTTACTTCATGTGTACCAGTGTCAGCACTATTGATAATTGGCTCAACATCTCCCGGGATGGTAGTGGTACCAGTCGTACTACTAAATTCTAACGAGGGACCGATTGCATTGCTGGTATGATTACCAATTTTTAACTCTATCTCTGCGCCGCTACCAATACCAGAGTCAGGTGCCAGGGTGTAGCGAATTTGTCCCGGAGTTCCCGGTGTAATCTCTACCTGATCTACTCCCGGTCCCGCACTTGCTCCCGCAACTCTTGTCGTACCATCAACCGTTAGCTCTACATTCCTGACATCAAAGCCAATATCAGCTACCGTTTCAAACCCTTCAGGTGGAGTAATTTCTATCACACCTCCAGGATTTACGTCGGTGTCAACCACAAACCGAAGTGTGTGATTAGATGAAGCTGTCGGTGCAGAGTCACTAATAAGGTCACTATAACGCTGGACATTAAGCGCACTAACAAACTGCGGCAGAAAAGAAAGTAGCACCGCCGTTAATCCAACCACAGTTAGCAGCACTACGATAATTGCATGCTTAGAAACACTCATTACCTATTATTGTACCTTGCCTAACGAGGCTTTTTCGGAACACTTCACAGGTTCGCCCTAGTTAGTCTGAAGCGTCATTTGGTCACGGTACCGGAAATAATCCAGTGTGTAGTTGAGTAGTATCAGTACGAGTAAGATAAATAAGACACTTGCCAGCACATACGTCGAGTAGTCTGTTCCTCCACTACCAAACTCGATATTTATTTCTCGCTCCCGTAAAGCTGCCTCACGCTGGTCAAGAAGAGTCTTCTGAGCGGTCAGTTGAGCTGTCATCTGATTTAGCTCGGTTGGTTCTACCGAGGCGCTCATTCCAACTGCATTAGCAAGATAGAGTTCAGTAGTTTGTGATAATTGTGCCGTAGTCTCTGAAATCAGGCCGCTTTCAAAAACCAATACAAACGCTACCACGACTGCGGAAATTCTAAGAATTCGATGATATACAGATGTACTTGTCATACATATATAGTATAACCTGACAAGCTAGGCAAACAACACCAAGAGTACGATAAGGAATAGTGAGGAGACAGTCAGTAGCGAAACAATAAGTAATAGGGTCGCTGATGAGCTATTTCGCTTTCGCTTTCGTACCAACCTCGTTCCCCCTGAAGAAAGTCCTGCCAGTGTTCGTTTGATATATAAGCGAACGAATACGAAGGTTATAAGGAGGATAAAAGCTAAAATCCCTAAAGCCGGAAGGATAATATTCATTGGTAAAATCCAGAACGAAACAGTGCTGGACATAGTCTTCTTCGCACCCTCATCGCCATACACCGCACTCAAGACAGCCTCATAACGACCAAAACCCACCCCTTCTCCAGTCCATGAGAAATTATATTCTCGAGTATCAGCAGGAAATACAGCGTTTTGACTTTCATTGAACGTAATTGAATCAACTTGTTGTCCCAGCATGTTATAAATCTCAAGCGGTCCTGATGGTCGCACCAAAACATTACCAGCATTTTCAATTCTGACTGAGAAATCTACATTTTGTGAACCATGAAAATATCTTTCAGTTGAAAATTGTCTGATGTTTGCTGAGTTATTAGCATCTCCAGAAACTCGAATACTGATAATATTTGCCACTTGATACCCAACCGCCGCACCACTATTTTGGATCTCTGGCGGATCAACCGATATAAACACCCCACCAAAGTGACTTCCAGGAGAAGCATCAGTCGGTACTACCATGGTGAAATTTACCTCTTGACTACCACCACCTGGAACTACTGCAGAAGTAGCCTCGAGCGTAATCCAATCAGCCAATTCATACCCTGTCACTTCTTGGTTATTCTCAGCAAATATTGGTGTGCCACCGTCTCGTACGCCAGAAATATTTCGAGTGAAGAAGTAAAAGGTTTGCTCAGTTGGATTAAGATTCTGCAAGGTAAACGTAAACTGTCGCGTCGTACCAGGATCAAGGGTTTCTTCAATCTGAGCTGGTGTAATACTGACACCAATTGATTGTGCTGACGCTACTGAAGGTACAAGGATAGAAAAAATAAACAATAGCGACAGTAGTATAGTTACAAAAGATAATGAGTCACTGACCGACGATGTGCGTAGCATAAATAAGCAATAACGTGTAATAGGGCTAGTATACCACTGAAGAATTGTTCACCGGTGTAGGGTATACACATAACACAAAACTCGTACATATAATATGTACGAGTTTTGTGTTCTTACTCGATACCTTAGAAGGTAGGAGTTGCGATGTAGGTCAAGGTCGTGTTGTAGTCATCAGCCGCTTCTTGAAGTGGCGTGATTTGAATCTGGTAACCAACTTGGGTTTCACCGATATTAGCGGTTGTACCGTCAGATGGACCATCGTGTGAAAATACTTCTCGAGGAGTAGTACTTGCAGCCACGAAGAGGGCTGAACCGAATTCGTCACCGTTTAAGTCTGCGTCAGCTGAGGTAAGACCCCAGTGACCCCACGTGTTTTCTAAGTTCACGTTATTGGTTGGAGCAGCCCAAGAAACTGGAGTGTTAACGTAGGTTCCGTTTGTGAAACTATCGATAACAGCACCTGTAGCTGATTGCAAGTCACTGTCTTGCTCAACGGTAACCACGAAGCCGTTTCGGGCGTTTGTTGATACATTGAGACGTTGCGCAAGTGTCTTGATTTGGTTAGCCACCAATGTTCCGAAAGGAATTGCTGTTGGCGAAGTAGAACCAGTGGTAGATGTACCATTGACTGCAGTTGAAGTAGCGAGACCGGTGATGGTGAAGTCAAAGGTAGTGTTAACGATTGCTGTCACCAACACGTCGTCGATGATAGCAACTCGAGTTCTACCAGTATCAGCAGCTTCGGTTGTCACTACAAATTCGTAGGAACCAGCAGTACCTGGGTTAGTAATATTTCCATCTGCAATCGCGACGATTACTTCCTGGCCAGCGGTAGCTGCAACTCCGTCAAACGTAATGACTTGACCGACGGCACTGAAAGTACCGACTGCGTCTGGAGTTCCATCAACTGTCACTGTCACGTCCCCGCTCACTACGTTAGCAGCGATGCCAGTAAATCCTGACGGGAATGTGATAGCAACATCTTGTGTTCCCACAAGCGTTGAACCAGTTGGAATGGTAAATGCAATCGTATGTGATGAAGCGACACTAAGGTTAGAGTCAGACAAGGTATTGCTAATTTCTGTTAAGTTAGCTGCTTGTGCAGTTGCGTACATTCCGATTGAGGAAAGTACCACAGCACATGCAACAAGTGTCGCGACCACCCGTTGCGAAATGCCAACATTTGTTGGATTTGCGAACATGTTTTATGGATTATTTATTAAATAACTAATTCTACTTCGGTGAGTGAATACTCGGTGAAGCATTGCGGCTGAAGTTTCTGTGGAGAGATATAGTACTTTTTTGTGAAAAGGCTCAGCCTAAAAGTTTTATATCCTTCAACCGCTCTGTGTACATTTTACTGCGTCTTTGACAAACTGTCCGAGAACTGCTGTTGATAACCTTTTTGCTCTGACTTTTGTTCCTTACTTTTATTCATGTATACATGGTTTATTATGCAAAATGTAAGACATGACTCTAACGTTTTATAAAATACAAATGTCGGTTACAGTGTGACTCTTTACGCTTTTACTATCTGAAGGTCACTCCACTTGGTGGTATATGCTGGTGACCGTAACTCAGCTTTTGCTCTCCATTCCCCACCGCGCAAATGACTCCCAAGCTTAATTGTTTCGTGCCCAAACAAACGATTAAGGGTATCAACCACGTTCATTAAGGCCTTGGTAGACGATACCGTAGGTGTCGCAAACAGATCCAATTGCTCAACCGTTTCTGGTACAAACGAACCAACAGCTACACCCACCTTTTGGTACGGTACATCATCTTTAAAAATAGTTTCAAGCAACCGATGTGCAACCTGAAGCAAGGCTAACGTATCCTGCAGGGGCACATCCAACACCGCTTCAGCTGAAGCGCCGTGTAGAACAAAATCCCCGTGTCTGCTAGGCAATATGAATATTCTTATATAACCAGCCTTTTGTCGTAAAGTCCGTAACTCAGCGGCAATTTCTGACACATGGTACGACAGAGCGTCTTTGAGAATAGACTTATCACTTGAAGAAGCTCTGAAGGACCGAGAGCTGACAATGCTTTTTTGTGGTGTAGAACTCATAGTATCCAAAACTGGATTGCCACTTAATTCAGTACGCAGACGCATACCCATCACTCCGAACAATGCTTGGCACCGACTACTATCAACGGCAAGAAAGTCTGCAACAGAAAATAACTGGTGGTCGCGGAAGCGATGGGACGTTTTGAGCCCCACTCCCCAAATAGCTCCAAGCTGAATGTTAGGAGCAGTTTTAAGCCAGGTGAGTTTATTGAACACAGCGACTCCAGTTGTCTTTTTGGCCCGGTCATTGGCATACTTTGCAATTGTCTTTGAAGGACCAAGACCAATGGAAACTGGAATACCGATGCGTTGCTCTACTTTGTCTTTTAACATCTGGGCGACCGAGGTTACTTCTTCCTCGGTCAACATTTTCAACGTAAAGAAAGCTTCATCAATTGAATACTCTTCAATTATAGATAACTCCTCTCTCATGGCCTCAAAGACACGTCTTGAGATATCTCGGTAGAGTGTGAGGTTAGAAGAAAAACATGTTGTCTTTAAGGCTGTAAGATTGTCCTTTACCTGAAAATATGGGACACCCATGGGAATATTATTGTCCTTTATCTCCTGTGAGCGGGCCACGATACAACCATCATTTGATGAGAGAACAATCACCGGCTTCCCTTTTAAGTCAGGTCGAAACAGCCGTTCGCATGAAACAAAGAAATTATTACAATCGAGTACTCCAATCCAATCGTGCTTCATATCATAGTAAGTATACCAATAAATATGCTATGGTACTGGCCTATGCCAACGACAGTGAGTACCCGTTTTTTTCGAGCCGGCGTCGGGACCGTCATTTATAACCAAGCTGGCGAGGTAGCTCTGTTTGAGCGAGCAACAAACCCCATCGGCGTGTGGCAATTTCAACAAGGTGGCATCGACCTTGGTGAAGATATTGAAACGACTCTCTGGCGAGAACTCAAAGAAGAAAATGGACTAGAGAAACGTGATTTTACATCGACTACACTCTATCCGAAATGGACCGTCTACCAAGATACCAATACGGTAGATGACGCCACCAAACCTCGATTAGGCCAAGCCCATCGTTGGTATTTCCTTGAGCTTGCCCCAGACTCGGTTATAAATTTAAAGAATGCTACCGAAGTTGAGGCTTCAGACTATCGATTTGTTTCGTTCACTGAAGCTATTACGGCAGCTGATACATACAAAAAGCACGTCTACGAGGAACTCGAGACGTACTTTTTAGGTGAGATACTGAAGGAAAAATTACAATAGGTTCCAAATATCCTGATCTTCTTCACCGTCAATCTTGAAGATAGCGGTACCACGAAGGTCATACTTTTCAATCAGGTCAAACTTATCCTCAGCGGCTTCACTATCGCTCCAGGTTACAAACCGCACCGGTAGCTCAATATCAGCAATAGTGGCGACAAGAAGTGCCTTAGCGGCAGCTTCATAGCCCTTCGGGGTATCCTTTGGTGTTGGTAATTGATTGAAAATTTTCCATGGCGAATCTTCAGGGAAATAACTGATTACCGCTTCCCCACCTGCAGTTCGACCAATTGGTGAGTCGTAGATTTCAGATAATTCAAGAATTCGTGGCTGGTTGAGGGATGCGACTCGCGTATAGTCTTTGTACCACTCTGAAGCTACCGTAATGTCCCAGGCACGACCATAGGTTGGTACGCCAAGGAGAATCTTGTCTTCGTCAATATCCTTGATAGCTTCTTTGATAACCTTTTCTACCCAATCTTTATCAGCTACCGGATTATATGGTACACCGCGGCGTTCATCATTAAGTTTGATATCAGCTCGTTGCTGGTCATAGGCCATGATTTCTACCCAGTCACAGTACCGATTGATAGCCTTGTAGTCATTGGCATATTGAAGATTCGCCGGGACATTTCGGTAGAGTGATTCTGGTGGGGTTCTTGCTTCAATGGCACAGGTGAGGGTTTTCCGCCTCAATGCTCGATTTAACTCTTTCAAAAAGAGTGAAAAATTATCCTTCGTCTTGGCTAGTTTTGTCTCGTAGTCGATATTGACTCCATCGAAATCATTATCATTAACCATTTTTACAATCTCATTGATATGAGCTTTGCGTTTGCTAGTATCGCTAAGGAGGCTATCAATTTGTGGGCCGTCAAACCAAGCAATCGTTGGAATAACGAGCACATCTTCATCTTCGGCTGCTTCAAATAACTCCTGCCAGTGAGGTGTATTAAAATTTACCTTATTAATTAAACGTCCACTGGCGTCAATTTCGTATACAAAGGGGTATACCACATCAATACTTTCAATGTTTTCGGTAGCACTTTCAGCTCCTGCTTCGGCTCCAAACCAGGGTACCCAGACCCCAACCTCCATCGCAAAAGCTCCAGCTGGTGCAGTAAGGAAACAAGCACCAAACGCTAGAGCGGCAGTAATATTTTTAATAGTTTTCATAGTTTTTATGACGATTAAGTCCTATGTATCTTACGTGAAAATACGAGCACTGCCTGTTACTACGCCCCAAATGTAACAATCTTCCGCTTCATTGACGATAATCGGTTCATAGTCAGGGTTCTCTGAAGCTAAGACCATTCCTTTATTGGTTTTTTGCAGTCGCTTAACGACTAATTCACCATAGACCGCAGCCACTACAATACTACCTGAGCTTGGTGTCAATCCCCTATCAACCACCAGAATATCGCCAGCAAAAATCTTCGCACCCTCCATCGAGTCGCCACTCACCCGGACAAAAAACGTAGCAGTTGGGTTCTCGATTAGTAAATCATTCAAATCAAGTGGTCGTTCAACCAAGTCATCACCAGGGGCCGGAAAACCAGCCGCTGGTTGTGAGCTATATAGAGGTGCTTCAAGCGCTGTGGTGATTTTTACCGGACTAATATGGGTGACTTTCATGTCACTACATAATAACCGCTCCGGCGGTAATATACGAGTGGAAGAACCACAGACCAAGCATCACTATGAGTAAGCCTCCACCATAAATTACCTGTGGAATATGCTTACGTCGTACTTCTAAGGCGATAGAGGCTACAAGGAGTAAAACGACGACAGATCCGAGAATTGTATAGGTTATCTGCAGGACAGCATTTGGCTTCGTAGCGAGACCTGAAAGTGTCCCAGCAGTTGCTGTTTCAAGTGTTTCAGTCACAGACGCAACTGCTAATCCCGAAGAAGTCGCAATCATACTGCTTTCTAATACCAACGTATCCTCAGTAACAATCGGTCGCTCTGGAGGAGCTATTGGTGCAGCTACCGGCGTACTTGAAACGGTGGTTGTCGGTGCACTGGTTGGTGCAGCTTCAGCTACTGCAACACCCTCTTCTTCAGCTTCAACTTCCCGAGCCGGAGGAGTTGGAGTTGGTGTCTCTGCCGCCAGGACTGATTCTTCTTCAGGCACTGGTGTCACTTCAGCCGGTGGAGGCGTAGCAATCGCGACTTGTGGGGCTGGAGTCGCTGGAGCTGGAGTAACCACTCGTGTTGGCGTCGGTGCTACAGCCGGTGTACCAAACAACTGTACGACATACACGGTATTGTACCCATCAAATTTACCTTTGGCGGTACCTACACCAATCTCAGTATATTTTCCATTCACGATGTTCTCGCGGTGCGTCGGAGAATTCATCCAAGCATCAACGACCTCGGACGAGTCGGTAAAGTGAATCGCTAGATTTTCTCCTGCGTGCGCATAGGTATATCCAGCCTGTTTAAACCAAAACCATGGTGTAGTACCATCTGGGGCAAAGTGTGCAAAGTATTGGTTTTTGGCCATGTGCTCAGCTTTGAGCTTTGCTGCAGCATCAAGCGTAGCATTTCGTTTAAGGGGTCCAACGTTATTTTCACCTCGCTCCTCATTTGTCAGTTCAACGACTACCGCTGGAAGCACGGTCGAAACGAGCCATTGTGAAGATTGCCACAAGGCAGCTTGAAGATTTGCTGCCACAAAGGTAATAAGCACCAAAACAGACATGAGGGTGAGTGATACCTTTTGTAACAAGTCGAGAGCTTTTTCTCGGGGTACGGTAGGATTCATATATCGCTATTTTAAGCTATAATTTACCATTTTGTCAAGCTTTTGCCGTGAACTGCCAAATAATGGATTTACTCAGGCTGACTTATCTTCTCTCTTGAAAGAGGGTAAAAATTAAGAAAGGGCTGAAACGCTCTGCGTTTCAGCCCTTTCTGGCCTCCCTGCTCTTTAAATAAGACTAGGCATTGGTTCGCTTCCAGGACAGATAATGTTGTTAATCTTGTACCGAGTAAGTTGGTATACCCAACCAGTTGGATTACTCACGGTCAAGATGCCGTTTGTTACCCAAGGGTCCAAGATGTCAGCTCGGTGCTTTTCTTGAAAGGCTCGAACAGCAGCGTCAGTGGCAGCGTCGAATTCACCATTTACGGTCACATCAAAGTATCCTTGTCCGAAGAGGAAGAATTGCAACCATCGAACTTGATTTGGGTCATTCTCAATTCCCATTCGGAGATAGTCAGTAATCAACATGCCACATTGTCCAGTCGAAGCTCCCAATACAAGCGGTTGGAAGTCAGCTTGCGCTAAACTTGGAATCAATGTTCCTGATGAATTTCCACCACTGTTATTATCACTTTCTGGTTCTGGTGTACCAGGTGTAGTTATTGGCGGTTCAATTGGGGGTTCTCCTTCAGTTGGTGTTTCTGGATCACCGTCTCCTGGACCTTCAGGATTTTCAGTCGTTTCTTCAATTAACGTAAAGATAAACGTAGTACTATTGCCAGTTGCGTCAAATACAACAAGTGTATTTGTTCCCAACACAGCTCCAAACTGTCCTGGTGTCACAAAGTTTAAGTCAGAATACGGATTGTTTGTTAAATCCTTTTCAACACCATTGAGTGTTAGTTTATCGATATCTCCCGCATCGAAGAGTGCGAAGCTTACCTCTGTAAACTCAGTTGGGCCTCCGGCAGAACCTTCTTTTACGGTAATAGTCGGTGCAGTATCGTCAGCTGGTTCTGTGGTAATTTCACACGCTGTTTCTGCGCTTACAACAAGCTTGTAAAGTACTCCTGCTGGATTTTGAAGAGCATTTGCATTTTGAACACCCTTATTGGTTACTTCAATAGTAAAGGTATTTTCACCGTCAACTAAGAATTCAGCAATATCGAATGTCTTTTGGGTATGTGTTTGGAAGTTGTTCTCGATTGATCGACGATCTTGTACGAGCTGGTCATTCACAAAGAGTTGGTAGCCGTTATCAGCCGCAACATCAAGCGTAGCTGTATCAATGCCATTTACCACAAAGGTCTCAGTAAAGGTACGGGTAGTATTCACTGTTGGGTCTTCAACGTAGAAGGTTTCCCACACCCATGTTGCTCCAGGAATCAACGCTGTCCAATTTCGGTGCTCGTAGGTTTCTACAGCGTATTCATTATTTTCAATAATAAGTGTACCTGTATCACTGGTAATTTCACAAGTAAGTAACGGTGTTTCAACGACAAACGTTCGGGTTGCGCGCAAATCTTGCTCACCGGCTTGCTCACGTGGATTTACCACAAAACAGTATTCACCATCTTCTAGTTCAGTTGCATCGAATTGTGCAGTGAAGGTAGTACCAACAAAAGTTGACTCATCATCGAACCCGTCAACGTTTCCAGCGATAGTTCCTTGACCTCGTTCACAGGTACCTGCTCGAATAGCCCACTGGAAGCTATCTGCCGTCAAATCGTTGTCGATGTACTCAGCTGTAAAGATACCAGCGTCTGCAACAGTAGCACCATCAGTAGTTGGTGCGGTGATAGTGAGTGATGCTACTGGTAATTCTCGAACCTCAAAAGTTTGTGAGACCGTATTACTGATATTTCCTTCAAGATCTCGAGCATTGGTACGAAAGCCATAAATGCCTGGCTCTAACGAATCAACATCAACTGTACAACTCGCAGTGAAGTCAGTCACTCCACCAGCCTGAACATTGAGACATGGTGCTAAGTTGTCGCCATCCTCATCTTTGAGATTAATTACGACTTGTCCAAGGCCAAAGCCATCAGTTGCATTTACGGTAATTTCAAAATCTTCGTATGCAATAAACCCATCAGCAGGATTAATCACGCTAATGAACGCTCGAGTACCTTTGACTTCAATATCATGAAATTCATATCGCCAATTTCCAACTTCATCAAAAGCTTGGACTTTTAATCGATAGAATCCATTTTCAAGTGCCGGGACCCCAAATGACCAATTTTCCCTACCAGTCGCAGTACTTGATGCGATTAGATCAACAAACGTACCTCCGATACCCGTTATATTTGTTACGGTATATTTTACTTCCTTAATACCTGTCTTTGCATCACTTGCAGTACCCGTTACAGTAAAAGGAACGTTATCTAGTACAGCTTGATTAGACGGTGAAGTAATCGTTACAGTTGGCTTAGTAGTATCTACCTCAACGTCATGGTGGAGAAAACGGATATTTCCTGCATTATCGATGACTTCAGCACGAACACGATAAAATCCTTCACTTAGTCCATTCACAGCATATGACCACGTTTCGGTTCCAGATGCTGTACCAGAGATTACATTTGCTACAAACAAACCTCCAATTGCGTCAATTTCATTTACTCTGTAAAGCACCTCAGCTAGACCACTCTCACCATCGAATGCTGTACCATTAACACTAAAACTCGAACCTACAACTGAATTATCTTCCGGAGAATCAATCGTTCCTATAGGTTTTGTTGTATCTGCGACAATATCAGATTCACAGTCTCGTTGTACTGGAGAACCAAGGTACAACGCAGCGTTATCAATTGCCAAATCTCCAACTTCATACCGTTGACCAGTAAACCAGCCGTATCTATTTCCTCCTACGGTAGTTCCGATTATGTCTGAGGCATCTGAACGGTTCTTAGTGAAGACAACTGAATCAGTAGATCTATCGATAACATTCATTGTCACCTCAAGCACTCCTGAGCCATTGTCATGGAAATAAGCCTGGAGCGTATACCAGCCAGTTTCATCAATAACTCCAGAATCTCCTGAAGCTGAGGGATTACCTGGGGCGTTGTTACTTACATTAACTAACCAAGTACCTGGGTTAGAGGCATTAGTTTCTAGATGAAATATAAAGTCTCGACGATGAGTATTGATGTCGGTACTGTTCACAGCTGAAGAGAAATCAAATCCTTTATCAGAACCGTCAGCTAACGCCATGTCGAGATAGACATCGATTTCAGTTGTATAACCCCCGACTGGGAATGTATCTGCATATCCACCCCAACGTGAAAATACAGAACCATCTATTACAGCGTGTCCATCTCCACACTGAGAAAGGATTCCGCCAGTTTCAGTCGACACCTGTGTAATTGTGCCTCCAAAAGGAGCCCAATCGACCGTATTGTTTTCAAAATCATTAGAGTATTCTTCAACTTCTGTGGAAGTTACCACACCATCGTCTGCCGTAATTACAAATGATCCAGTCACTGCAACATCTGTTGCCGGAGAACCAGTATAAGAAACGGTATTAGTCGTAACATTGGTGCCACTAAACGTAATGTCGTCTGCTGCTATATTCAGGCGATCGTCGACCATCAAAATCTGAGTTGCGTTCGCAGCAATTGTTACATCACTTGGACCGAACACATTTGAAGATGCTAAATCAGTTATAACCAAATCTTCTATTGTCACTTCAAAGCTCGCTGGATTAGATAACATGATCGTATCTGGTGATGTAGAGGGGCTAGGCACCATTGAAACACCAATGGTCACATTTTGAGTCGCCGCTTCAGCAACAAAAAAAGCCGCCGGAAGGGCGCTCAGTAATAACGACGCAATAGTGACAAGAGCAAGGAAGCTCGCACTGAGGTGATTTCGAGTAAGCGTAAAGATATTCATAAACAATTCAATAAGTTGAGTAAAAGCCACGACACACATTTCAATAGCTCGTGATGACCAAATTGTACTCTGATTATTGAAAATATCAATGGGCGGTCTTTTTGCCTTACTTACTCCTGCATTCGCTCCCTGACTCGCTTCACCGGCATCATTTCTGCACAAATGGTTTCAGTAGGAAGCGCGTCTGTCTCTCGATTTAGTTTTAGCTGCATTTCTCGGTCATTTGTCCGTCGGTCGGCCTCTTTTATGTATGACATGGACTTATCAAGAAATACCTGTCGCTCATGAGCGAGTTGTTTGCTTGGCATAGCATCATGTAACAACCACGGGAATACACCGCAGGCATGAAAGACTTTGGCTGAAAGATTGATAGGTTGACCAAACATCCGAACTAATTCCTTAGAATTAAGGAGCAATAATTCTTCATCACTTAAGTCGCTAATCTCTACCCTCCACCGGCCACCCAGACTATCTTCAAAAACTATCGTTGAAGTCGGGGCTACCGTCTCAAGAATTGACTGTCCAAGCAGTCGGCCCTGTTCTGGTTGTTGCCAGAGTTGTTTTTCCTTTTTTACTTCTGAGGTATATGCCGCTAATTGCTCACCGAGATACCGGTCAAGTGCATAGCCTTGGCCGCTGACGTGTAGTAAAGCACCGCCAACCCCACTTAAAGCCACACTAGTAAGCATGAGCGTCCAGAGCGGATACCGGTAACCTCGCTTGGTATGTCGAAGATTATAGATAGCAGTAAGTACCAAAGCCAAGAACGTCACTATCCAGAGGAATGGTAATGTACTTATGAGGAACGACAAGAAGCTATCGTGAGTAGCCTCATACAAGGCATACTGTCGGTATGTCATAAGGAATAACAACACTCCGACCACGAGCGACCCAATCAATACCGAAAGGAGCCACAAAAACCACACGACACACTCACGGCTCCGGAAAAACCAGCGAGACCGCGGGGTCACATTTTCAGCGGCCAGTCGCCCAATAACTGAATCTTTGAGGGGTACTTTGTCTTTTGGTAATTCGGAATTCATATTGTTATGCTTATATACGTATCTTGTCGCGATTTAGGGCAGTGGCTAATTGTTTTTTTCCGCGGTGAATCAAGGTACCTACTGACCCCATCGGGATTTTTAAAATATCTGATATCTCTTCGTATTCTTTGTGTTCAAAAAATCGCAAGATGAGTACTTCTCGATATTTTTCATCAATGGTATCTAAGGCTTGGCTAACCACCTCAGCATTTAACGATTCATCAAAGACAACCTCAGCTGACGTCTCCTTACTTCCAAGCAGCGTTAGAATTTCTTCACTCGAGACAACCAAATGACCTTCAGGTCGGACTGCGGTCTTTCGATACCAGCTAATAGCCTCATTGTGGGCAATTCGGTAAATCCAAGAAGAAAAGGAGAGTGACGTATCAAAACCATTTAAGTTACGATAGACTTTGATAAATATTTCCTGAAGGACGTCATCCTGGTCTTCCGGTCGCCTGACGCCAAGTCGGTTGATATACCGCATCAACTTCGCTTCGTACCGCTCAATCAAAACACCAAAGTGGTTTTTATCCTTTAGTGTTTGCGTGACGAGTTCAGCGTCGCTTAATTGCAGGCTATCAATTTGTTCCATACGGTAAGTATGTGTAAAATAGTGACATGAATATGAATAAATTGAAACTCGCACTGTTTGTGCTTTGTGGTGTGCTATTAGTACCAAGTGGAAGTCAGGCTGCAACAATTGTAGCCGTAAACGATAATACCGCTTTGTTTACTATTCATTTTGACTTTATCGCCGGAGATGAAGCATACCAAATCCCCGTCGGTGCCCTCCGTGGACTCGCTTTTAATGAAAATAAAAATTTTGTTGGCTACCGAGTCGTTAGTGGCGATACGCCAGTAATGGTTGAAACCAAGACCAATGCAGTTGTACTAAGCGAGCAAGAAATCAAGGATGGTATGTACCAGATTCCGGCTGGTGAACGAGCAAGCTTCACCTTGGTAGGTCTCTTTGAAGTTCCGGAAACTACCAGTACTGATTCATATTTTGTTGAACTTATGAGTTTGCCACACTTTATTGGTGATGAACGAGTTAACGTAACTCCAAACCGACTGGAACAATTCAAATCTGATGAAGTGACACTCAATAAGCATATTGAATCTTCAATCAACGTGAGTCTACAGATGAAATAAACAACCCTGACCAAGTAAAGGCCCGAAAGCTCCGCTTTCAGGCCTTTTACTTGAAAAAATCATCTATTTATGGTGTAATAGCAACCTATGGAATTCCCCATGCGTATAAACAAGTATTTGGCCCACTCCGGCATCGCGTCACGACGCGAGTCTGATGTCTTAATTGAGTCTGGCAAAATCCTCGTCAATGGCAAGAAAGCCACTGCCGGACAGAAGGTTGAAGAGTCAGATGTAGTGGAAATCGTTGGAAAAACCAAAGCCAAGAATTACTACGCCTACTACAAAGGTCGTGGCATCATCACCCACTCCCCTGCTGAAGGTGAAGTTGATATCGCTACCCGCATTCAAAAGGACTATGGATTGTCTCACGTAGCTCCGATTGGCCGTCTCGATAAGGACTCTGAAGGACTTATTATTCTAAGTAACGACGGACGGATTACGGGACCTCTTCTTAGTCCAGAATCACAGAATGAGAAAGAATATGAAGTGACGGTTGATAAGCCGATTTCAGCAATGTTCACGAAAATTATGGCTAGCGGAGTCGACATTGAAGGCTACCGAACAAAGCCCGCTACTGTGAAGGCCAATAAAAGTAACGGGAAGAAATTTACGATTATTCTTACGGAAGGTAAAAAACACCAAATCCGTCGCATGTGTGCTGCCCTTGGCTACCAAATCCAAAGCCTCAAGCGAGTGAGAATTATGAATATTGAAGTCGGAAAGCTCAAGCCAAACCAGTACCGTAAAATCTCGGGACCAGAACTCCAAACATTTCTCAAGAAACTTGGTGTCTAAATAAAAACGCCGCCGGCCCATGTCCGGCGGCGTTTTGCATAACCATCACTTTCATCGCAATTTCCATGTTATAAACGATACATGGCTACTATTGCACCCTTTGCCGCCTACAATGGCGAGATTATCCCGTTTGACCAAGCGTCTCTCTCAGTGGCGAGCTCGGCCGTTCTCTATGGTCTTAGTATCTACTCGGTATTTTATGCCAAACATACCGAAGCCGGACTGTTAGTCTTCCGCCTTCCGCAGCACCTCACTCGCCTTCGGCAATCAGCCTCTATGATTGGGTTTGATGACGTCACTCCCCTCATTTCAGATATCGAAACCACCCTTCGTAAGCTTATTGAAGCTAACAAACCAACTACCGATCAATTCTTCCGTGTCACCATTCATGCGAGCGAGCTCGTGCCTGGCGTTCGGACTCGTAATCTCACGTTGTCACTAAGTATTTTCATGTACAACGCAGTGAATATCCTCCCACAAGACAAAGCTCGCATTAAAACCAGCCAATGGCGACGCGTAGCTGATACCGCAATCCCGGCGCGGGCCAAGGTCAACGGTGCGTATGTAAACTCAGCCCTTGCCAAACAAGACGCTATCGATAGCGGACACGATGATTGTCTTTTCTTGAATCAAAATGGTTATGTCAGCGAACTCTCAGCCGCGAATATTTTCTTAGTCAAACGAGGCGAACTTATCACCCCAGACTGTGCGTCAGATATCCTTGAAGGTATCACGAGACGCAGTATCCTCGAGTTAGCCAAGGAAGTAGGTATTCCTACCTCAGAACGCAAAGTCGCCTTAACTGAGCTCTACACAGCTGATGAAGTATTTGCTTGTGGTACCTCAGCCTTTATCTCACCAATTATCGCTATTGATGGCCGAGTCATTGGCGACGGCATACCTGGCACGCTGACGGACACGCTTCGAGACAAGCTAAAGGCCGCTCAAAGCGACCCTACTCACGACTGGATTACCCTCTTTTAATTCCCCAACTGATCAGCGGCGTTGCGCGCTGCATCGAGACTATTTTCAAGCACATTCTCAGTTGAGCTTTCTTCTTGTATTTCACCGGTCATAAACCCAAACCACCACGCCATAACTGCAATAACCGCAATCAGGCCGATAAATCCAAAAAAATTCATATGCGGTTATTATAACAGACCACTCTTACAGTAAAACACTCCGATGTATCGGAGTGTTTTCATTGCACAAATAGAATGAAGCTTTATTGTGCCAACCAGAACTTCCACTCAGCAAACTTCACCTCAACCATAAATGCCATCTCCTTTAGTTGGTCATAGAGATTTTGCATCCAGTACTCTTTACCTGCTTCAAACACCGTTGCTTCTGGGGTCTCTTCTGTTTCAGCATCAGCGACTTCTTTTAGTAATGTTTTTGCCATATCACTATCTGCTTCGTAAACTGCGACAACAGTTGTCAGACCGAACATTTCATAGTTCTGATTAAGGACGTACACCTGCTCACTATCAAGTGGAGCTGGTCCTCCAACACACAAATAGTTCCAGGTACCATTTCGTTCGAAATACGCCCACAATGAGTCTTGAACGCTGCCTTTATGGACTTCCGTAACATCAAGGAGTTGTGCTGAATACCCAGTTGGATAACTTTTATTTGGGTCGCTTTCATCTGCCGCTTCTTTTACGTGCTCTTTCTGTTCTGTCGGAGTAGCGGTAACAACTAGATATTCATCATTTTCTACAATGTATTCAATCATTCCCTCTGGATCAATACAGCTCAGCGCAGAAGCTGGTGTGGTGGGGATTAAGAATACCGCTAAAAATACTGCTAAAGACAAAAATGTTGTGTGTTTCATACCTCTATTATGACATAGTATTGGGGCATATACTTACAACACTTCTCATTGCGTAATACTCGTTCAGTATGTGCCTATGTGAGCAAAAAGCTTTGACCTGGAAAGGTCAGGCCGTTTACCTGGATAGTGACAGTATGCTCCCCAAGATACAACTTCCTCGTCGTCATGACTCGCAGGGGGTGTTTCTTAGTTAGCGTAATCTCTTCGCCGGGATTAAGGGTCTTGGTCGCCAGTTTATGAACCTTTGGCGAGGTGCCGCCATTTGCCTTCATAAAATCAATTACGTAATCAATCACAAATGACTGCACTGTTTTGTCAGTATTTTTAAGCACCAGGGTAAATATGAGCGATTCACCCACCTTCACGACCGGAGTCTCAATCACAAACGATTCAAGAGCTATCTTAGTTGAACCGTGACCGAGTAACTCCAAGGCACCTTTATGGCCCTGTTTTACCAGCGTCCGCAGTGAGTGTTTGATAATAAACTGCATCTCGGTCGGAGACTGCTTTCCACTACCCTGCCATCGTTTCAAAGTTTCAACTACACGGTTTGGTTCGGTCTTCGCAATATCATTCAAATGGTTTGCTACCGACCGCGTCACGAACCGAGTTTTGTCGGTATAGAGCTGCTCCAAAAGCGGTAGTGTATCAGCAGAAGTTAATTTCACCTTTTTGGCCCACGGTAAGTTTGGTCTGGTACCTTCACTCACAAGACGTCTGACATGATAATGTGAGTCTTTACTCCACCGCTTGAGCTCAGCCAGCGTTTCTTTTGGATAGGTGTTCAAAAAATTTCGTATCGCCCATTCACCTGAGAAGCGTTGGGTAATCTCCTTGAGTGCCGCCAGAGACTCCTTAAGATATGTTTTCTCACACCCATACACACTCACAAAGTGTCCGTACGGAGCGTAGATAAAGTCTCCAAAATCATTATCGCTAAGGGTCGGATCACACGGCGGCGGGAGTGAATCAACCAATACAGCAAGAGCTTCAGAGTAATCGGCTGGCAGATATGTACGTAAACACTGAGCAATAAAGGCTATCCGCTCCATCAGCTCAAGCTCCGGGAACTTCCCGACCACCACCCGCACAAATTCCTTATCCTTAAAGACTGGATATGCTCGCTTAATATCCTTCACTAACCCATTCACCTTCCCCTCGTTAAACAAGTGGTCTTTGAGAGAAAAACGTTCACCTAAACTCATAATCAAACTTGTTATGATTTTGGTTCAAATAATGCATTAAGGAATGTTGTGACTTTTTTCTTAGCGGTTTCAAAGTCGACATTATTTTTATTAAATTGAGCAGTAATGATTGCAAAGTTATACATTGCAAAGTCTAACTCTGAAAAAATATTAAAATCTTCCAAATTTTGAGTACCAAAAAGATCTTTACATACAACCTTCACGTCTTCCTTGGAGTATTCTTTATGTGTGTACTCATTTATATCAAGAAACGCAAGTAAGCTAAATACCGCGATACGTTTGTTTCCATTACTAAAATAATGCCCAGTATTTAAATAAAGAAATAGTGCTGTTGCCTTTGCGATTACATCAGGGTAGAACGTATCACTTTTCAGTCTCTCGATGAGTGCAAAATATTCATCAATACCATGACGGTCATCATCATAGTGAGGAATCTCTTCATAATTTTCGTAGTCAAAAGACCGAATTGTGTCAACAATTTCAACCAAATCGTCTGGTCCAATGTAGGTAATTTCTTTTGCCACGATTTACGTACTACCTAAATGTTTAATAGCATTACCGTATTTCTTTTTTACGTTTTTGTATAAACCTTTTATTTGACCCTTATGACCATGTTCAGTGGTTCGCTGACGTATTTCATAATATTTATGAGTTGCTGGGTTATGTATACGCTTTTGATTCATAACACCATTTTAACATAAACCAATACCCTATAACATTAAACACCGCCAGATGGCGGTGTTTAATGGATTCCTTATCGCTTCTTTCGGTCTGATTCCTTGAGACCTTGCTTACGGAGACGGATTGATTGTGGACAGACTTCGAGATATTCGTCTTCTTGCATAATTTCAAGTCCAATCTCAATCGTGAGTGGTCGGTGTGGGACCAAGTTTACCGCATCATCACTTCCTGAGGCTCGCATGTTGGTAAGCTGCTTACCCTTGGTTGGATTTACAGTCATTTCTTCACCCTTATTAGTATTTCCTATCACCATTCCTTCGTACACTTCGGTTCCGGCTCCGATGTAGAGTTCACCACGGTCTTGAAGACTGAAGAGCGCAAAGGCAAGTGCCTTCCCAGATACCATACTAATCATAGAACCAGTTTGTCGCTTCTTGATTTCACCAGCGTACTTACGGAACTCAATAAACCGTGAAGCCAGGATACCTTCACCCTTGGTGTCGATAACGAATTGGTTCTTGAAGCCAAGCAATCCTCGTGTTGGACCTTCAAAAAGAAGTCGCACTTGGTTTCCATGAACGATCATGTTCATCATCAAGAAGCCTCGGTTTGAAAGTCGTTCAATCACTGATCCTTGGAATTCTGATGGGACGTCAACCGTTACTTCTTCAAACGGTTCCATTTTTTGACCATCAACTTCCTTGATGATTACCTTTGGCTGTGAGACTGAGAGTTCATACCCTTCTCGTCGCATATTCTCGAGCAAGATAGCGATGTGCATTTCTCCTCGTCCTTTTACGTCATAGGCGTCTCCACCAGCAAATTCTACTTGGAGTCCAACATTGATTTCCATTTCTTTTTCGAGTCGATCACCGATTTGTCGTGAAGTCACATACTTCCCTTCGCGTCCGGCCAGTGGAGAAGAGTTCACCAAGAACTGCATCGCTACAGTTGGTTCATCAATTGAAATAGCTGGGAGAATTTCTGCAGTTTCGTCATCAGTAATAGTCTCTCCGATGTTAATGTCAGCTAGACCGGCGATAAGGACAATATCTCCTGCTGTCGCTTCTTCAATTTCTACTTGCTTCACTCCTTGGTAGCCTGAGAGCTTCACCACCTTTCCTTTCTTGACCGGTTGACCTTCAGCTTTAATGAAGACGTTTTGACTCTTCTTGATAGTACCGTCATAGAGTCGAGCCACTGCGAGTCGCCCAAGGAAGTTGTCATAGCCAAGGTTGAATACCTGAGCGCGGAGCGCTTCGCCTTCAACCACCCCCTTCGCTGGCGGGACATGCTCGAGCACCGTGTCGAGTACTGGTGAAAGATCTACCAACTCATCCTCCATCTTTCGCTTAGCTACCTTGTCTCGTCCAATAGCGTATACAACTGGGAAGTTTGATTGCTCATCAGTTGCTCCAAGTTCAAGGAAGAGTTCTAGGACCTGTTCTTCCGCTCGGTCTGGATCAGCAGCTGGCTTGTCGATTTTATTTAAAATCACAATCGGTTTGAGGCCGAGCTCGAGAGACTTCTTGAGTACGAACCGGGTCTGTGGCATTGGTCCTTCTTGCGCATCCACCACCAAGAGTACTGAGTCGATAGACCGAAGTACTCGCTCTACTTCTGAACCGAAGTCGGCGTGACCCGGCGTATCTACAATGTTGATTTTGGTACCTTTGTAGTTTACAGAGGTGTTTTTGGCGTAAATGGTGATGCCTCGCTCTTGTTCAAGGGCGTTGTTGTCCATGGAAGCTCCCGCTTCCCGAGAACCCGTAAATTCCATCAAACCGTCGGTCAGAGTAGTTTTCCCATGGTCTACGTGGGCAATAATGGCAATATTACGAATTTCTTGTGACATATAATAAGTTTAAAATAAAATAACGCGTCGCCGCGTAAAAGCGTTGCTAGTATGCCTGGTATTTGCTCTTAAGTCAAACAAAAAGGCGCCTTACGACGCCTTTTCAAAAAGTTCAATCACACAACCAATAGTACCGAAAAAACAAATAAGAGCCATCATGACCCCAATGAGGAAGGCTAGAATGGCATTCTCCTTACTCATCCCTGTCCATTCGCCGGTAACCGCTTTATAAGCGACTTTAGACCATATGATAGACGCGTACAAAAGTGCCAGATTGGCGAAAATTTGCAGAACCAGCAATGTATCCATCTTCACCCCCTGTATCAGACTACCTATTAGCGTAACATTAGCAGTATAGTTTGCAACTACGATGCAAAGAACATTTGTACGAATGCCCAGAGTTGCTGACTATCCACCACCACCCGCTCCATCGATAACTCTCCCTGAAAGGCTAAATTGGCACAGTAAAAGAACCCTCCAGTAAAGAGTATAACTACGACCGCTTTAACCAGTGTGTTAACCATATTTGTTTACCAAGTCGATGTTGTCTCGTCAGGTAGATGCCGTACAAAATAAAGAGTATTCCAATCGGATAGTACACGTATGAGGACAGCAACATACGAAATGGCCAGTGTCCAAAATGCTGCTGCGTGACCCAAATGTTACCAAGCATACTGAAGTAATTGACCGAAGTGTCTTCAGTACCCAACACGAGCAGATAATTACCTTGATTAACCGGAGTACTTACCTCAACTCGATAGGTACCAGGTTGGATTTCTCGCTCCATCACGGCACTTTGCATAAATTTCATACCCAACACCCCATCTCGCGCAACTTCCCAGTCCTCGGGGTTTTGTTTTACTCGCGCCACCTCGGTGACACCGCCGCCTCGGTCATCTTGTCGTACTGCAATAAACGAAAGACTGAGTGGCTCTTCTTGGTATCGTTGCCACACTTGAGCGCGCAAAGTCATAACCTCAGTGGTGGTAAATTCATACATCTCTGGAAATTCTTCCAAGGTACCGAGGAATTCTTGTTTAGCGACTGGAGCTGTTTCAATCGAAATCACTTCATACGCGCGACCGGGATTAGCGACCACCGGATCATACGCCAGGACTGGCAAAGCAATTGCAAACGCAAGGCCGGTGAGTATAAGTGTTTTCATTCCGGTAATCATAACAAAGAAACACCCAGGCCGTAAGACGGCCTGGGTGTTTCTGCTTTATAACTTTAGTGTCTATATGGTCGGGTAATTCCCGCTTCAGCCAAAATAGCGTTAACAGTCTCCCGGTCGTTTGCTTGTCTGGCCACAGTGAGCGCCTCACGTTGCTCATCGGTCAGTTGCACACGGTGTTGATCATTGAACTTTCTTTGACCTAACACCTCAGCACGATCATGATGTTTATGCGCATCAACCAGCCGCCTGAAATCATTCTCTGTTACGGTACGGTGAGCAAATGATGTTCCGAGAACCGCTTCAGCAAATGCCTCGTAGTTTTCATCAAGGATGGCTGCTTCAATCGCTGCCTTATGTTCTCTCGTGACTTGTTGGACCTTTAGTAGTACTTCGTCATCAATCCCAGCTTCTAAAAGGACATCTCTCGCGGCGACAATATTTCCGGTCTCTCGGAGCTCTTTAGCGGTGGCAAAAGCAGAGATTTGCTCTCCACTTAATCCGGCTTTCTCAAACAGCTTTGGACCAGTGTACGCATGGACCCCGGTAGCCGTAACTGCAAAGGCAGCCATAGCAATAAGTAATGATTTTGACTGCATATCAATGAAATTAAGAACGTTAGTGTGGGTTTGGTTTCCCACACTTTTAGTACCTCGAGAGCGGATGGTATCTTTCACTACTGAACCGTTTGGAGATAGTTCCAGGTTGCGGTCAAGGCAATCCACAAATCACTAGTGTCATCAATCGCTGTCGTACAAGAATCAAGTATATATTCGGCTCCCTCAATGGTAATTTCATACCGGAAATCTATACCGTTATTATCAGAATTACAGGTGGTCCTATCCACTAGTTCGCTCTGAGCTTCAAGCAGAGATACGCTCAGTTCGTCTTTGATATCTCCCTGCAACGACAGTGGCAGTGTTCCATCTCGAATAACCGCTGGTTCATCTCGAACTTCGACATAGCGATAGCGATACGCCCCATCTTCCAGCAACTGGAAACTTGGACAATTTTCAGCACAACCACCATAGGCTTCGCCAATAATAGTAAATTCTTGCACCTGCGCTTGCGTTGGTACATCTCCCGCCACAATTGGTACGGCTATAGAGTTTGCGTAAGAGACAAACATAAAAATCCCGGCAAAAAATCCAAAAATGGCCGTAATCATAATGCTAATGAGATCTTGCTTCTTCATCCCTTTCATACCGATAAGTATACAGGATGTCCTAGAGGAGCGTTATCCCGTACGCCGTTAATAAGCCGACAAAGGTTGCAAAGGTAATATCTCCAAAAAATATAATAATCAGTGCTTTTTTACGAGGGTATTCAATCGCGGCAAAGAATAAAATCATCAAATCATGCGGGAGCGGTAAGAAGCCAGCATATACATAAGCTAAATATGGGAAAAAGCGCTTGAGCAGAACGGAACGTTTAAACCGTAGGGCAAATCTATCTAACCATTCATCAAGACGACCACCGATGAAGCCTCGTCCTCTTTGAGCTAAAAGCAACATAATGGTGTCACCAATAAACAAACTTAAGCCCGCTACCAAACCAGTTACCCAAGGGTTCAGACCGCCTGCAACTAGAGTAATGAGTAATGAAAGATAGGTGGCCGATCCGCCAGTTGAAAACCCGCCAATTAAAGAAACGAAAAAGAGGACAATGTAAGAATTTTGTACCCCCAAAAATTCAACCAGCAGTTCCGAATCAAACCAAATGGCGAGGGTAAGTAGTCCAGCAATAATTGCTCCAAGCACAACCACCAAGCAGGCTTGAAGAATATTTTTGGCGGTAAGCTTCTTTTTCATCAGTATTTACTGTATCACGAAAGGCAAGACCTCCAACACAAAGCGGAAGAGACAGGATTCGGTCACGAATAATTTTCTACGAAAATTTTCTCAACTCCAGCTCACTCGCCTTGCGGCATCGTTCCGCTTTTCGAATCCTCACGCAAGCAAAGCAGTTTGCTTGCTTTCTCTCTACAAACAAAATATGCACCCGAAGGTGCTATTTTGTGTTCGCGGAGAGAAGAGGATTCGAACCTCCGATACGCTTTCACGTATACTACCTTTCCAAGGTAGCGCGATCAACCACTCTGCCATCTCTCCGTGAGAGATAGAATACTACATATCCATGCTTCGCAAAATGCGAATCCGGTCTGCAGCTGGGGGGTGAGTCTGGAAAAGGTTTGAAATCTTTTGTCCAAATGAACGCTTATCATCTCCAAACGGATCAGCAATAAACAAGTGGGCAGTGGCGTTATTAGCCCTCCGCATGGGCTGACTATGACTTTGGATTTTTTCTAGGGCTGAAGCAAGGCCTTCTGGGTACCGAGTAAGAAGAGCCCCTGAAGCATCAGCCAAAAACTCCCGCTTGCGTGAAATTGCGAGCTGAATCATTTGGGCGGCAATTGGAGCAAGGATGATACCTATAACACCGAGCACAATAAACAGAGCTCCAACTCGATTATCTTCACTTCGGTTTCCGCCAAACATCATTGAACGCATCATAATATCGGCCAAGATAGCCACAAAGCCAGCGAGTACCACAGCTACCGTTGAGACGAGCATGTCCCGGTTACCGACATGAGATAGCTCGTGGGCCATGACACCTTCAAGCTCATTTTTATCAAGAATTGCCAAGAGACCGGTAGTAGCTGCCACGACCGCATGCTCTGGATTACGACCGGTGGCAAAGGCGTTTGGAGCCATGTCATTGACGACATACACCTTAGGCATTGGTAGTCCAGCGGTGATTGAGAGATTTTCTACGATAGTAATGAGATCTCGATGGGTTTCTCTTGAGGCTGGAACAGCACCAGTCATTTTGATGACCAACGAATCTGAATACCAATAGCTTGTGATATTCATTCCAATCGCAAAGAGGACAGCGACATAAAAGATAATCGGACTCTCATAAATGATAGATACGACGTAACCCAGTACCATCACAATCAGGAAAAAGAAGGTCATTAGAAGCCACGTCTTGCGGATATTTGCCCCTTGATGTGTATACAGTGTTGCCATAATTCAATTAGTATACCGTAAAATGGGAAATTTCGTAGCGTGCCCGCTTACCAGCTTCCGCCTCCCCCACCACCTCCTCCACCTCCAGCTGATCCACCGCCTGAAGAACCAGTAGTTCCAGAACTAGTAGCAAAACTAGTTGAAAAATTAGACAAGTCACTGGTAAGAGCAGCTGCGGAGAAGGTAGCTACCCCTCCCCCGTCATACCACTCAGGTTGCGGAATCGTAATTCCAGCAAATACTTTAGCCCACTTTTCTTCAACCCCAAGCGCTACCGCATATGGAAGATACTTCATAAATAGTTCCGGATTTTTTTCTGGAGCATTATGAAAATCAAACCGTTCTTTATCAGTTACTGATAAAAACAACTTGAATCCTTCAAGATGATTTTTAATCTCATAACCCTTTTTTGTCCGGCGATTATTAAAGCTAATTAACCCTATTAACCCGATAATGAATGTCTCCATGACTGCAAGCACTGTCACAACAACTCCGTCGGGTACAAACAAAAACCAACCAAATATAACGACGACAGTTATTGCTACTATTGTCTGAGTTAGGGTCCATTTTGGTAGTGCATCAGTAAATACACCAGTCACCTTAAGCTCTTTGAGCAGGTTTTTTTGTAGTTTTATCAAAAGTACCGAATTCTGAGTGCGGTTGTCTTCTAAATCAGATAGCGTCACAGACTTTCCGACTGGTGCCTCCTTCTTGAATAATAGTCCACTTAAAGTTTTGAGGTATTCGGTCGGGATTTCGGCTATCGGGCGAAGCAGGGTGATTTCGTAGTCAACCGTATCAAATATCCAAAGCTTCTTAGTTTCAATACGTTTAATCTTCAGAAATCCTTGTTCAGCCAAGTACATAATCCCAGCGGTAATATCATGTGGATCAAGTTTGCCGTCCATTAATACCCCGGTAAACATTGGCAAATACTCACCATACGGTTCATATTGAGCTATTATTGGTAGGTTGAGTCGTTCACTTATGAGATATGTATATAACCGCCAAGCAAAATAAAGTGACCATAACGCCAGTAAGCCAAACCCAAACGGTAAGTACGAGGTTTCTTCAAAAGAAACGATTGCAACTTGCGCTGGGTCTAACTCCACAGCAATCGTAAGTTGCTCGCCTGGGGCAAGGGTGGCGGCTTCAAACAAAACATTAAAGTTATTTTTTTCAATTGAGAGGCAGGCTTCTTGACTTCCGGTGTCTCCAACATAACAGGCGGCCTGTTCTGCAATCACTCCTTCACGATCACTATTCACGACGACACCCACTTGATTGATGGTGACGGGCCAGTCAGCACCAGTTACATTCCAGTAAAATTCTGCTCCCTCGGGACCACTAGAAAGCGCTCCGATGAGTGTATAGCTAATCTCATACGTATGTTCACCGGTCAGATACACATCAGAGTCACCTATCCGAATTTCTAGCTCAGAGCCAGATTCGGTTACGACAAACGGTTCTGAACTAGTATCTTTAGTCACCCCTTCTACTTGCGTTACCACTTCACGACTCTTGTACCATGCGGTTGCTGGTTGCGGGTGGGTATTCTTTAGTATGCGGAAAATCCCACGCCGCTCCTCACTTTCAAAATCATAGACAATAGTTTCTTTAACATCGACTGTACCATCTTGATTGACGGTATAACTGACATCAAAGTCTTTAATTACTTCAGCCTGGACTTCCACGGCACCAGCTAATAGAAGTACGAAGAAAATAAAAAGTGGTAGTAATTTTTTCATAAAGATTTTTTATTATAAAACAGCCCTCAAGGGCTGTTTTATGTTACAAGGGTACACCTTGAGGAGTTTCATTTGATTGATATCCAACATCGGCAGACCAATGGAGGAAATACCCGTGTTTATACGCACCTTTGCGAAGCAGGTTTTCTTTCCTGGCCTCAAGGGTTTCTTCTTTGGTAAGACCAATTTGAGACATGAGTGTCTCAAGGACCACTAATAAATCACAGTATTCTTCTAGAAATTCCTCTCTTGTTCGTGCCATCGAGAGCGACGTGGCTTCCTCTTTAATTTTCTTGAGAAGTTCCTGCTGCAGTTCCTGGGCATCAGTAATTTTTCTGACGTCGCAGGCAACATGTTTGGCCTCAATCTTACCCGGGATATTGTCACGGACAAGCTTGTTGTAATAGACCCGGGTTATTTCAGACATGTCTGGTTAGAAACTTACGTTCACCACTTCTCTTTCAACACTATTTTCTGCTAATTCAAAATATTCTTCGCCCTTGAAGCCAAATGTCTTTCCAACAACATTTGAAGGAAATGATTGAAGTGCAATATTGAGATCTCGTACATTACCGTTATAGAATCGTCGCGCAGCTTGAATTTTGTTTTCGGTGTCAACCAATTCTGATTGTAGTTGCGCAAAGTTTTCATTGGCTTTGAGGTCTGGATAGGCTTCAGCCACCGCCAAAAGCTTCCCTAGTGATGCACCAAGCGCTGACTCAGCTCCAGCCATAGCGGTGATTTGTTCAGCTGTTATGTTGGTTGGGTCAACGTGAACTTGGGTGGCTTTGGCTCGAGCTTCTGTTACTTCGTCAAAGACTGCTCGCTCGTGAGACGCATACCCCTTTACTGCTTCAACTAAGTTTGGGATGAGGTCATATCGTCGCTTCAACTGCACATCAATATCAGCCCATGCTTCTTTCACTCGTTGTACCAACTTAACAAAGTTGTTATACAAATAGATTGCGTACAACACAGCTACTGCAATGACTCCTAAAATAATCCAATTCATAGATTCTGTTCAAAATTACTAACCAATAGTGTTTACATTATACCACAATAGTTTCTACTTATCTGCAAAGAAAAAGTACCCAAGTATGGGTACTTTTTCTACTGTTCAGACCTGAAAACAGTGGCCTTAGTACATCCCGCCCATTCCGCCCATACCACTCATATCGGGCATGGCTGGCTTGTTTTCTTCTGGCTCATCAGCAATAGCAGCTTCTGAGGTCAAAAGAATCGCCGCTGCTGATACCGCATGCTGAACACCAGAACGTTCAACCTTTACCGGGTCAATGATTCCCGCCTTAATCATATCCTCAATCATCTCACCCTTGGCAGCATCGTACCCAGCATTACCACCAGCTTGGCGGACTTTTTCTACAATGACCGCACCGTCGTGCTTGCCGGTATTGTCAGCAATTTGCTTGAGTGGAACTTCAAGTGCCTTCAAGACAATGTTGTATCCAATCAACTCTTCTCGACTGAGATCTTTCTTAGTCATGAGGTTCTTTTCAACAATGACTGCTGCTCGAGCTAGGGCAGTTCCTCCGCCTGGGACAATTCCCTCTTCAATGGCTGCTTTTGTAGCATTAACCGCATCTTCAATCTTGAGCTTGAGGTACTTCATTTCGGTTTCAGTGGCTGCTCCTACCCGGATAACTGCTACTCCACCTGAAAGTTTAGCGATTCGTTCTTCAATTTTTTCTTTATCAAACTTTGAAGTCGTTTGTGAATGTTGCATCTTTAAGGTTGCAACTCGTTCAGTAATGGCCGATTTTTCTCCCTTACCACCAACAATCGTTGTAGTGTCCTTAGTGGCTACGACACGGTCAGCTGAACCAAGTTGATTCAGTTCAACAGTTTCAAGCTTGAGACCAATATCTTCTGAAATCACCTGTCCCCCGGTCGTAGCTGCGATGTCAGCCAATAACTCTTTCTTCCGATCGCCATAGCCAGGAGCCTTCACCGCCAAGACTGAGAAACCACCTTTTAATTTATTAACTACGAACGTAGCGAGCGCTTCGCCTTCAACATCATCAGCAATAATGACCAATTCCTTCTTCCCAGTTTGAGCAATTTTCTCCAAGAGTGGCAAGATTTCTTGGACTGAAGAAATCTTTTTGTCAGTGATGAGAATATGAGCGTTCTTGTATTCTGATTCCATTCGCTCCGGGTTAGTTACCATATATGGTGACACATACCCTTTATCGAATTCCATTCCCTCGGTGAGTTCAGTCTCAATCCCAAATGACTGTGACTCTTCAACCGTTACGACGCCATCCTTCCCGACCTTATCAATGGTTTCAGCAATTTTTTCACCGAGCTCAACACTTTCAGCTGAAATTGTCGCGACTTGCTTAATTTCATCGAGTGAAGAAATCTTGGTCGCCATTTCTTTCAAAGCCGCTACTACATCAAGCGCTGCATGTTCCATTCCAGTTCGGACAGCCATGGCATTCACACCCATAGTAGTTTGCTTGAGTCCTTCATTTACCAAGGCTTGGGTAAGGACAGTCGCAGTTGTTGTACCGTCACCCGCTACCTCGTTGGTTTTGTTAGCCACCTCCTTAATGATCTCAGCTCCCATGTTTTCAAACTTGTCTTTGAGGGTAATCTCGCGAGCAATTGAGACACCGTCGTTCGTGATAGTTGGTCCGCCAAACCCTTTATCAAGGATGACATTTCGTCCGCGTGGGCCGAGCGTTACTTTTACAGCGTTAGCGACCGTATCAACCCCTTTTTGTAGTCGCTTCTTTACATCTTCTCCAAATATTACTTGTTTTGCCATAGATATTTATTAGCTAGTAAAAAATACACCTAAGATACTCGCCTCAGACACGATAAAGTATTCCTTATTTTCAAATTTAATTTCATCGTATCCGTACTTTGAGAAGACAATTCGGTCACCTTCTTTTACATCAAGTGGAATTCGCTTTTCTCCGTCTTCATCAAATTTACCAGGACCAACCGCGATAACAATTCCCTGTTCTGGCTTTTCTTTCTTAGCTGTTTCAGGAATGATAATCCCTGACGCTGACATTGTACCCAGTTCTTCGGGCGTGAGCGGGCGCACAATTACCCTGTCGTTTAGTGGTCGAATCGGACTTTTGTGTTCTGACATAAATCAATGTTAACAATTAAGAACTATACTAATGGGGTTACTTCTGCGACGAAATTTCCGTCACAACCGCTTCGTCGCGTGCTTATTCTATATGAAACTATTGATACGCGCAAAAAGGCCCCGCTTGGCGGGGCCTTTACTCACTGCTTCAGAAAAATTGGAAGTCATTTGTCCATATTTTCCACATCTGCGAAAAATTGATTGGTGCTGTTCATATTGAAGGTGACTGTCCGCCATATAATATACGACGCACCGAGAACCATCGGCACTCCTCCCAGAACATACTGAACGTGAGTGGGTGCACCAAGACTGTATCCAGCATATACGAGAATTGCAGCCATCACAGCAATTGCAACTACAACTAGGAACATTTCGAGTAAATGCCTGGCCAATTGAGCCACGAGGTCAACCACTGCTTTTGCAAGCTTTTCTAACGTCATTTCTTTATCTCCCTGAACTAAGAATGCTGTGTCTACTATAGTGGTATACGTATAATATGCAACTATCTATCCCTTATCTTCACCTTGCTAATTACAACATATCTGCTATATTACTTCGGCATGAATAGTATCCAATCAGTGCTTCCAGCACTGCCATATATCCAAATTATCCTCTCCATTCTCCTCGTTGCCGCAATTCTACTGCAACAGCGTGGTTCGAGCTTGGGTGGAGCCTTTGGTGGCGACAACTTCAGTTCAGCTTTTCACAAGCGTCGTGGCGCAGAGCTTTTCCTCTTCAAGTTTTCAATCGGAATCTCGATTTTGTTTGTATTGACCGCTTTGCTTACTGCTGTAGCCTAAACCAAGTTACAGCTACGTGACTATTCTTACTGCTTCCTTGCAGGCAGATAGTTTCGCCGACTTGAAGTGAAATGCACCTTATATTTTACTCGTACTAGTACTTATGAATCCCTCTCGTAAATTAAGCAGTCGTCTGCTTGACCGTCTCCTTGGAACAATTGAAATCACTCCACCAAGTGATCGACTTCTCTTGCGTGGCCTCTTTTTCATTACGCTTTTTAGTGGAATTTGGCTCTTATTTAGTATCAACCAAACATACACCAAAGAAACTCCAGTGTACGGTGGTGTTATGCGAGAAGGAATAATTGGTACACCACGATTTGTGAATCCCGCACTTGCTATCACGAGGGCAGATCAAGATGTCACCGCGCTTGTCTACAGCGGTCTCTTAAAAATTAGTCTAGATGGAACACTAGTACCTGACGTGGCCGAATCAATCACCGTTTCAGAAGATGGTCTGACGTACAACATTATCGTTCGTAATGATATTACCTTTCACGATGGAACTCCGTTAACCGCCAAGGATATCAGCTACACCATTCGCTTGATTCAAGATCCAGACCTTAAGAGTCCACTGCGAGGTAACTGGACAGATGTGACAGTAGAAGAAATTGGTGAGCATGAGCTCAATGTTGTCTTGGCCGAACCGTATGCTCCGTTTATTGAAAACTTTTTAGTTGGCATCATGCCGCAACACCTCTGGGGAGCGCTACCGATTGAACAGTTGCCATTTAGCCAACTTAATACCGAGCCCGTTGGTTCAGGACCGTTCAACCTGTTGCGGGCCGAACGTGACGCATCAGGACTCATCGAACGCTACATACTGAATGCTTACCGAAATAATCAGTACGTTCCAAAAATTGATACGTTTGAATTACACTTTTTTACCAATGAAACCAATCTCATCACTGCACTGGAGAACAGCAGTATTGATGCCAGTGCCTATATTTCAAACGAAAACGTGAGTGATATTATCGAAAACGATAAACTTCGAACCATACAAGAACCACTACCTCGGGTATTTGGTATATTCTTTAACCAAAATCGTTCAGCTGCTTTGCGTGACGCTGCTGTCCGAGAAGCGTTGACAACAGCCATTGACCGTGACGAATTAATTGAACTTTCGTTATATGGCTTCGGTGTCCCCATTACCTCGCCTATTATTCAGTCTACTGATACGTTAGAATCTGAAGATAGTCCTGAAGCTACTAGTTCAAGCACGTCTCTTGAAGCAGCCAAAAATATCCTAGCCGAAGCTGGTTGGCTCAAAAACAATCGTGGCCTTCTAGAAAAACAAATCGACGACACAACTGAAGTATTGAGTATTACACTCCGTACCAGCAATGTTCCTTTGTTTGACGAGGTAATGAAGGAGGTGGTAAAACGATGGGAAGCTTTAGGAGTAGAAGTAAGTACTGAACAGTTTGAGCAAACTGGTTTGGTCCAATCAGTCATTCGACCGCGAGACTTTCAGGCTCTGTTATTTGGGCTCGACATGAGTCGGTCGCAAGATTTGTACCCATTCTGGCACTCATCACAAAAGGATGATCCTGGTCTCAACATCGCTGAATATACCAACCTCACCGTTGACGCCCTCTTAACAACCTCCCGTACTGAGCAAGATGCGGAACTGCGAAAAAATAGCTTACGTGAAGCAAGTGAGATTATATCAAGTGAGCGGCCAGCCATTTTTCTATTCCAACCACAAATGGTCTACGTCGTCGGTGAAAATATCATTATCCCGCCCATGGAGAGCATTGGCCGACCGTCTGACCGATTCAGTAACATTACCGACTGGTATACCGACAGTGACGAACTATGGCCCGTATTTCAATAACCATTAAAAATTAGTAACCAATAACCATTAACAAAATTTATATGAACCCGTCTCCACAAGCAGAACCAAAAAAGACTGAAGGTGCCGCAACCGGTCGCAGCGGTAATTACCGAAGGCGGAACCGTTCTGGCGCTCGACCATTTTCCGCTACCACTGGCACTTCAAACAATCGAACTGGTGGCTTCAAACCTCGTACCCAAAACGGACCCCGAACGGCTGACGCAAACGCCAAACCAGGTAACCGAACCGGTGGCGCTAACAAATCTCGCCGACGCAACAATAACAACCAGCGTCGTCGTCCAGATAAGGCACCAGCCTTAACACACCGAATGAATTTGACTGATAGTAAATCACCAGTCATTCCAGAAATCCTTGACGAAGATACAGTGCGCATCATCACGGTGTCGGGAGTTGAAGAAATCGGCCGAAACATGAATATCATCGAAACAAAAGATGACATCATTGTGATTGATGCTGGTTTTCAATTCGTTTCAGAAGAAACTGGCACACCAGGGGTAGACTACATTCTTCCAAACACGCAATACCTCGAAGAACGAAAGCACAAAATTCGTGCGCTTGTTGTAACTCACGGTCACCTCGACCACATCGGAGGTATCCCGTACATCATTGAACGAATTGGTAATCCACCAATTTATACCCAATACCTCACCTCTTTGATGATTTTAAAGCGTCAAGATGAGTTCCCACAGATGGAACCGGTGAAGATGAACATCATCAAAGAAGGTGAATCGTTCACCGTTGGTTCAACCAAAATCAAGACCTTCCCTGTCACTCACTCTATTCCTGATGCGATGGGAGTAGCAATTGAAACCAAACACGGCGATGTGGTTATCACCGGTGACATCAAACTAATACATGAAGACGGTAAGGTAGTAGTTGAAGAACGATCATCATGGGAAAAAGTAGGTCTTAATAAAAACCTTGCTCTCCTTTGTGACTCAACGAACGCCGACCGCGAAGGATTCTCTGCTTCAGAAAGTAAAGTATTTGAAACGCTCGAAGAAATTATTAAAAGTTCACGAGGACGTTTGATTATCGGTACGTTTGCTTCACAATTCGATCGACTTATCAGTATTATCCGAGTCTGTGAAGAAACGGGTAAAAAGGTCGTCATGGAAGGACGGAGTATTAAGACAAATATCGACATTGCGATTCTTGCTAAATTAGTCGAAGTAAAAAGAGACACCTTCATTAGTGCCGGCGATATCAATTCATACCCCGCTGATAAAGTCGTTGTACTTTCAACTGGAGCTCAAGGTGAAGAATTTGCGGCCCTCATGCGAATGGCCACTGACAAACACAAGTTCATCACCCTCAATGAACGCGATACCATTGTCCTCTCATCTTCAATTATTCCTGGAAATGAAATTGCGGTACAAAAACTTAAAGATAATATTTACCGAAAGAATGTTCGTGTAATCAACTACAAAGGTTCTCATGTTCACTCCTCTGGACACGGTAATGCTGGTGAACTCGTTTGGGTTCATCAAACCATCAAGCCTACATTCCTCATTCCAGTGCACGGTCACCACTACCACTTAAAGAGCCACATGTACGCCGCAGTTGAAAATGGTTTCCCGAAGGATCATATAGCTGTACCTGATAACGGAACTATCATTGATATCAAGAATGGCACTGAGATGAAGGTGCTCCCGGTTAAGATTCCAACCGAATTACTCTTGGTGGACGGATTTAACGTTGGAGCCAAACAAGAGGTAGTTCTCCGTGACCGACTCTCACTGGCCCAAGATGGAATGTTTGTGATTATTGCGACCGTTAACAGTAAGACTGGTAAACTACGTAAGTCACCAGATATTATCTCTCGCGGATTTATCTACCTTCGTGAAAACCAGCAGCTGCTGTCCGAAGCTCGCGTCTTAATCAAGCGAACGGTTGAAAAACACACAGAAGGTATGAACCCGCTTGATCTTGAGTATGTCAAAGACGAAGTTATGAACACCATGAGTACCTTCCTCATGCAAAAGACCCAGAAGAATCCAATGGTAATTCCCGTCTTGATTGGAATTTAAATTTCACTCAAATTATAAAAAGCGGCCAGCAAAGCTGGCCGCTTTTTATGTTACCTTCTTAAAAAATTAACAAACACATAAGGTACAATGAACCAATCATGCCACGTGCTGTCACCAATCCGTATCGCTCCACTCCGCTATCGAGACGGTTTCTTCCTATCTATGCGGCTACCCTGCTTTTAATTTTTCACACCTTTGTTGTCGCTTATATCAACTCATCATACCTGGAGCAATATATTGCCACTGAATCCATCGGACTCATTTATATTTTTGGCTCAGCCCTCACGGTATTATTTTTCCTCTTTATATCGCATGTATTACGTTTGGTTGGTAATTTTGGACTAACCCTCGGCTTTCTCATTCTTGATTTACTGGCAGTACTTGGTATGGCCGGCGCTGAATCTATCACTGTGGCAGTGCCGCTCTTTATACTCCACCTGATTATCGTTCCGTTGATTGTTTTTAACCTAGATGTGTTCATGGAAGAGCACCTTGGTAACAACGAAGGGGTTACCGGGACCAAGCGCGGCCTCCTCCTTACCCTTAGCAGTGCAGTTGGGGCGGTGTCACCATTTATCAGCAGTGAATTGGTAGCTATTGGTGGTGGATCATTTGCATATGCATATCTCGCGAGTGCAGCAGCGCTAATACCAGTGATTTTTATCTTGCTCTACTACTTCCGCGATTTTATTGACCCACCGTACAATGAAATTAAAATATTCGCGGCCCTGCAGTCTTTTTGGTCCAAGCCAAATATCAAAGGGGTCTTCATTGCCCACTTTATGCTGCAAGTATTTTTTATGTGCATGGTGGTGTTTACCCCGCTCTATCTGACTCAAGTCATTGGTCTCACCTGGGCCGAGTTTGGGATTGTGATTTTCTTTGCCCAGTTAGCCTATGTCATTTTTGAATATCCAATTGGCTACATTGCAGATACCTACATTGGCGAGAAAGAGATGATGGCCCTCGGTTTCTTTATCCTGGCTGTTTCAACTGCCTGGATAGCCTTTATTACGGTCTCTAGTGTCGTGGTGTGGTCAATAGTGATGTTCACAACAAGAGTCGGTGCGAGCTTAGTTGAAGTCACCACCGAATCATATTTCTTCAAACAAACCAAAAGTAGTGACGCGCAAATTATTAGCTTCTTCCGTATCACGAGACCACTCGCCTATGTACTCGGGGCGATGGTAACGAGCGCAGCCTTATGGCTTCTACCATTCAATCTTCTTTTTGTGGTGATAGCCATCATGATGATTCCCGCCCTCTTTGCCACCATGCATTTAAAGGATACGAAGTGATATTGACATGTAGCAATATTACAGTATAGTACAAAACGGAAAAGGAGCTCCACATGATCACGTTTGAGATTATCCTTGAAGAAGTAACCGGTTCAGATAATTACCCCACTGATCGACAACTTTCGAAACAAGTACAACATCCAGTCGTACCTCGCTGCGATGAGACTATATATATCGGTGGCAATGGCTACCCAATTATTGATGTCGATCATCGCATTGATACTGGGGAAATTACAGTATATGCCTTTTGGCATGAAAATGATTTTTCTGTGCTCTGGAATAAAGCTGCGGAAAATTCTTGGCAACAAACGGAGCCTTAATCAAGGTAACTGATACCGTTGCCCATTCAGTACAACCAATCCTTCCAATTGGAGCGCATCAAGCTGAAGCTTGATGCGCTCCTTTTCAATCGTGTCGAGTCTTTTAAAAAGTTGTACGTTTGTGCACGAGCCCTCCGTCAGAACTTTCAAAATTGCTCCTCGAACATACCGATTACTTCCTTTAAAGGTTGATTGTTTCTGGTACGTCTTACTCTTTTTATTTAAATTCCCGACGGTACTTTTAAGATACGACCCGTAGTCCATCAGTGCCCAACCCCACTCCCGCGGACGGTGTATATCTGCAGTCTTGTCGATGAGCGGTACGAGTTCAATATCAGGCACAGCCTCTCTATCTGCAAAAAAGTGGTGAATATAGACAGTTCTAATATTGGTCTCAATGAGTCTCGCCGGTTGATTATAGGCAAAACACATGACCGCTCCAGCGGTGTACTCACCGACCCCTGGAAGTGCCTTCAAACCTCCAAAGGTTTTCGGCCATTTTCCTTTTCCATCCTTTACTACTGCCTGAGCAGCTGACCAGAGAAACTTGGCTCGTCTATTGTACCCAAGTCCTTGCCAGGCTACCAAAACTTCCCCGAGCGGCGCATCAGCCAGACGCCTAACGGTTGGAAACTGCTTAAGGAACGCTTGGTATTTTGGAATCACACGAGCTACTTGGGTTTGTTGAAGCATCAACTCTGAAACCAAAATATGGTAGGGGTTTACGGTCTTTCGCCACGGTAAATCATGCCTACCGTTTTGTTCGTAGTGTTTCCATACTGTCGCTATAAAGGCTGCTTCCTGCTTAGACAAAGAGGGTGTTTTCTGTTCCATTGTACTTTGCGATATAGGCTTTGATATCAAACTTTCGCTTGGCTCCGGCGTAGTTCATGTACCGAATTTTGCCAAAAATATGTCGCTCATTCCAAGCCCGGTCGTGTACCCCGCAAATTGACCACATCACTCCCGTGACCCCATTTGGGTCATTGCCATCAAGTTCATACTTGTCATTGAGATATAACGCAATGTCAATTGCGGTTTGCGTATCAGGTGTCCACTCAAGAATTTTTTTGGCCCAATACATCCGACACCAGCCATGCATCTTCCCTTCTTCTGTCATCTGCTTCTGCATAGCATTCCAGAGATCATCGTGGGTCTTTCCTGCCTCTAATTCCTCTTTGGTATAGATATTCTCCCGCTCGTCATTCTTATGCTCCTCTATAGTTTTCTGCGCCCACGCATGAGCGCCAGCCACTTTGTCGTATTCGGTATTATAAAAACAATAATTATCAGCTAGCTCACGACGGACAATAAGCTCTTCAAGAAAACTATTCTTGGCATCATCTGGAGCATTTGTCGCTTTTTTGACTGCTAAAGCAATTGTCTGTGCTCCAAGTTGACCAAAGTGAAGGTAGGGCGAAAGTCCTGACACACCCCGCTTGGTTGGATCATTCCGGTCGGTATCATACGTATCAAGTCGGGTACTGATGAAACTTTCAAGAACTGCTTTAGCGGCCGCAAAACCTGGAGTAAATGTAGTTACTGGCAAAACAGCTCCATCAATTGGTAAAGATTCGGGAATACGTTGCCAATCAACCGGCTCTGGTGCCAGCTCTGAAACAAAGGGGTGTTTTTTAAGTGGCGGGAAGTCTATCAGATACTGACGCAAGATCCGATGCACTTTTGGTCGAAAGGTGTATGCCGCAAACTCTTCTTTAGGACTCGCTTCCCAGCACGGGATAATATTATGAGCATCAACTTCAGATACCAAGACTGATGATTTTTTAGCCACACCGTCGCGTCGCCCTCTCGCGTATCGCAGTGGAGAAAAGTCAGTTACGACTTGTCCAATGCCATACTCATCAATAAAAGCTGGCAGCGTATCAGCCGGATTACCTTCAAGAAGAAAAAATGGAATATCTACCTTTTTTAGTTGTTGCTCAACCTCACGCAAGCCCTTCAGCATAAAATCATACTGTCGCAGATTAGCTCGATGCGGAATGATATGTAAGGTAAATACTACAAAAAGCGACACCTTGGCTTCTCGTGCTCGTTCTTGTGCATACAGCAACGCCCAGTTGTCGACCGCTCTCTGATCACGTTGCATCCAATAGATGACAGGGCCGTCTAGGGCAGGCCGGTCGTTCAAGTTTCGTATTCGCTCTGGGGCAACCATATTATTCAACGACTTCGTATTCAACTTTTTGATGTGGTTTTTTAGGGACCATAAACCAGGCAACGAGATAGACCAAAAGCCCCGGAAACACTCCGGTAAGGAGGATAAAGGCAATAGCAGCAATCCGAAACAGGAGCGGATCTTGCTCATAATAGTTGGCTAATCCAGCCAATACTCCTGATACCACAGCCTTTTCTTGGTCACGTTCAAGTCGTTTTTTCATATGTTCATTATATTCCATTTACGGCAATGCTGAAAGCTTTAAAATTGCTACAGTTGCGAGGCGTGGGAGGAAAATATCATGAGACGTATTTCACATACGATGAGTGATATTTTACCGAACCACAACAAAGCAAATGTGGTAATTTTAGAGCTTGTAGATGACGTCCTTGCGTTCTACGACAATTTCCCACCCCACCCGTTTTGCATGAATCAATAACACCTGGTTCGGATTAAAACAAATCGCTCGTTCGACCGATTCAAGTAAACTAATATCTCCCTCGGTGTCACCAACAGCCATCGAGGCGTCTCTCGTAAGTTCTGGATTTCTATCAAACACCCGCTTCACAATATTGGCTTTATTTTCAATGAGATGCTTTTCTGAAACAGCTCCTGTAAATTTATCTTGGGGACCAATTTCATAAATTCGGCCATAGACTTTATCGAACCCATACTGAAAGCAGAAATCATCTAAAATCGTCTTTGGTGACTGCGATACCGCTACCAAAAAATAACCCTTGGCTTTTAACTCGGCAATTAGGTCTCTGGTGTACCGATACACTCGCTTGCTTTGGACCGCTACCACCCGCCTTCCCACATCAGCAAAGTCACCATAATGAACACCTTTAATATTAAACATAAAGGCAGTGACGACATCATTGATGTAATCTTCGTATGAGCCTTCACGACTTTGCCATAACAAACGTGACTCTTGGTATATATCCTTAGCTGAAGTGGGAAAGACTCCATCCCTAATTAATTCTTCAACAAGTTCAATCAAAAGACTTGAGCGAAAAATGGTGCCGTCTATATCGAAAAATGCTACAGGTTTCATAGTTATGTATAAGAAATAAAAACTGGTCTCCACTCACGCCACACATTAGCTGATAACATCTCTTCTAGATATTCCCCCTCGTGGTTTTTTCCAATGCTCTGTACCACGATTGATTGGTCTGGATGAACTGAAGTTACAAACCCTAGTATACCTTTCCCAGTTTCAGAAAAGTACTCCATTATCGCATTCGTCTTTGGTTCGATACCAATATGAACACCGGGTTTCCCTTTGAGAATACGTTGCCAATATCCTGGCAAGCGCGGCCGTTGTATCCCCCAATCAATTGATGCATTGATTGATTGCAGTCGCCACAGGACAAACTCAACAGCTTGTAATGGTAGTTGTAGTACGCCACCAAAACACTCATCCTGTAGTAACTTACGGATTTTTATAGTCTCGTCGTGGTCGGCCCCATAGGTGACTCCTTTGCTGAATCGTGGCTGAATGTCAGTACCATTGGTCTCCAGAAAGGCTGAGGGTATCCAGCCACTTGTATCACCAACTGATACGTGTGTGTAATCGCCCTCAATATGCAGCACCTTTACCTGCCTGGGGAACGATACAACACCCACTTGCGTATCGAATGCCTGAACTGGCCGAGCCAAAAGTGGTACCTGCGCACCCACGACAGTCGCTAGTGGTGTATTAAGTGATTTTGATTGTATAGAAGGTACCATCACTGGTTTTGTTTCTGGTGAAATATCTATTACTCGCTCTGACGTACCTGGTAGCGAAAAGACAAATTCCCACAGTTCAACAACAACTGCAATGAAAGCCTTTATCATAAGGTGAAACTTAAGAAGAAATAGTCGGTCGAAGTACGATATCCAAGAGCGCACCAAGTGTAATCAAGAACAGCGCCATTATAAATATCGGTCCAATAAAGGGTAGCATACATACAATCCCAACAAAGAATGTTCCCAACAAAATGGTAGCAAGTGTCAGAATTTCAGCGGGTTGATTAAACACTTTCATTAAGATTACTCCAGCTACAGCACCCATAGCAACCAGACTAAGCGTGAGTGCGAGCAAGTATGCAAACAAAGCGATAATACCAACCAAACTACCAAGCAATGAAAGCAGTAACACGACTGTTGCTATAGGAACGAATAGCAGCGCTAAAAATCCTAGCAGCGTTGGTCGTACACTTCTGGTAACCGCTCGAGTAACAATTTTTTGCAGTAAACTTCGACCAATTAAAAACCATACCAGAACTGAAAACAGTACCATCAAGAATGGTACTACCATTAGGGTTGGACTGATTGTTTCTTTTGGTGGTACGTCATTACGAACGACATCTCCACCGACGGTAGCGTTTTGTGCCCTCGTTAATAAATCATAACTTACATACGTCACACCACCGGTGATATTAGCTCGCTCACCCAACACCAATGAATCTGTTGTTACATCTATATTTCCTGCCACAGGACCATCAATTCGAAGATTCTTCACTCGTCCATACACAGATCCTCCCACTGAACCAGCAATAGTTACTTCGCCCCCATAGACCAAAATATCACCAGTCACTGACGCTGTTGAAAGAATATTTACGGTACGTCCAACCACAAACACATCTCCGGTAATTGACTCAGCGATTATCACTTCACCGCCAATCACTCGCAAATCATCGCCTACTGTACCGTGTACATCAACACTGCCACCCAAAATAAAGACATCTTCTGTGACGTTTCCGTTTAAGGTGATTTTTCCAGCTCCAGCCACCACATCACCTTCAACCTCACCAGAGAGATTGAGAATAGTCGTGACACTATAGAAATTACCGACAATTTTTTGATCTTCAGCTACCGAAACAGTATCGCCACTTCGTAAAACAGTTTGTGCGTCTAAGCTGTGGAGCGGAAACAGTATTAACAGTAGTGCTGCCAGGGCTATGTTTTTCATATTCCCTATTGTGCAACATTTTGGGACATTTTTCAACAGTAGCACCTACTTTGAGCTTATTTATCAAATTGGATGAGGTAGTATAGTAATCATATGGATAGCTTAGCTTTTTTTGATACTGCATGGTATCAGCAAACAGCAATCCTACTCCTTTTGGGAACTGGTCTCATAATGTTTATCAAGGACCGATTTCGGTATGACGTTGTGGCACTCTTCTTAATGATTGGAGTAGTAGTGCTTGGATTGATTCCCTACGAAGATGCGTTGGCAAATTTTGGTCATCCAGCGGTGATAATTGTAGCTACAATGTTTATCATGAGCAGCGCCTTAGTGTATTCAGGAATAGTAGACCTCGTTGTCAGTCGAATCAGTTTTCTACACCACCGGCCCCTATTGTCATTATTCTGTCTCATCGTATCAGTAGCGTTACTTTCAGGATTTTTAGATAATATTGGTGCATTAGCAGTCGTCATGCCCATTGCACTGCACCTGGCTCACAAGGGTGGGACGCCAGTAAGTTTCTTTTTGCTCCCAATTGCCTTCGCTTCGCATCTTGGAGGTTACCTTACATTAATTGGTACCCCAAGAAATATTCTTATTTCAGAGTATCGAGAAGAGGCTACGGGGGTACCGTTCTCAATGTTTGACTTTACGTACGTTGGCGGAGCAATTGCTATAGCGGGGATTATTTTTATCATGCTCTATGCATATCGATTTTATCCTCGCAAAAGCACCACGCACAACGAGGGAGAGAAAGAGCGAGACTATCTGACCGAAGTGAGCCTCTCTCAAAATGCAAAAGTTGTTAATCTTTCCGTAGCAAAATTCCACACAAAAACTAAGGATTTAGTTTCCCTAGTTACAATCTTTCGTAATAATACCCCTTTAGTATTTACAGAAGAAACAACCCTTCACGAAGACGATGTTCTCTGTTTGCGTGGCGGAGAAGAAGCACTTACCTTAATAATTGAAAAATTTAAATTAAATCTTACAGGGCTACGAGCTCTTGAAAAAAATGTTACAAATGCTGATGATTATACCAGCCTAGAAGTGATAGTACCTCCCTACGCAAAAATCGTTAACCATAGCTGGGATGAAATTAGACTCCAGGATAGGTTTGGAACTAATTTCATTGGTCTTTTTAGGCGAAATTTTATTCCTAAGCAACCCCTCTCTCAAACCAAAATTCATGGCAATGACATACTACTGCTACAAGGTCGAACTGACTCAGTAATGAGTACGGTGCAGACGTTTTCTCTCTTACCTCTAGCTAACAGCAGTGTCCATCTCGGTCGTACAACCACAATCCTTGCCACCTTAACCATTGTTGTAAGCTCGATAGTAGTAGCCACCATTTCCACCATACCGCTTCCAATTGTATTTTTATTAGCAGTTGCTTTATTGATAGGCTGTAACCTTATTTCATTGAAGGCCGCCTACGACAGTATTGATTGGCCAGTATTAGTACTTATCGCAGGGATGATTACACTTGGTGACGGGTTGGTAGCGAGCGGTGCGGCAGAGTCACTATCACAAGGTATTTTAGCCTTAAGCGACACAGTTAGTCCGGTAGCTATATTGACAATAGTCCTGGTTGCATCAATGCTCGTATCTGATTTTATTAACACCACCGCCTCAGCTGTTATCATGGGTCCGATTGCAGTACTAATCGCAACCGGTATTGGTGTCTCAGTAGATCCTTTCTTAATCGCTGTTGCCATTGGTGCCTCAAGTGCTTTCCTGACACCGGTTGGACACGAATCGAATGCTCTCGTGATGCAAAAAGGCGGCTACCGATTTAGCGACTTTACCAAAATTGGCTTACCGCTTGAGCTCATTATCATTGCAGTTTCAATTCCACTCATTCTCGTTGTGTGGCCACTGTAGACTACCCTTTTAATTGAAAGTTTTGATTAAGATAGACAAATACAAAAATAGCCACCACCAGCGCAAAAATAAAAAGTGAAATAGTAACAATCAAATATTTTTTCATGGAGCAACGTACTCAACCGGAGCTTGCAGGATACTAATAATAGTAATCGCGAGCAAAACTAAAAAGAGACCGGCACAAAATATAGCCATCCGCGAACGTGATAATTCCATCTCGCCAGTGTGCCAGTTACGGACGTATAGAAATGAAAACGTAAAACGAATGAAGCTCATACTAGCCTAATTTTTTATACAGAGTACCGGTAAAAACCAAAATTCCGACTCCGATTATGAGAAGAAGGACCGGATTCTCTTGCGTGATATTATACTGCAACAAAAGCTGCTCCATGGCCAAGTAGGTAGCAATCAGTCCAAACGTGCTCAAAAGAAGAAAGAGTGTTGGGAAGCGCTTGGTTACCTCTCTACGAATTGGAGTAATCCGTTCTTCAATTTTCTTTTCCGTATCAGAAATGACCTGCTCAAGTAACGCTGCTACTTCTGCCGCACTTTTAGCCACTTCAGGGTTTGGGGTCAATTGGTTTTTCACCTCACTATTATAGCGCCCTTTCCAAGGTCACGGAAAGCAATAATTCATCCTGTCCGCGGATAACTCGCAAGCGGACATCTTCCCCAACCGCCTTACCTCGCAGTGCCGCTGCCAAATCAGTCTCACCCAATACCACATCATCAATTGCGACAATAACATCGCCAGCCTGAAGACCTGCCTTAGCGGCTGGACTGTCGGGAAGAACCGCTTCGACACCGGTTTCAGTTGAACTAACCCATGCACCATTATCCACCACGAGATTCTGAGTTTCTTTAATACGAGGCGTCACCATCTGATAGCGTACTCCTAAATATGGTCGCTGAATTTCACCGTACGTTTGGACTGACCGTACAATCTGTTCAACTGAACGAGACGGTAATGCAAAGCCGATATTATCGGCTCCTTGTGAGGTCGCAACATTGACTCCAATGACTTCACCTTTCGTATTTAAAAGTGGTCCACCCGAATTACCAGGATTTATCGCAGCATCTGTCTGGATAACCTGCTCCAACGCTTCGCTTCCACCCTGTCCGTCGCTAGCCACAATAGACCGTGACAATCCTGACACGACCCCAACGGAAATAGAATTTTGAAATTCAGCCAGCGCATTACCAATTGCAATCACTGTTTGTCCTAGCTTGAGGGTATCTGAATCACCGAATTGTAAAAATGGTAGCGCTTCTTTAAGGGGTTCATCAATTTTTAAAATTGCTATATCAAGTTGTTCATCTCGAGCCAAAACGGATACGTCATACACGACTCCATCATTCATAACAATTGAGTACCTGGCACTATCATCCGAAACCACGTGACGGTTAGTCACAATTAACCCATCATTACTTACAATGAATCCTGAACCGCCGCCGACCTCCTGTTCTCTCGTGCCATTCTCACGAATTCGAGGCACCACAAAATCTCCGAACCAACCCCCGGAGTCAAATCGCTCATAATATCGCTCATAAATAGGAACGTCTTTCGTTACCACCACTGACACCACCGCACCATTAACCCTCTCTATAGTATCGACAATCAAATCAGCCTCAGGTACCACAGCTGGAATAAGTGGGGTATCTCGTTCAATTTCTTCTTGTATATATGTTACAACTACGTCTCGCAAAAGATACATAATTCCACCCAGCGTCAGCGTGGTCAGGATGACGCTGATGAGGACAATTTTTGCTACCTGGGTGCTCTTTTGGGGAGTAGTAACTACATCTTCCATAGTAGCTATAATACGGAAAAAGCGGAGCTATTCTTTCACAAATAACTCTTTGCCGCGGTCCCACATTTCAGACCGTTCTTGTAGATGTAGCCAGTACCACCACTCCGCCCCCCATAAATATTGCTGATCAAAGTGCGTTCCCTCAGCATAGGTAATAATATCTTCAAATTTTTCTAGATTCATGCGTGTAAATTGGGTTTCAATTGAAACATTTACAATTGGCTCAATCAGCCAGGGTTCTGCCGAAAGCTCAATGAGTACGGTAGGTTTTTCACCATAGAGTAGTGTCATAAAGTTTTCTTTCACCCGATAAAACCACGGTGGCAAAAAAGTACGAAACTGACCGAGTTCTGGGTTCCAAAAATGCACGTATACACTCGTACCAAACATATCTCCCCTTGAATATGCGCCAGCCCAGGTTCCTAGGTTTCCACTATCGGTAACAAGAATCGGTCGAGTACCATCAAGGCTTCGGACGAGCTCAATTTCTTTATCAAGAAAATCAGTATCAAGTACACCACAATGTTCAAATGCAAAAACCTCTAAAAATGGCTCGTTTTCAACCTGCCAGACAGTTATTGCAGGATTATTCTGATATCGACGAACGACCGTTTCAATATAATCCAGCAAGGCCTCGTCGCGTTCAGAGGGAGTAAGTTCTTGGGCCCAACCCGGTACGTGGCACTCCGGCCAGCGCGGAAGCCGTCGGCCAACGGCCAATACTACTGTAGCCCCGACCTCCTCAGCTCGCTCGACTTGATAATCTAACTCTTCAAAGTTATAGGTTCCGGCATTTGGTTGAATCATTGGCCAGTGGGCTGCTAGACGCAGGTGGCGGACCTGTAGCTCATCCAAAATAGCATCGTACGTTTCTCGCCAATCAAGTCCTAACTCATTGGCATACAGTGTGTTGAACGACATACCATAGGTAATCTGCTCCGGCTTTGGTTTTTGAGCCAGAACAAAAATAGCTACAGCGAGAACGATGATTAAGACCAAAATTGTAAGGCCAAAATATTTTGCAATCTTAATCAATCGAGGTTTCATAGTAAGTCATCGCTAAAAATAATAATGAATCCAATCGTAATTAAAATGATGTAGAGAAATTTACGGAAGAACGTAGCTGGTCTGGTATCTTTGTCAGCCGCTGAATGTGGGAGCCAATGAGCAAACAATATACTGATGATAAGAATAAAAACGTACCGCAGTCCATCGAGCGCTTGCACCACCGCAACTTCGCCCAAATCGGTAGCTTTTAAAATTAAAAATGCTGCCACACCAGCTACAACCTTGGTAGCAATAACAATTGCTCCCGCTTTCTTGGTGGTTGATTTGCTTTGACTACGAATCTTTTCTAAATATACCGGTACAAGCAGCAATGAAAGCGTAAAGAGTACAAAACTCATACGGGACCAAAAGAATCCGTCATCAAAGCTCGTCTGCTCAAACAACCCTTTCATAGTGATGTAGTGAAAGGCAAAAAATAGTCCACTATGGGTAACATGTAGTACCGCACTCAATTTGGGGAGCGACTGGGCGACCATCAGGGTACCGAGCGACAAAATCACAATCCCAACACCGTGAGCAAGTGTGAGTTGTGCATCAAGAAACAGATAGCTCAAACCAAATGTCGCAAGAGCCGAGACGGTACCGATGATTGGCATCACCGTTGAGGCGTCTGACTTCCGTAATGCCTCGTACATTGACACAAGCGCAATGAAAAACGTATAGGCTGAAAGAAATGACATCGCCACCACCTGAATAGTCGGAAACATTACATTTCGAAGGGTAGGCATCCCCAGATCAGACAAGAACGGAATGGAACCAAAAAAATAGATAACTGCCCAAAAGCCAGTCAAGAGACACGAGTAGAAGGCGTATACGAATGGACGGGGTAATATCTTCTCGTCCGAAACGATGTATTTATCGAGAATGGCAACAATGGCATTTAAAAATTGTCCAAGGGTTGCCAGTAGTATCCAAGCCATTCTAGTATTCTACTATAGCGTTTTGTTCACAAATCGCTTTGTACACGTGCGCTGAGGGACGAATCTTACGTTCCAATGTCGTATAGTCTACCTCAATCAGACCAAATCGCTTCTCAAACCCCAATGCCCACTCGTAGTTATCAAGAAGTGACCAGTAGATATGCGCTCGAACATCAACCCCTGCTTGCAGAGCCCGCCATGTCGCTTCAACTTGTTTTTGTATGTATTCGGCTCTGCCACTATCTGCGGCATCAGCCAGGCCTGCTTCTGAAATGTAAATCGGCTTATTATATCGCTTCAATATTACCAAGGCATCGAAAATTTTCTCTGGAGCAAAATTCCAATCCATGTCAGTCTTTCGCCACTCACGCATATCTCCAAACTGAGTGTAGAAATAGTAGTTAAGCCCAATCGAGTCATAGTGGCCTTCTGTTCGCTTCATAAACACATGCGTCCATTGCCAATTCGCAATGAAGGCCTTTAGCTTATTGAAAGGATTACTATTAGCATCAAAAACAATCACATGATGCACAAAGTTAATATTGGTACCCGGACGTACTTTTTTGATTTCTTGGTACGCACGATTGTGAGCTAGTGCCAGATGCTTCATCACCCGCATCCATAAAAAAACCGGGGAGAGTCCTTTCGCAGGCTTTCCTTCATAACTTCGACCAGAGTTTGTGATAGCAACCAAATCTGTCAGAGCGAAGCGTTTGAATGGTGGCCAACTTCCCCTAAGCCAGCCATTACTACCGTACACACTCGGTTCATTAATGGTTGAAAAATTCGAACACAAGTCACCTAACTGCTCCACGACAAAAGCACAATAGCTGGCAAAAATCTCTGGTGAATCTTTTCGTTCAAATCCACCCGTCTCTGAAAACCAAAGCGGTAACGTAAAGTGCCACAGGGTAACAAATGGGGTAATCCCTTTATTTTTTAAGGCTTGTAGCACTTCACGATAGTGAGCGATTTCAGCTACATCAAAATTTCCTTGAGTTGGTTCAATCCGGGCCCATTCAACCGAAAACCGGTGTGCGTTATGGCCAAGGGATTTCGCTAACGCAAAATCTTCTTCATAACGATTGTAGTGATTACAAGCCTGACCACATGGTGGCACACGACCTTCAGTAGCAGCCTTCGCCCAATCAGTATTGTGGATACCACCTTCTACTTGGTAGGAAGCGGTGGCAGCGCCCCAATAGAATCCTTCTGGAAATTTTTTATTAGACATATTAGCCAGTAGTATAACAGAAACCGCACCCCCATATTACAGAGGGTGCGGGTTACCTGAAATAATCAATTTCAGATGAAGTCAGCCTGTCTCGAAAGCTGAAGTGCATGCAAGCTGATAACTGGACCTCGGGTATCTTTGCGAAATCGTCCAGGAATCCAGCCGTCAGTACGATCGGCTAACAAATTGTCGCCATTTCGGCTAACTGCCCAAAACGTCACTTCCTCTGGACCAATGCGAACTGCCACATAGTCAGAAAAGATCAGTTTTCGGAATTTCATACACTGGCCATTTTTCGAGCGAAAATAGAGACTGAAAGATGTCGACCCAGTTATCCTGATAATGTGCCAATTTTGAAAAAATCGCCACAGAATCGGCCATCGCTTTGAAAGAGCTCTTGGATCACCTTTGAATGTAACAGATTCAGTTTGATCTACAGGCTGAGTTGCCTGTACGTTTTGCCACCAAAGTCCCATTCTAAATTACTCCATTTGTACTTATTTTAATAATATAGTACATATTTGTAATTTTGTCAAAAATATGCGCACTTACTTTGCAGCTCGCTGCCAGTGGATTCTCCTTTAGGAGAGAGTCGAATCCATAAAAGCGCCTGCATAAATTCAGCATAGTCGCAGTTTTACTACTCGTTGCTTCATTTAAAATTCAATAGTATTCAAAAAGCTTGCTGGTGCCAGATACTGTTTCCAAATTTGAAAGAGAGCATCTGTTGCGGTTGTCAGCGACGCGGTATGTCTCGCTATCTGCATAAACTCCCCTTCTTGTTGTAACCCTCTCATTTCTTCCGGACTCAGGTAGTCTGGCGGGTTTTCTATTCCATATAACTGACACCATGTCTGTAACTTGACTCGTCGCTCGAGTGCACCGTAAAACGTCAACTCATCATATAAATCAATATGAAATGGTAGGGTTTGCTGTCTCAAATACCGTTTACGTAATAAATCAACGGTTGGTCTCACTTTCTGTACCACCGATCGATGCAACACAAACGGTAGCAAGAATGCTCTACCGTTAAATGTTACGACCGTATCGTAACTCGCGATTCCCTCCCAAAATTCCTGCAACAAGATAGCTTCAGACCGCTCTTTATACCGCCACTCTCCCTCGGTATAAACCGCCTGTTCTGTACCACCTTGATAGTACACCACTCCCTCACCTCGACTGCAGTCATACAGCCCGAGAGAAGCTATCGTTCCAGTCACGGGTGAATATTGTCTTCCGGCCTCAGCTTCTAAATCTCCAGCAGTACCATTACCCATTGTTTGTAGTGTAATGATTAGCGTTGACATACACTACAACTGTACAGGGACTCCCGAATAACAATTGATAATAGTCTGTCGGTCACCTGAAATTTGATACCGATATTGTCCACCCACCGTTAAACCTCCACAGCTATCCGTGACACTCGTGCCACTCCCGTGAATTGGATATCCATCAAGCGCATACCCTAGCAGCGTTTCTGAACCAAAAATAGCGTACGCTGCAACATTGTTATTTCGAATCAATGAACCATCGCGAGCGATACCAATAACATCACTTTGAATACAATTTTGCGCACCAAGAGAAGCTGACCGTACCGGAAGCTCAGCTAGAACGTCTCGACTTGGTACATATGGGACTGTCGTTGAAGCACTTGTTTGTGGCACAGCATTGGTAGAGGTATTTTCAACATAGACAATCCGAGCTCCTTCAACTTCCTCAAGAAGGATTTTTTGTGGCCAACTGCCGGAAAAGGCTCGGTAATTGCCACATCGTAATTCTATCTGACCCTCTGATGGGGCTTCGGTAATAGCATCAGAAGTAGTCGCTGCTGACACGGGCTCACTTCGGGGCGGGGCGAGCGAGAGCAATCCGCCAGCCGCAATCTTTTCTCGGAGTGTTGCCAGACGTTCGGCTCGGTCAATACTCTCTGTATCTAGCACCGTTGCAGTTCGTTCAATATCTCCATCTTCCACAAACTGAAGCGGCCGACTCGTATCAAAAAGGCCACCCTTTCGGTATGAGTCAGCCACCGTAGCTCCAATACCAACCACCAAAAAGGCAATAGTGAGTAGTAGTAGAAAATAATCACGAGTTCGTACCATTCCCTCTATCATAACAAAATGCTTCGGCAATTGTTACGAGTTCCCCACCGCTTAGATTTTTTTGGCCGTATTTCTTGCCCGTACCTTCACTTCAACCATTTTTTCTACTCGCCTAATATCAGCCAAAAGTTTTGAGCGGTCAGCGTGATAAAGAAAAAGATTGAAGACTGATCGTCCGCCATTTCGAGCAAATACAAAGCGATCACCAACCTTTTTGTTCAGTGTAATACTATGGAAAGAATCCAACTGCTCGATTCGCTTAATGCCTTTCATTTCGCTAATGATTCCTTCTTTTGGGAGATACCACTTCATCGCACAAGAAAAACCTTTACATTTTTTTGGAATAACTGGTTTCTTGGGAATACGGATGAGGATATCGTTGAGGGTATGATTAATATCACAACTAAGCGCATGGAGCGTGTGTCGAAAACCACCCATACGCGCTCCAAGCTCTACCACCTTCCATTCATCATCGAGTTTCATCAATTCAGTATGGGCAATTGAACTACGCAGACCGAGCGCATGAATAGCCTTTTCCGCAACCAGTTCAGCTTTTGCAACAGTCGTCGGCTTTAGGCCGGTTGGGGTCATCTGCAGATAATTATAAAAATCATCCCGGCCGATTTTTTTAGCGGTGGTCTGTTTTACTAGCGGACAGTGGTAGACCTTACCTCGAGAATCAACGTAAGAATCGATTGAGTAGAGGTCCCCATCCATATACTCTTCAGCAATGATTTTTGGGTCTTCTTTACGATTATCTTTTTTGTACGCCTGTTTTATTTTGCGTAGGATGAGTCGTAAGGTTTTATCCAAATCCTCCTCGTGATAACAAATTGACACAAACAAACTACCCGCCATATTCGTGGGCTTAATTATCATCGGAAAGCCAATCTTCTTAATGACTCGTTCCCGTTCCTCTTTTGAGTTTCTATCGACGAGGGTAAATTTTGGTGTAATAGCCTTGTCGTATGCTCGGAATCGCTTACGCATCTCATACTTATCACTCGCCCACACCAGTGACTGAGTCGTTGGGGTGCGCAAGTACGGGACATGAGGTAACACTTCTGCAAATCGAGCCATATGTTGCTCTGACCGACAGGTTATAGCGAGGAGGTTGTCCTGATACGGAAGAAGCGCTTCAGCAATTTTAATTGGCTTCGTAAAGTCACACGTAACAATCAAATCAGCATGAGCTGATTCAATTTTCTTTTCTGATGATCGGACTTTTGAATCGAGCAACAAAAGAATCCGGAGTGGGTACCCGATTTCTGTTTCATATTTTCGAAGCTGTTCTGCCGCCCCTCCTGGAACAGACATAACAAAAACAACGACGTCTTTGATTGGTTTTTTCATGGGTGTAAGGAATAACGACCGAGATTACAGGCTCTCGTTGGCCACCCTAAAAGAATCGTAGAAGCATACACTAAAATCAACCAAAAACCAGCCTTACGTCGGTTTTTGGTTGATTAGTTCCGTTCTATAGTCCAAAGCGGATATCGGTCTCAAGTGCAGCTTCAGGTGCTCCTACGGTAGTACTTGCACCACTGGTTGGATTGATTGCGGTAGCAATTTGGTTGATAAAGTCTTCGTAAGTGACTATCTCCATTCGTTCCCCGTTCAAAAAGAAGGTTGGGGTTCCGGTAATACCTAATTCACGACCCTCGTTCATTCCATTACGGACTTCGTCTCGTAAAATAGTTGAATTGATGTGACGACGGAACCTATCCATATCTAGCCCTAACTCTTGTGCATACTGAATAAATAACGCTTGCGGTGCAACTGATTGTGACCAGGTGGGTTGATTAGCAAACAAGACATCATGGTACTCAAAAAACTTCCCTTGCTGACCGGCTGCTTCGGCTGCTACACCGGCGGGAATAGCTGAAGGGTGAATTGGTAGTGGAAAGTGTTTGTACTCAAAACGGAGCTGGTCACCGTAGAGAGACAGCACTTCTTCAATGGCTGGTTGAAATGCTGCACAGGCTGGACACTGAAAGTCGCTATACTCGACCAGCACAACACTGGCGTCTGGATTGCCCTTAATGTGTTCAGTGACCGTCACTCCCTCATTATTTCGTTCAGCACTTACTCCGGAATACCAGATAGCTCCGCCAAACAATACAACAGTGATTACCCCTACAATTATCCATGGATTTTTCATACCGCAATAGTTTACCATATTGCACTCTCTATCAAAACAGATTGGACAAAAGCCAGGTAATACCGTAGCCTCATAGGTATCTATGGCGGTAAAACCAAATTTCACTAAAAAAAAGAAGCGCAAGGTACACGGCGCTACCTTTTGGGACCGTGAGTACACGAACCCTGAACACCTTAAACTGTCTGCCAATCACAGTGAGGACTTAGCTAAGTTTACGAGATGGCACGAACGCCAGAAGGGGCTGACACTTATTCTTGAGCCTGGCCAGTCAGCCCTCGATGCTGGTTGTGGAAATGGTCGGAACCTTATCTATCTTGCAGAGAACTTCGGTATGCGTGGCGTCGGAGTTGATATTTCATCGGCCGCCATCGCTCAAGCGAAACGAGCCTCAGTCAATCTTCCTATTACCTACAAAGTTGGAAGCGCGGGCGATACCTTACCTGCCACTGACGAATCACAATCACTTGTCCTCGATATGATGACATCACACTTTCTTGATAAGACTGGTCGGACGAAACTTCGTGACGAACTATACCGCGTCGTAAAGCCAGGTGGGTTTCTCTTTATGAAAACCTTTCTTAAGGATGAAGACCAACACACGGTTCGATTACTCAAAGACTTTCCTGGACCTGAGCCGGGTAGCTACATTCACCCCGTTATGGGAGTAGCTGAATACGTCTACAGTGAAGATGAGCTGGTGAGTTTCCTCAAAGAAAAGTTCATTATCCGCAAAATCTATCGCTCACACCGTCACACTGCCAAAGGCGGCGCTGGGAAACGTCGAACCATCTCTGTGTACGCTGAACGTGATTACTAATATCTATTCAATCGTGCCGTCCTCCATACCGCCTTCGAGCATCGTCGCTTGATTTTGGAACATTACCTGTGCAGGAGGTTCAAAAATACTGCCGTCAATTTGAGTCCAGGCTTTACAGGCATATTGCACTTTAGCTTCTCTTGGTACCGGCTCTTGAGCGGCTAGCGACTCGCTATTGGCAATCGGGGTCTTTGTCCCGAACGATTCGCCATCAATATCCGTCCACACATAAAACGTCGTTTCATCACTAATAATTGATGTCACTACTTGGGCACCAAGCTCGGGAGCTGGAACAATAAAATCTCCTCGAACATTTCCATCATGAATAAAATACGTCCCTTCAATCGGAGGCTCTACCTGACTGGCTTTATATGTAATTGAGCATTCGATACTGGCCGCATAATCCTTTAAGCTGGCTAAGGTACCATAGCCAGTGAATGGTTCAAGAACTCGTGGTCGATTCTCGGTTGAAGAAGCAACCATCGATTCGAGCTCGGCATTCTTTTCTTCAATGGTATTGTCACCAAAAATCGCACTGCCAATCCAAAGTCCGAGAGATATAATGACAATCAAGAGCGTTACGAGAAAATACTTCATAGTATGGTTTTACAACTAATACCCTTATAGTATATACCCTTTCTCAAAATTACCGGTATGATATGACATAATAGTGCCATGTTGCTACATCGAATATTCATCCGCGCTGGCTTTACCCTTGTCTTACTATCCCTCATTGGAGCGACGGCTGGTATCGTCGTCTTGCTGCAATCAAAACAGTATGTGTTTGCTGAGATTTCGTTTAATGCCACCGAAGCTGAAGCTGACGCAATACCATTTCCCGTCAGTGTTGACCCCGTGAACCAAACCATTACTGAAAACCAACTGGTTGATGTCTATTTTGTAGAAACACTAGCTGGATCAGTTACACCCCGTAACAGTTGGTGGCAGAAATTGGTAGCTTCACTTGTGGGTGAAGATTGGTATCAAAACTTAGCCTCACCCGTCAGTCGTATTGTCGTTATCTGGCCAGGCGAACGAAAAGAAGAGGTCGCCGAAAATATTGGTGATATTTTGAGTTGGTCAGACGCAGACAAAGAACGCTTCATAACACTTATCGAAGACAGTGAACCGACCCTATCCGAGGGTAAATTTTATCCTGGCCAGTATGTGGCCCATCGGGATGCTACACCCGAAGAAATTGCCCTCGCAATCACAATCCGTTTTACCGATGATGTGATTAATCGGTATACCGAAGATGTCGCGTCGAAGGTTCCGCTTGAAGACGCCCTGATTATTGCGTCACTACTCGACCGAGAAGCCAGTGACTTTGAAAATATGCGTGAAGTTTCTGGAGTTATTTGGAATCGACTCTTTATTGATATGCCGCTACAGCTTGATGCCACGTTGCAATACGTTCGAGGCGAAGAGCAAGGTCGTGGCTGGTGGCCAATTGTGGTACCAGCTGATAAGTTCCTAAACTCGCCCTATAACACGTACACGAATCCTGGTCTGCCACCAACGCCAATTGCCAATCCGTCAGCTGAGTCCATCCTAGCCGCCCTGAATCCACGGCAGACTGATTGTATTTTTTACTTCCATCACACTGACGGAAGTTATCACTGTTCGGTTACGTACGATGAGCACGTAAAAAAGCTACAAAGTTTTTACGGTCAAGGGCGCTAATGCACTTACCGTTTATGAATTACGCTTCAGCGAGTGCTGTTGCAATCATTTGTTTGATGACTTCCGGTGGTTGTGCACCGTTGATAGGATAGGTTTTGCCTGAAGGACCAACCATGATACTCCATGGTGTGCCTCGGCCACCAGTTTCAATTGCGTCAGCAATATCTGCATTAATATCTTCTTGGAATCTCCCCTCGTCAAAGCAACTTGTAAATGCCGTTTGGTCTATACCTACTTCTTGTACAAGCTGCGGAATAAGGGTTTCTGTATCAGTCCGGTTGTTAGTCAATGTATCCCTAAAGTACGCATCGGTGAAAGCCCAGAATGCATCATTGCCACCAATATCACCCACACATTCAGACGCCATGGCCGCCGCCATCGCCTTTACCGGGTGTAGTTGTTCAAGTGGGAACTGTCGAAAGACCAAAGCAACCTGATCACCACCTTCATCAGCGATAAATTGGTTCATACTTTCATGAAATCGTTTACAAAATGGACACTCAAAGTCAGAGTACTCGACAATTTTTACTGGTGCATTTCGATTACCCTTTACATAATCAGCTTCAGTTATGGGGTCAATTTTTTCTGTTGCAGTAGCATCTACCGTTGGAGCGGTCGGAGCAGCTGGTACAGTCGGCGCACTGGCTGTTCCGGTTGAAGCTGCCCCACCACTTCCACTGAAATAAAATCCAGCTGCCATCAAACCACCAGCTAAGACAATCGCAATTGGAATAGATAAATCCTTAATTAAGGTTGATCGATTATTAGTTACTTCATTCATAGCTACAATAAAAATTAATTACGGTCTCTATTATACACAAAAAACCTCACCGTTTCGATAACATCATTACAAAATGTTGTTTTTACTCCTTAAAAAAACATCACGTAGGCCACCATCGGGATAACCCAGCCAAACCAGTCAATATAACTCTTGTGTCTCGTTTGATTAAACCGGCGTGGATGCCAGTAAAATTCTTGTACAAATAATGAAACAGAAGCGGCAACAAGTAAAACATATAACGCCACCTCATTCCCAAACAGGTCCAGCGAGATAAGACCAGCAGCTGAAATAAATACAATTGCCCCAATCACATGAAAAATTCCTCGATAGAAAATCAAGGAGTAACTAAGGTTATTGGGTCCATACTTTTCCATCGCCCGCTCAACAGCATTACTGTACGAAGCGCGCCCTCGAACAATTTTTCCTTCGATTTCTGAAGCAAATGGGTAAAATCGATCGGGCATCGATTCCACATAAAAATACAGTTTTTTACAAAAAGCTTTCATCTGTTGTACTCATTGGCTAGATAATCTCACTATATCACTGACCGGTGGTCAATTTTGCTAAGTTCTCCACCCTTAGCGCTTCTTTGCTAAGTCTAATGTTTCATCAATTCGAATCTGTTCTACAAAGTCAGGAACGTGTGATGTTAAAAGCATCGTACCTTGATAATCATGTAAGGCTTTTGCAATTACGGGAATATGTCGAAAGTTGATATGGTTGGTTGGCTCGTCAAGAATCAAGAGCCCTGGCTTCATGAGAACCAATCGTGCAAACGCCACCAAACCTTTCTGTCCCTCAGAGAGGAGTCCTACCTTTGTTTTCATCACTTCCCCCGTTAGTAAAAACCCCGCTGCAATAGAGCGCATATCTTCTTCAATCTTCTTATCCATGACATCCATCAATGTTTCAAAGACTGTCGTGTCAAAATTCAAGTTAGAAAAATCCTGGCGGTAGTAGCCAATTTTGACTCCAGCCGCTACCTGCTCTCCGGTAGCGTGACCAGAAGCCAATGATTCAAGTAAGGTGGTCTTTCCAATACCATTTGGGCCGACTAAATGGATGTGTTGTCCTCGTTTCCAGACAATATCGCACGGAACCTCTTTAGGTACATGGTTCTTGATTACCTTAAATGAGGTCAGTTTTAATACTTCTAGTGGAATATCATCATGAGTAGGTATGGTAAAGGGTCGAATCGTTTTATCTTCTTTACGCACATCAACCAGATTCTCTTCAAAGTCATCCACTTTATCACGCATCCGTTTCGCGACCATTCGCATATTACCCCCTTTTTGCGCAAAGAAGTTAGCCTTATCTTTATTAGCCTGAATTTCTTTTTGTAGTTGGGCGTTTTTGCGACGTTCTTTTTCAACTCGGGCGGCAATTTCCTTCACCACATCAAAATAGTTTCCATCGTACTGTTCAATCGTGCGAGTTTGCACATTGAGATACAAAACGCCTTGCGTAAAGGCATTTAAAAAGTCGGCATCGTGGGAAATTACAATGACGGTCTTCCGATACTCTCGAAGAAACTCAGTTAAGTGCTCAATTCCCGCTTGATCCAAATTATTTGTTGGTTCATCAAGCAATAACACGTCCGGGTTTTGAATGAGCGCTGAAGCTAATAGTAATCTTGCTTGCTGACCACCAGAAAAACTCCCAATAATCCGTTCTTTGAGCGCTCCTGCTTGCGGGCTATCTTTTTGAACAAAATTTACCACTTCGAGCACCTCATCAATCTTTGGGTCAATGTCATACACTTTCTCCGAAAAACATTGCGCAAAAAATTCACGAACAGTGAGCGTTAGTTCCTCGCGCGGAATCACCTGTCGACTGACGGCTATACTTGTCTTGGGGAAGATATTAATCTCCCCTTCATCCGGAGCGTACGCACCAGAAATGAGCCCAAAGAGGGTACTCTTCCCTGCTCCGTTTTGACCCATGAGCGTTAGCTTTGCGCCTCGTCTAATTGGAAAGTTTGATTCCTTTAAGATTGGCTTGGTGACGTCATGCTCGTAGGAGACATTATTGAAGGTGATAATTCCGGCACTTCGATTCATAGAGAAATGAAGCTTACACTATATAATGAAGAGTCACAATCAGTCTTATGCTCCCGGACAAGCGGCAAAGACACAACTTGGTGGAACTCGACCAACAAAACTTCCGTCTGGACACTCCATTGCATCCATCGTACACATCACGGCATCATCTTCATTTAAGACCGGCTCATCAGGAGCTACTGCCTCATCCCCTTCTATTGGCGCTGGTGGAACCTCTTCTGGAGAAGCGTCCGCTTGTCGTTCAAAAATCATTACCCCACTATCTTGCTGCAGAATAAGTCGCAATTCATCACCATCAATAACATACGACGTTACTCTCCCCAACTCTGCTGCATACAACGTATCAAGTGAGTCTGGACAGGCCATCTCAGTCATCGACACCGATCCAAGACTGACAACCTCACCATTAAGAGCATAACTTCCCGCAATCCGGTTACAATCTGTCGTGCTATTGAACGTACCACCTTGTCGGAAGGTCAACACATACTCATTACCTGCCGGGGCAACCATCTGGGTACTTGAGGCAAAGGGGTCATTGTCGGTTCGTATCCAATTCCACATTGTACCCGGTAGAGTTGGTGCCCCAACCGATCCGTCTTCATTAGTCACGGTAGCAACACCATTTTGCGTCAACAACAGGTCAACATTCCCCGTTGGATTATTGGCAGTCAGCACTGGCGTAATCTCTGGTGTCGCAAAATACAAATTTCCCTCACCCAAAATACTAGCTTCCAACGCATAGAGACGCTCGGGAACAATCTGACTTTGATTGTAAGGAATGGCATACGCAATTGGCACGTTTTCACCACGAGTGATAATAGTTTGTTCAGCTACTAGAACCGGTTCAGCTCCACTATCAGTAACATCAAGCAACTGCACTACAAGTGAGCTCCCTGCCGGGAGTGGTACCCGCTCTCGATATACAACGCTACCGGTCAGTGTAGAGTCGGTTGTAATACCCTGACTTTCACCACTATTACTTTGCTGCCAATAATAAAAAGCACCGATTGCTGAAGCAACTAACAGCACTAAAACCCCTAGTACAGCAGCGACAACTTTCCCACTTACCGTTTGTACATTTTCCATAATAAAACTAGTATACCACTGCTAAAATTTTTCTCACTCTCCAAGTTGAGCCTCTAGCACCGTTTCGATGTCGGTAAACCACACGCCGTACCCAGCTCCGCTCGGGTGAAATCGGTCAGCGGCATAATACTTTTCAATATCAGTGCCAAACACGTCATTCTCTTTAGTGACATAAAGGTCGACATAGGTAACTGCCGGTCGCAGAGCAGCTACTTCCATAAATATCTCACGCACTACCCTCGTACGCCAACTCAACAATTGTGTTGCTGGTGGTTTAAATATCGGAGCTAATCCTACATTGCCCGCCGTCACCAGGATTACGACCGAGGCTCTTGCTTCTGCAAATGCCACTGCCTTTTCTAGCTCACGTCTGACGTCCGTTCTTTTGGTAAAACCCGTCACATCATTAGCACCAATCTGAAAAAGAATGAGGTCGTACGTCTCTCCTGATTGTTTTTCAAGGAGCTCATTAAGCCCTTCCAATCGAAGACCATTAACAGAGACATTGGTGATACGAGCATCGGGATATTTTGCACCAATTCGACCAGCGATTGAATCTTTTGAGTTTTTCGCCCCTGTCCCATACGCAGTGCTATCACCAGCAATTAAAATCTTCCGAGTTGGATTCTCTGGTCTCTGTTCATAAGGAACCGTAGTAGCAATAATCTCAAGGCTTATTTTGACGGCCTGACGGACTGGGTGCCAATAATACAGATATGCTAGTGCAAAAAGAACGATACTGCCTAGAAGAAATTTCATTATCTGCAGTGTAGCATAGGAACAGTACTTCGAGTTGCTGCGCAGCTTACTCAGTAGGAGCAATAATTCCTGCTACTTCATACTGAAACCAAAAATAATTATCGAGCGTTTGGACAGGAACACAGGTCCCTGTCAGGGTCAATGTTTGTCCCACGACACTGTCGCTACTTGAGGCAAATTCAGGTAATAAATAATAACTATCATTTTGTTTCACCGCTGGAGCACAGGCTCCATCATCACGATTACGCCTATCAGCGCGCACCGGAGCACACACAATCTCTCCCACCACCGGGAAGGTTGGTGGTTCAGCTAAAGGTGGAATAGCACGTGGTGGCTTTTCACGATTTAGAAATATCTCAATACCATTAGCGATTCCGTCCGCAGCACGCTCGGGAGCGTTCACAATCAATTCGCGGTCTGATGGACTAGTCAAAAAACCAGTTTCAACAATCACTGCTGGCGTCAGGGGATGAATGGCATATTCATATCGGGGCCAATTAAATGCATAATAGGCCGTCATCCGTCTTGAAATACTTGGATCAATCGGTAAACCAGTAGCTGGTCCGTACGCCTCATATAATGCATCTACCAACGCTGCTGATTGTCCTGAATAATCACGTCTTGGACCAGCCATTTTAAATCCTCGGATTGAAGTATTACTATTTCCATCGGCGTGAATTGATACAAACGCATCAGCGACATACCCCGGTGGCACAGTGGCCGGAAGAATATCCACCACAATTCCTTTGGCTCTCAGTTGCTCTGCCGTCAGTTCGGTAATCACCTGCACCACATCTCGCTCTAATAATGAGCCGACGACCGCTCCGGTGTTTCCTTCAAGTCCGCGCAATTCCTCAGGCATACTCGTATTATCAAGATGACCAACTTGCAAACCAACCCGTACCGGACCATCAGGTCTCGTCCAGGTGCGCAACTCTTCTAAGGTATAGCCTCTTCCTCTTCCAACTACATATTCAGTCATCGGTACTTCTGGGTCAGCTTCAAACCCAACCTCAACTTCACTGTATGACTGTCCAACTATTTCTCCTGATTCCATTTCACTTCCCCACCAGAAGACCAGAACTCCCACACCAACCAAAACCAAGATAAGCGCCCCGATACTGTATTTCATATTATGGCTAGTACGGTCAGGCTAAAAAACTATTTCACAGAAACACCACGCAAAGGAAACTCAGCTACCTTTTCCCAGGTCGCTACAATTCCTGGCGTTCGATAGACACTTACCGAATCGATTGCGATGGTTTCACCGACGTACTCTGGCAAGGTAGTAATCATAACGTTTCGTTCCCTCTCCTCACGTAAGCCGTAGTACAAACTGAGATGCGGTTTAAACGCTTCGCTCGGTACCATAGAAAAGGCGGAAGCTGCTAGCTTGTGGTACGCCATAATTATTTCAGGTGTAACTCGATAGTAAAGGGCTCTAAAGTACGCTGCCTCACCTTCAATGGCTTCTACGGTAGTTGAAAAAGCCGCCAAGCTAAAGCTAAGCTGGCGAGCAATTTCTATCACCTCATCGTCAGTGACTTCTTCAATTCGAGCCAGGAGGGTGATATGAGAATCAAACACTGGACCCTGATATGTCTTTGCGAGCGTAGCTATCAAAGAATCATACACCTGCTTTGTTTGACCACTTGGTTCAAAAAATAAGTGGTATCCCGTAGTTGCAGGGGAATATGGATCAATCATTGTTTGATTCTACAAACATTCTTTGACCCGAGCAAACTCAATCACACTCGGTACAGCCCCGCCCTTAATTTCTAACACTCTTTCTGAACCTAAAATCCCGACAAAACACGCTTCTTGTTCGGTTGAGATAGTGTCTGGAATAGATTCAGGGTCAACACCAACCGCTGACACTGCTTCTTTCTGCTGTTCCGTAAGCTCTAGTGGGGTGACAGTAGTGTTAGCATTTAGCTCTGATTCGACCGCCTTACCCTCACGGACACTGGCCGAATCTGCTTCCGTGCCAAAGAGTAGCGGCTTAAGCTCATATGGATCAGCCACAAAAAAGTATGCGAAAACCAGCAGCAAACCTAAGAAAACTGCTCCTAGGACAGCCAAGAAATTAATGACAAAGTTTTTCATACACAAAACTCTACCGACGAATGAATTTTACAATTGCAAGGAGTACTACAGCTCCAAAAACGGCAACAAAGAAACTGTAAAGGTTAAAACCATTTACCCCACTTCCTCCCAGCACACTCATGAGAAACCCTCCCAAGCTTGCTCCAATAATTCCTACAATAATATTCAGGAAGATTCCCTGTTGTCCATCTGTCTTCATAATAATTGATCCAATCCATCCGGCTAACCCACCGAAAATTATCCATGTTAAAAGTCCCATATTTTTATTAGTTATATTTATTAATTACGTTTATTTTACCATTTTACAGGCGCTCCTCTTCTGAAAGTTTTACATCAGCTTCTTGGACTGACATTGGCTTACTCATCACCAAAAATTTTACGAGCGCGGTAGCAATACCCCAGTACACCAACATAGCGAGTAAGGTCGTCCATTCAAAAGTACTTGAAGAAACACTATTATTGCTAAACACAGCAATAAACGGTGTGACAAAGATACCTGAGAGTGTATAGATGATATCGGTGAACGTCGCACCAGGGTTGGCTGCCGTTAGTTTAAGAACGAATCGAGCTATTAATAATACTTCAATGAGGTACAGTCCGTACCAAATTATTTGAACTCCCTTGTATAATGGTTTACTTGTGCTTTGCATACGTGATGTAATTATTTTGTAACGACGGTGCTGCCGAATACCACAGCGTATTTATAAAAAACACCCGGCCGGGTGTTTTTTATACTTAGTCCTTCTTTTGGTCGTCTTTTACAACCGGAGCATCTGTGTGCTCTGTAGTATCTTCAGGCGTAGTAGTCGTCACTGTTTTTTTTGTTTCTTCTGACATAATATTTTTATGTTAGCTACTAAACCGCGGCCCATACAGTATACCGCACAATGCTCTAAATCACTAATAAAATGAATACTTGTCAAGAGATATCTTGATTATTCCATCATAGCCGCCCTGGTTGCGACATCATACACTCCTGTTACTGGAAGTTTTGCACTGGTTTGATATTCCCGGATAGCAGCTGCCGTCACAGGACCATAGTACCCTGTTGCACCAGCTGACTTAAGAACGGTTACCGCCGGGCCAGTCTGGGTGAATATGAGATATGTCTGCATAAGACTCACTGAGGTACCTTGCGAACCAAGCGTAAGTTCACTCGTAACAACCGTTGGGATTGAATCGATGATACGTTCGAGTTGAGCCACAAGATCAGCAACGCTCACAATACCCCTCTCTTCTAAAGCTTCGGTAATTTCTTCTGGCAGGTCATATCCGGCATTGAGAGCAGTCCTAAAATCAGCTGTGTGTGATGTTGTCAAAAATTCAGCCACTTCATCAGCATCATCGAGATTTTCAAACATTCGTTCCACCAATTCCATCTTCTCTTTTAACGTGAGCTCAACCGTAATTCGCGGATAGGGGTCTAACGCTTCTTCATCCCGAATCTCAAAATGGAGGTGAGCGACTCCACCCATAGCGTTACCCGTATCACCTACCGTTCCAATAAAATCTCCCGCTTCCAAAACATCACCCTCATCTATATCTGCAAACGCATCAAGGTGCATGTACCGAAAGGTCTCACCACCGGGGTTTCTGGTATAGACATACTTCCCTGCGCTTTCTCCCGTTCCTATTCTTGTCACTACCGCCTCAGTCGGAGTAACAATTGGTGTACCTAAGGGAGCAATCAAGTCTTGCCCTTCATGTTCTCTTGTCCCTCCTCCGCGCGGATCACCAAAATCAGAGACGATGCTGTTAAGCTTAATTCCAAACAACAACGGGACGAATAAATCCTCAACGATATCATCATCAAGCCGATTGATTGCCCGGCTGTATGACTCATACCGCTCACTCGAACCTTCCTCACGATCAGTGTGTCTTGCTTCAGTAAACGTAGTTGGGAACAGTACCGTACTTACGAGAGTAATAGCGAACACAGCTACCGTATAATTTTTAATCATAAAATTAGTATATCAGCAAAAACCCTGATGAAAGTTTAATCGCAATACCCAAACGATGTGGGACTATTCTAAGTTTAATACACTGCTGCGAACAATCTCGCCATCAGTATTAAGCAAGTAGAGTCTCGTTGGTTCGGCTGTTAGTTTGACATACCGCAACTGCTCCGCTTCTGGCTGTTGCCAATCTATTACATAGACAGTAGCGTTTTCATCATCCGCAAACCCTCGCTCTGTATTAAGTTCACCACTACGAATTACACCGTTTGTAACGAGTTGATACCTGGTAAAATCATTCTGCTCAAATTCTACGGATACTCTATCTATCTGACCACGGTATCGTTCGGTTACGGCTACTGTTTCTTCGGGAGAAACCTCCGTGCCTACGTCCGAACCTTCAACAGGTACTGATTGTGGCAAAACCAGTACGTCAGATTGAGCCGAATATTGCTGTACTCGGTAGACAGCCACAATTGATAGTACGATAACCAACCCCAACGCTGCGAGAATTTTATTATTCATATTTTTTTATTATACTGAGCCTCTGCTTATCTGACGAGTACCATAGTGGTATAGAAATAGTATAAAACTGACCCTAATGAGGGTCAGTTTTATATGCTCTAGTGCATCACTCTTGTAACTAAGTTCCTAGGTGAGTCTCAAGGAACGTCAACGTTCGTGCCCACGCTTCTTCCGTAGCTTCTGGTGCAAAGTCTGAATTTGATGGATTGGCAAACGCATGACCAACTCCTTCATAAAGATATACTTCATTTTCAATCCCCAGTGTATCAAGTGAAGTCTCAAAGTCACGGACCATAGCAACCGGGATGATGGCATCTTGATCTCCAAAAATACCTAGGACTGGCCACGAGATAGGAGCAAGCTGTTCAGTTGAAGTTGCCATGCCGCCACCGTAGTACACCACCGTCGCATCAAGCGGTGTGCCTGAAATTGCCAAATCAACGGATTGCTTACCACCAAAACACCAGCCAAGTGAAGCAATTTTGGTCGAACCATTATCTTTCAAGTACTGTACCGCAGCTTGCATGTTTTCAAGTCCTTCAGCTTGATTAAATTTATCTCGATAGGCTCTGGCTTCTTCTTGTGTCTCCATTACCGTACCCTTATACAAATCAACGGCAAGTACACGATAGCCTTCACGAGCGAGTTCTTCGGCGGCTTGTTTAACTTCAGGCCGCAAGCCACGGTTTTCATGAATCATGACGACTCCCGGATAATCTCCCGGTGCACTTGGTTCTGCCAAGAATCCACTCGATTCTGGAAAGTACGCCAGGCCATCTTGAGTTGTAATCTCAGTTCCTGAGGTAGACTCCATGACTGATACCCCAGGGTTTGGAGTTTCTTCAGGACTTTGTGAATCACTCGCTGTGAATAAAAACCATCCCCCTATACCTATAAATAATAATGCTCCTACAATAACACTGATATTTTTCATATTACTGTAGAGTACCACATTGCCTAGTATCTTAAAATTATTGCTATTTACTCAGTTATTTTTTCGCACTAAAGATATATCTCCATCTCAAACGGCTACATATATAATCCCAGTAAGCGAACCATTGTAATATCTCGTACTCACAGGTAATCCTCAATCATCCATTTTCACAACAGTACTAGTTATTCGTTATTTTCTGGTAGATAAAATTTTGATAAATCTGTAGTAAGCGCTTCTAAGTCAGCGATGATTTCATGTGCTCGATGTTTTAACTCTTCCACATGCACATTCCACTCTTCTGGTGTATCTGTAGTCTGTCTTTTCAGGATATCATTTTGTAAATCAATGTTAGTCTGCAACCTTTTAACAGTCCCTGATAACACCTCATATTCAGACAGTAATTCCTGATTATGTAGCTTCTGACTATGCTGATAGTCTCGCCATTCATCTAAAATACGTCTTGCGCCAAAAATAGCAATTGAGATGTTTTGGGTATCTTCAATTTCAAGTGGATTATACCGAATACCAACTCTATATTGACTCTTGGAAGATTCATCAGCTTGTTGATTGTTCATAACGTTACTGTAAGAAATTATGTATCTATAAGTTTTGACCGAGGTCATTTACCAGCTAAAGTCAGCTCCCTATCACTATACACCCCCTTAAAGATTTTATGCTGGCCACACCATATCTTGTTTTATTGTAAAATTTTCAAAGTCGAAATCATAAAATGGTATACTTTTACATACCTCTATGATACCTAGAAATTATGAAATCCTTGTTGGCCTTGGCCTTCTTGTAATTTTTTACGAATTAGGGATATTAGAATTAGTATTCGGGAATGACGTTCCTGAAATCAGCCGTCAATTTTTTTACTTATTTATTCTACCCATCACAACGATTGTATGGTTCTTCGTACGACCCTGGATGTTGAGAAAACACGCTTCTGACTCTAAGACGATTAACTATAAAAGAATTACTATCGGAGTTTTTTCCGCAATACTACTATTTGTAGTTTTAATTTGGCTGATGACAGTACTCTTATAAATTAAACTCAGTAAATTCGGATTTTAAATTATTCCACCTCTGATCATTTTTGGGCCACACAGCCAAACTTCTATCGTCCTGTTCCCCTTCTGAATAGTCTTTGAGTGTATAGAAACGTTCTGTCTCTTGGTTAAAGATTCCACCAAACGTAATACCAAGATTCCAAAATGCAAATGTCCCAAGGCCATAATGAACCGCCTTACCATTCGCCTCATGCAGTACTCTAACCACTTTCTCCGGCTCCTCAGTAAAAATATTGAGATCGTGAAAATAGACACCTATTACTCGTGAACCAGCTTCGATATCTTTAAGCTTCCCGTCTGTACCGTAACCGATAATTGGTAGTTCTAAATCTCGGAATTCTTTAAATCCTGAGCCATTCCAGATAGGACGTGTTTTCTTCGGAGCCCCAATCAACACGGCCACTTGTGCAGGTGTCATGCCAAACTCAAGCAGCCCAAGTCCGGCACCTGGAATAACGTTCCAGGTATTATCTTCAATAGTATTCATACTCTGATTATACCTTAAGCGAGCAATTACTTATCTTAATCACTACGAGCTTTAATTTGTTGTAGCTGTATTATTTTTACCAAAATAATCTGCTTTATTAATTAGATTTATACATCCTTCTATTAACCCAATTAGAGTGTCGTATTGATCTTCGTCAGAAAAGCTAACATTACTTGCATCACCTAGACAAAATTTACCGTTTACATAGCGAATAGAATAAAAATCTCGTTGACCTAACCACAGTTCTTTATTGTCCCACCACTCAAAAATAATCATGTCATCACAACTATGAAATGATAGTACTATTTCATAATTAAAAGAGTTAGCTACTGAATATAGATTGACTAGTTGTTGAATGACAAGAGGCTCAATTCCATTCTCTATCGCACGGTCAGTAAATAAATCAATCTGTTCTTTTGTTGCTGGTTCTATAGCGTAATAGTCATCACCATCAACCAAGCTAGTCAAAAGTGATTTTAATTTTATTTGATCTTCGTTCATGCGATTTAATTAAGTTGTGATGTAAATTTATTATTTACTTTAGACTCATTAAGTAGAAATTTCTTCTAACCAACTATCAATATCTTTCGATACTAATACAATTACGAATCCAAAGGGTGTAATTTCAAACTACCCAAGAAATCCATCTTACCGAGCGACACACCTTGTGAGCGAATCAATCCGTAAATTATAGACATATGGAAGAAAAAGTTTGGCAGCACAAAATCAACCAGATAATCTGCACCTGTTTGGTACATACCAGGAATATATGGCAGTTCAATTTTTCGCTCAGCTGCTTGCTCAAACTGGTCGGGCGTAAACGTATCAAGATACGCGATGACAGTATCAATCCGAGCTACAAGTTCAGCAACTGTTGTCTCTGTATCAGCAATTGCTGGTGCCTGGACACCTGCCAAGCGAGCACTAGCACCCTTCGCGCTATCAGTCACAATCTGCACCTGCTTTAAGAGCGGAAACATGTCAGGAGCGAGTCGCTGATCTAAAAACACCGCCTCTGTAATGCCACTCAGAAGTGCGTGTTCAAGACCTTTCTGTAATAAGGCTTTAGCAATTAAGAGATTCTTCTTAAAAACTGGTACGGTTACCTCAAAATATGATACGTGCATAAAATAAATGTTAGACCCTAGTGTATCGCACAATACTCAATCGTGCATCGACAGAGAATATGTAGAAATTTCTTTGCCGGTCGTTTAGGACGATAGTAGAACTTTTTAGATAGCAAAACCCCCGGAAACATGTTCCGGGGGTTGATTCTCAAATGAGAACCGCACGTGCGTCCACAAACGCCGTAGCGCCAAGCCGAGCTTTAGCTAGGACCACATGATATCTGCCGCTCTTAGTTGGTGGTATTTTTCATAAGACCTCCTTTCGCTGAATCCGAGTAAAGTATGTACTGCAATTTATAAAGGGTCAAGAAAGTCCGTACCCAAAACAATACTACGTAGGCTAAAATACCTAAAATTCACCCACAGAAGACGTTTAAAATTATTTAATAAGCACGACTAACTAGCACGTGATCGACGAGCATCCCTTTGTGCGGCCGCCGCCAAATCGGCAGCCTGTTGTGCAGCGATCTCAGCGGCTTTTGCTTCAGCTGCTTGTTGTGCAGCTAGTTCATTTGCCTTCTCTTGATCTGCCTTCTGAGCAGCGACTGCAGCAGCCTGACGTCTAGCGTCTGCCTCAGCTGCAGCTTCGATTGCTGCCTGACGTGCAGAGGCATCTTTTGCTGTCGAGATTGCTGCGGCTTCTACCGCTTTTTCGATTTCTACTTCTTCTAACAATCTTACTTTTTCTAATGCCTGAATATTTTCAACTTCATTTCTCTGCAGGGTAAGTCGGTCAGCTAGAACCTCTCGCAAATCTTCTTCTGCCTTTTCCATCTCCACTTCATATATTTTAGACAAGGGATCAGCAGCTGCTTCTTGCTTCATATTGAACTGAGCAGTGCCAACAGCAACTACCGTAATCAAACCGAAGGTAAGGACTACATTTCTAATATTTTTTTTCATAATTTATCAACTAATCTAACCTCTGCCACATATGCGTGTCGCCTTTAATCGTCTCACATTCGGCACATTTAAAATCATTAGGTAAATCTTCCCACTTTGTGCCCGCTGGGTAGCCACGACTTGGATCACCGAGTACTTCATCATAAATCCAGCCACATTCTAAACAAACATATTGAGCCATAAAATAAATTGATTACCTTGTATGGTTAATATCCTACTGGCTAACTATGAATATTTTATGAATGCTCTACAGGTAGCATCACTATCACTTCTGTACCAATACCTGGTTCACTTTTAAGAGCCAGCTCTCCACCGAGCTTGTTGACTAAGGCTTTTACGATTGCTAGCCCTAGCCCCGCACCACTGTCACTACCCTGTGTGCGAGCAGTATCTACTTTTGTAAAACGATCAAATATCATTTTTTGTTTACTTGCGTCAATACCAGATCCTGTGTCAACCACTGTAATCACTAATGAGGTTTGCGTAGTACCAAGCGAGAGTGTGACACTATCTCCAGGATTACTATAATCAATGGCATTTTTGAGGAGATTTTGTACTATCTCAATGAGAGCATCTTGGTGTGTAAACGTGGTCAATCCAGGCATTATGTCACTCGCAAGGGTAATATCTCGCTCAGTTGCATAGGGAGTAAAGCGTCGTATCTCCTGACTTAATACGACTGACACCAGTATATTACTCGGTTCACCCATTTCTATTTCGCCAGCTTTAAGAAGTTGTAAGAGTTGGTTTGATAGCCGAGTAAGACGCGTCGCTTCTTCATGAACATCAGCTACAAATAGTTGATATTCGGGCACGGATCGTTCATGTCGCAAAACAGTATCAGCTCCCGCTAGAAGTACCGAAAGCGGTGTTCGTAACTCGTGTGCAACATCACCGAGGAATTGACGCTGCCGTTCGTGCATCCTCTGAATCGGCAAGAGTGTCCTCCGGGCAAAGAAATATGCAAATATACTGACTATTAAAAGAATAAGTACATCAACAATAAGAATCACTGACACTAAGTGCTCACGTATTTCATACAAACTCCAATCGTCATGCTCAATCTCTATCTGCGTTTCGGTTTCAGTTCTAAATGGCACTTCGGTTTCAGGAGGTGCAAAAATAATTAAAACTGCAACACTACTCACCAGCAAAATTACCGCCGTTGAAAAGACGTAATAAAACGTGAGTATGAAAGTAGCTCGTTCAAACTCGTTACGCTTGAAACGTGTAGCCAACCCCGCGAATAGTTTTAATATATTGTTCATGATCACCTCCTAATTTGTGTCGCAACTGCTTAATGTACACGTCGGTAATATTACTAAAAGCACAGTAAGCAAAATCCCAACAATGGTCAATGAGTTGCTCGCGACTGACCACCTGCCCGGCATTACGCATCAGATACTCCAAAATCGCGTACTCTTTTAATGTTAGACTAATTGGTACACCAGCCACTGTAACTACACGAGTATTGCAATTAAGCTGCACGTCTCGTACCAACAGCTCATCATTTACGGTGACTGTCGGACGGCGCAAGAGTGCGCGGACTCGAGCCAAAAGCTCTTCCATCGCAAAGGGTTTTATGAGGTAATCGTCAGCCCCACTATCGAGTCCTTCAATCCGATCTTCTACTTCACCTTTGGCGGTCAACATAAGAATTGGAGTTGTGTTTCCTTTAGCTCGGACGTTCTTACATGTAGTAATGCCATCTTGCTCGGGAAGCATGATATCTAAAATAATTGCATCATAAGAACCACCCAAGATACGACGTTCGGCAGTCTCCCCATCACCAACCACATCCACTGCGTAGGATTCCTCCTCCAGCATCTGCTTCAAATACTTGGCGAGTTTTTCAGTATCTTCAACAATAAGTAACTTCATAATTCATTCATTTTAGCACTGTATACATGAATAGAACATGAATGAATACTCGTATCAAGAACGACACATGGGAACGGATGTAAGTCTGTCTTTTGTGTGCGAAGAAGCGGCGATGGCTAACGCCATCGCCGCTAAGGCCTTCACCACCATCCACGACTACGAACTGCGTTTCTCCCGATTCTTGCCCGATAGTGAGCTATCTCGTCTTAATCAGCACGGTACGCTTGTGGTCAGCGACGACTTCGTCACTGTACTCACAAAAAGTATCGAATTGCATAAGCTGACAGCTGGAGCTTTTAATCCACTCTTGCAAGTACGCACACTTGGTTACACAGATACCTTTAGCACTCTCAAAAATACCACTGCAACGCTTGTACCAGCCATCTACAACACCGCTCTACAAACCATCAACATCAATCACATCACAAACACTGTCACCTTGAAACCAAATCAACGACTCGATTTTGGTGGAATACTTAAAGGCTATCTAGCTTCGAAACTAGCGGACGAAATAACAAAGTCATATCCGGCTTGCGCTGGTGTAATCATCAACATCGGTGGCGATATAGCCACTCATGGCTTCGATACCGTTCACAAACCATTCATTTTTCAACTCTATAATCCAATCACCAGCGAGGAAATTCCAACCATTCTCACTGACACCGCACTGGCAACAAGTGGTACCTATGCTCGCACATGGCAAACCATCACTGGTCAGAAACACCACATCGTTGACGCCACAAGCTTAGACAACCCCAATCACAATCTCGTGGCCACCACCATTGTGCATCGTGATGGGGCCGTGGCTGAAGGATTAACAAAATTATTTTTAACAGTTGGCATCACCAAAGCACTACAACACGCACCTCCTCGTACTCATCATTATCAATATTTTGTAGTTTTCGCTGACGGAACTACCGCAACTAATCTTATATGAAAACGTATTTCACTTTTATCAAACATCTGCAAGCGACCATGCTCGCGCTCTCGATTGTCATATTAAGTACGTTACCAGCCGCACTGGTACTCGCTCCGAGATGGTTTACCGACACAACCTATTTCTGGCTTTACGCCACCGCCCACGTAACCCTCTTTTTAGTAATGCTCGTTCGGCCATTGGCTGACATATTCCGGGGTGTGTCGTGGATTCGTCCCTTAGTAATCTTACGTAAAGGTTTTGGTGTATTTTCAGCTTCCATTATCGTGTCATTTATACTCGCCAAAGTCATAGTTGATCCGGCAGATTATCTAAGTAGTTTGATTTCTCCAGACTATTGGTCAGTAAATAATTTAATTCTTCTGGCTCACCTCGCTGACATTTCGGCAATCCTGCTCCTTATTACTTCCAACAACCTCTCTAAACAGTTGTTGGGCAAAAACTGGAAGCGCATCCAACGCCTATCGTACGTCTACTTTTTCGGTAGTGCGCTGTATGTCTTCTTCATTCTTAATGAGACCCTATCACTCTACTACCTCATTATTATTACACTGGTGACTAGTCTGGCTTGGTTACGTAATCACGGCTATGTCTTACAAACGTCTTCACTTAAAACAAGTTAGCTATATGTTACCAATTAAACAAATCACTGGCACCATCACAAAGATACGTGAACTTTCACCCACTGCTCGCGAATACACCGTCACACCGAGCGAACCTCTACCGTTTATTGCCGGATCCTTTGTAAACCTGTTCATTGCACACAACAACAAGCTGATTCGGCGTGCCTTCTCGATATCTTCAAGCGATCAAAACCTCGACGCCTTCACTCTTTCAATTCGCTTGAGTCCAGGTGGTGAACTCACTCCCCTCTTATGGGACGAGGATTTTACTAACAAGACAGTCAAGCTGATGGGACCACTAGGACTTAACACCGCAGACAAGATGCTCAGTCGTAACGTGTTTCTGTTTGGCTTTGGTATTGGTGCGGGGGTGGTCAAGTCACTAGCAGAGCACTTCGTGCTCCGTGAAGACACTCCCACACTCACCATTATTACCGGCAACCGTAACGCAACAGAAATTCTTCATCGTGATTATTTCGATGAGCTAGCAGCCCAGCACAATAACGTAACAGTCACCTACGTTGTCTCAGATAAAGGGCAAGAAAAATATCCGAACGGATATATTCAAGACAATCTCGCGGGCTGTGATTTCTCTAACGCAGATGTCTACATGTGCGGACAAAAAGTAGCATGTACGGCGCTTGAAGCAGCAATCAAAACTAAGAATCCGACCAACTGTAACTTTTTCATCGAAGACTTCCATTAGAAGCCCTTTTGAAATTTTAAAATATCGTTACCCTAACCATCTTGTTAGCTGCCGCAGCAGGACTCGAACCCACCTCGGTCGCCCTTGACTGGTACGGCTTAAAATATAAGTTTTATACTCGTTCAGCAATCTCCTTGAGTTTGATCAATGCCTTCGGCCACATGTCGTTAAACATTTCTTTCCACTCGTCAGCAACGTCTATCTCAATAAAAACTTCTGTATTACCTTGTTTATCAGTAAAAGTATAGTTCTCAAACGCTGGTGCCCATTTTTTTACTGATTCGCTCGTGGTATTAACCTCACCCGTTTCGGTGATCATTCCGAGATGCTCGATAGAGACAAATTCGTACGGTCGAGCCTCCCTGATCTTACTGTACATACCACCCGTCTCTCTACCACTTTCATCTACACCAATAAAGCGCATCTCTGAGCCAGCTTCCCACTTGCCTTCATAACGAGAACCTTCGTTAAATGGTTTTGTCCACTCTTGATACGTAGCTTCGTCAAGCATGGTGTGCCAAACTTTTTCTTTTGCTGCGTTGATAACTGTACTAAATGTTATTTTTTCCATATATAAATTATTTATCTTTCGGTAATCCCCACTGCCACTTTGGCCTCTCTCCTTTTTTGTAGACGATAAAAATGAACGTGACGGTCAGGAGAATGATTGGCAATCCAAGTATCAAAAAGTTGCTTCCTGAATCAGAATTACCAGGGATTGATTCTTCGCGGTTGAGTACAATAAGCAAGATGAGTCCAACATACACAAGTGTCGTTAACAATCCCTCCCATGTCGCAGGCACCCAACCCCACCCCCAAATCTTTCGCTTGAACCAGTAATGTTCTGGATTATCTTTTATGTAATCAATATATTTCTTAAACATAAACATTATTGTGGCTTCCGCAGAATCTTCTCCATTGATCTTCCCTTAGCAAGCTCATCAATCAATTTGTCGAGATAACGCACCTCGCGCAGTACTTTGTCTTCTACATCTTCAACACGAACGCCACAGACCAGGCCAGTGATGAGCTTTCGTAAAGGGTTAAGCTTCGGAGCCTGTTTGAAGAATTCCTCAAAATTCACTTCTTTCTTGACCTGGACATTTAGCTTGCTTTGAGTGTATCCCGTGAGCCAAAGAATCACCTTGTCGACCTCTTCCTTTGTACGACCCTTCTTTTCAGCCTTCGCAATGTACATCGGATATACCTTCGCAAAGATCATTGCGTATACGCGCTTCAATGTCGTTTCGCTAGTTGGCTTCATAAGTATAAGTATAGCAAAAACCCTCTGAGACTCGAACTTAATATATGGCTAGAAATAAACTTATCCTATTTTCACTGAAAATCACGAAAGTTCGTGCCCATGAAGGGTTCTAGATATACTTTTGCTATTTTAGAGACCTCTGTCGGTCTCACATAACTGCTGCCGGTCAGGGACTCGAACCCCAATAGCTGGTACCAGAAACCAGAGTCCTACCATTAGACGAACCGGCAAATTGTTTGATTACTTCCCTTCTTTCTGGTCGGCGCTTATACTGCCAGAATTTATCAAACTGGCAAGTTCTTTATCCAGAGACCAGGCACAGGTACCAGATGGTGCCATTTTGTTGTATGCAATCGGTGTGACTTTCGTGTTTGGCATGGTAAGGACTCGCCAAAATGCGCGCACTGCCCCAAGTGGTGTCAAAGCTCGTCTGGAGCACATATGAACTAAGAACAAATTGATAAATACCGAGTGGGAGACAACAACCACGCGAGCATCGTCAGGATATGAATCTAAGTGTGCTTGAGCTTCGGCAATTCGAGCTCGAAGCATTTTGTATGATTCTCCATCGGGAAGGAAGGGGTTTTTGAGTCCAAAGTACCACTCAGCGTAGTATGCCAATGAGCGAAAACTTTTCATGTGGTGACCGTGCAGTTTTGGTGGTCGCTTAAGCTCAACAAAGTGTCCATTGAGTTCTGGAATCAGATCACAGGCATTCCCAATCACTCGAGCCGTTTCAATGGTGCGTACTAAAGGACTGCTTAAAAGATGGGTTGGTTCAAGTTGTTTAATAACTGAAGCTGCTTGCGCTACCTGAGCTTCACCGCGCTTCGTGAGTGGTGTATGTTCAGCTTGATGGCGATGTGCAACATTTCCACCAGTTTCACCATGGCGGACTAAAAAAATTTTCATATTACGAGGTCAAATCAACAATAGCGATTTCAAGTGGGAGCTGCGCAATCGGCGAACGGGCAGTCTGCTCACTTACGCTAAGGAGCCGAAGCAGGAGGTGTGAATTGAGCGGTGAGGCATTACCAGCAAACGCTTTGAGTTTTTCCCGAGAGGCTTCACCAAACAGTCCAAGGATACTTTCCTCTTCAGCCGGGAGATTGCGTAGCAACATTACGGCGCGCACGTGCTCGAGAAGGAGTCGTATAAACAGTCGCATATCAACACCCTTATCAGCCACTTCTGCTACCGCAGCTAACGCAGTGACTTTGTCTTTTTCATGTAAAGCTGTAAGTAACGAGAGAAGCGTACTCATGCGTGGTGCACCAATGATTAAAGCAATCTCATCAATCGTCCCAATCTTGTCACCAGAAGCCAAAATGACTTTTTGCGTCACACCGAGCGCATCACGAAATGACCCGTCAGCCGCCAGCGCAATTAAATCAGCAGCATCAGGCGTCAGCGTGAAGCCTTCTTTTTTAGCTACATCAGTCACGACTGATGCTAACACTGCTCGACCAGGTGAACGCAGTCGAAATACCTGACAGCGAGAGAGGATGGTATCGAGGAGTTTTTCTTCTTCAGTTGTAGCGAGAATAAAGACCACATGAGCCGGTGGTTCTTCAAGTGTCTTCAGGAGTGCATTGAACGCTTCTTTGGTGAGCATGTGGACTTCGTCGATAATGTAGACCTTATACGGTGATTCATACGGCAAGGTATGAACTGCTTCTTTCAGTTCGCGAATATCATCGATACCGCGATTACTCGCTGCATCGATTTCGTATAAATCGTGTTCTTTGGTGCCAATGGCTTTCGCGAAGATGCGAGCTAGGGTTGTCTTCCCGGTTCCTCTCGTACCAGAAAAAAGGATAGCGTGCGGGATATTAGCTTTTTTAATTGCCCCTTCTAAAACACTCACAATATGGTCTTGATCGCGGACTTCAGCGAAGTCCTGCGGGCGGTATTTTCGATATAAAGCTCCAGTAACTGACATAAATCCTAGTATAGCAGATGGTGATTATAAAAAGAAAATCCCCAGTGATACTACGTATTACAAGGGATTTTTAGAGTGGCAACAATGGTGACTCCTCACTATTATGGGTATGTCTCGCTCGACCAGCAGTCGTGGATAAACCAGACGATGACCCAGATGGCCGGCAGCAGACCAATAGCTACCAACGTTACGATACCAAGAATAACATCTTGGACCTGTCGAATCATGGTTGTATCATACAGGACATCGAAGTTGTAATAGCTGATATCAAACCAAAATCGGACAATCCGACCAAGGCAAGAAAAAATGAAGGCAGCCGTGGTCGCGCCGAGCATGACAGCGACAAACTCTTCAACAACTTCAGCCAAAAGTCGATCGGGTGGGTCTTCAAACTGAAAAAAGTTCACTGCTTCTCTCCTCTCTCATCTCCAACCTGATGCTACAATAGTGAGTGTATATGTCAAGAAAAACCGGTGCCTTAGGCACCGGTTTTTTGAACAGTATTGGTTTATTTAGTGGTTTTCTTCACTGCTTTTTTCGCAGGCTTTGTGACTTTCTTCACTGTCTTTACCGCAGCTGCTGCTGCAGCAGTTTTTGCTACATTCTTTGCAGCGGTTTTCACTTCTTTTTTGACTGACTTTTTGAGTGGAGCAGCCGCTTTTTCAATTTGCTTCCAATGGTCTTTCATTTCTTTTGTGAACTCAAGAATGTCTTTCTTGCTAGCATTCTTAGCTCCTGAGTATGCTCCTGAAACACTTTTGATTAAATCTTCATACTCCTTTTGTGACATTGCTTGCGCATCTTCGAGTTTCTCAAGCACTTCAGCCTTAGCCTTCAATGCCCAACTCTTAACTGTCTTGCGATTCTTTGCAGCTGATTTACTACCGTAAAGGAAAAAGGCTCCAGCGGCCGCAACCGCTGCGGTCGTGAGTCCTACACCAATACCAATATTTTGAGCGGTATGATCTTCAACTTTTTTGACTACTTTCTTTTGTGCCATACTGTATAGATTAAAGTTTTAATACGTTTCTTCTTTGCTCTTCTTCTTAGTACGCGAAGTGGAGTGTCGTGAGCCAAAAACGAAACTAATCAGCTTCGAAGCCAATCCACCTTGAGCTACAAGTCGACGTACGTGTGCAACTTCAGCAGCGACGTTTTCACTTGCGCTTTCAATTCGCTCCAAGAGCGAACGGACGAGCAGGGCGATTTTATACACTTGATAAAGGATCATTGTGACCATGAGACAAAACACCACCGTCGCAATACTAGCGATTACAAAAAAGATGTTTGCTTGCAAAACCTCACTCATCATTTTAAGTGTACCAATGATTAGAGAAGTTTCCTAAGCTGCCTTTAGAAAAGCGTGGACAACTGCCGCCACTTCCGCCGCTGACGATTGCTCCATGAGTGTATTTCGGAGCGGAGCGGCACCCGGGAATCCGGTCACATACGCTTTGTAGTGTTTTTTCATGACAGCAAAATTTTTGTGTGGGAGCAGCGTTTCAAATAGTTGCGTATGTTCAACCAACGCTTCAAGCCTCGTTGAAAGTGGCACGATTGCGACACCTTCTGAATCTTCTTGGATTGAAATAAGTTTCTCTCGATCAACCCCATGGGTAGGTAAAGCATGTAGCTGATGAGGTAACCGGAGATTAGGATTAAAAAACCACGGGTTTCCAAAGAGCGCTCGTCCAATCATAGCTCCGTCAGCACCTGAAAAAGTGATTTTTTCTTGAGCATCTTTGAGTGAAAGGACATCACCATTGCCAATGATTTTTACCGATGGCGCGAGCTTGTCCCGTAACGCTACGACGCGCGCTACTCGTTCCCATTTGGCTGGCACCTTGCTCATCTCCTTCCTGGTTCTGGCGTGAATCGTAAGAGCGGCTGGTGATTCAGATAGCAGTGTCGGTATCCAGGTCTCAATTTCTTCTTGGTTATACCCTACTCTCGTTTTTACCGACACGGGAATATCCTTAGCTCCACGCTTCGCAGCCCTGATGATTTCTTTTGCTACCTCTGGTGTCTTAATCATGGCTGAACCACAACCTTGTCTTTCAATCGACTTGTCAGGGCAGCCCATGTTGATATCAACGCCATCAAAGCCAAGTTCGCGACATAAATTCGCCGCATATTCCATATGTTCAGGGTTACTGGAAAAGAGCTGTGCCACTATCGGTCGCTCTTCTTCTCCGTAAATAAGGTCTGCCAGCAGCTTTACCTTACCCTCCGGTGTAGCGCGTACGAGTCCATCAGCCGCCACAAACTCCGTCCACGTTACATCAGGACCACCAATAGTCCTGTCAGCTCGAGTATGGCTACTGTATTTGGCAATCATCTGCCGAAAGGCAGCATCGGTAACATCCGCCATCGGTGCGACAGTGAAAAATGGTGCAGGGAGATTGTTCCAAAAATTCATGGCCGGCACTATAGCATATTTACTCTCCTGATGTAGTGTTTCTTTCTCTCACCCGTTCACCCTCAGACACTGGTTCCGGCTCGACTATTTCAGACTCAACTGGTTCTTCAATTATCATTGTTGCCGTGACCGCCTCATCAGGTTCGCCTACGCTTTCCGCCTCAGCTACCTGTGATTCACCACCAATACGTTCTTCCGTTGAGCTGGCAACATCACCCGCACGTATATCTTCGTTCACAAACACTTTACTTCCAAACCGCAAATCAATGTACTGAAAATTTCCTGGCTTGATGTCATTAAAATCTGCTGAAGCCAGGATTGTTTGAAGATTACTAAGGGTCTCTGCCGCCGGCGTTTTTAACGACACCTTAAACTCTCCCCCGCCAACAATTTGCATAAAAGCATCGTCAGCCGAATCGATATCGACGCGGGAGACAAACCAATTTACGGTTGCTAATTGTTCTATCAGGTCGTGAACTGCGGTATATGTCTCTCGAGGAAACGCTTGTGTCCGTACTTCAGGACCACGGCCAATTGCAACCACCCGAAGGAGCGAACCTCCCTGCAAACTTGGAGCGACCCCAAAGGCGAACCCTGTCTCATCGAGAAAGAGACAATCTGCTTCATTATCAGACCGACACCATAATGCATGTGGAGTATATTCAGAAAATGAGACAACGAGCTCTTTTCCACCAGATCGAGTGATACTAATATCTTTAATTCTATCAATTCGTCGAGCTTCTTCGTAGAGGAGTTTTTCTGGGTACGTAAACGCAAACACCTTCGGTACAATTCCTAAATAATTTCCCTGTAGTTGTTGTCGGAGTTTTGTCTCTAACTCAGCATGTTCAATTGTCTCACCACCGGTGATGGTGATAGTGTCTATCGTCAACGCATCAACTCTCGTCCCAAACCAGATACTTGAAATCAGCAACCCAAAAAACGTAAATACCATTGCTCCAACCAATACCTGTCGAATCACTAAAACCGTTTGCGGATGCATACGGCGACGTGAGCGTTTTGGTTTCATGTCGCAATGGTAGCACAAAAATCCCGGGTGAGCCTTTGGCTCACCCGGGATTTTCTAAGCACCTTATCCAATCTGACTCTTCCCAAAATACGGCACCAGTACTTCCGGTATCCGGATAGAACCATCGGCCTGCTGAAAGTTTTCAACCAGTGATACCAAAATCCGTGGGGTTGGAATCGCGGTACAGTTCAGTGAGTGAGCGTAGCGAACTTTCCCTTCTGCATCACGATACCGAATATTGAAACGTCGAGTTTGGAAATCATGGAAGTATGAAGCGGAACTAATCTCACGATAGGTTTGTTCGCCCGGTACCCAGAGTTCGATATCATACTTTTTTACCTGTCCTTGCCCTAAGTCTCCCCCACAGTTTAATACGGTGTGATATGGGATATTGAGTGACTCGATAAATTCTTCAGTATTGCGATTGAGCTCTTCATGAAGTTCAACACTGCGCTGATGTGACGCTTCACACAACACCACTTGCTCCAACTTATAGAATTCATGCACTCGAATGAGTCCCTTTGTATCTTTTCCGTGACTACCAGCTTCTCGTCTGTAACACGGCGAAAAGCCCAAAAACTTTACTGGAAACAACGCTTGGTCGATGATTTCATCTGCATAATATCCCATCACCGATACCTCAGCCGTTCCAATCAAATAGTCTTCGTCTTGGGTGTTATAGACATCATCAGCCTCATTTGGAAGATGACCGGTTCCGTAAAGGTTTGCCTTACGAACAATCGTCGGTGGAATAATCGGCGTAAAACCTTTGGCTTGGAAAAAGTCATTGGCATAGTTCCAGATGGCCCATGAGAGTCTTGCACCATCTCCAAGAAGGTAATACCCTCGGAAGCCATGAACCTTCGTCCCGCGCTCAAAGTCGACCATATTGTGCTTGGTCATCAACTCAATATGGTCTTTGGCCGGGAATGAAAAGTTCGTTGCTTCGCCCCAGGTTTTGATCTCCTCATTATCAGCATCGCTGTTTCCATCAGGGACCGTCATGTCAGGGATGTTAGGTACTTGGAGCATGAGGGCATGCCAGGTTTCCATCACGGGCTTGAGGGCTTCTTCAATTACCTGCATCTCAGCTTTTAATCCCTGGAGTTTTTGAATGAGTTCTTGGCGAAGGGCCCCGTCAGTCATCTGCGGAATCCCTTCGGAGATTTTATTCTGCTCAGCCCGCTTGGTTTCAACCTCCTGCATGAGCGTTCGCCGCTCTTCGTCGACTCTTACCAGTAAATCGAGATCGACACTAATCCGCTTCTTTGTTGCCGCCAGCTTCACAATGTCCAAATTTTCCCGAATGAATTTAATATCTAACATACTCAAAATTGATACTTGCCATTATACATGAAAAAAATAGCCAGGAGTCATCAGTATAAATACCAATAACTCCTGGCCGGTGACCCCTTACCTAAATCGGAGGTCTGTGCCTTACCTGTACACAAGGGGTGTATGGACACCACTCCTGCAGCGCATAAAGAAAAAATGTACTGCGGTTTGTTTTGATTCCCTAGAATCCGTAGATTCCGAATCAAACGATTCACGATGTCAAAGAGAGACTGATCAACATCAGTCAAATGTCCACGCACAGTGAACTTCCGTACTATATTAATTGACTCAAAAATATCAAATTTCTAAAAACGTGAATGATATACTGCATCTAATGTCCTTTCCTATTACAGAGCTTACAGCTACTGAATTTCCTCCGCTTTTGCGGGAAATTCCGCAGCCGCCAGAATCACTCAATTATCGAGGAACCTTACCGCCATCTCATCTCACTCTCCTCTCAGTCGCTGGCTCTCGAAAATACACTACGTACGGTAAGCAGGTAGTTGAAGAATTACTCAGTGGTCTCAAAAACTATCCAATCGGTATTGTCTCTGGTCTGGCGCTTGGGGTTGACTCCCTGGCCCATGAAGCTGCTCTCAAGAACAATTTGTACACACTCGCTATTCCAGGGGGCGGCCTTGATGACAGTGTCATCTATCCTGCCAGTCACAAACCACTCGCCCACCGCATTCTCGAAGCTGGTGGAGGACTACTCTCTGAGTATGCTTCTGACTTCAAGGCCACCGAGTGGTCATTTCCTCGGCGTAATCGCCTCGTCGCCGGTATCAGTAAAGCTACGCTTTTAATTGAAGCAGCCGAGAAGTCTGGTACGCTCATCACCGCTCGCATGACCGTTGATTATAATCGTGAGCTCTTGGTCGTCCCTGGAAGTATCTTTTCCAAAACCAGTACCGGCGTACATCAATTCTTAAAGCTCGGAGCCACTCCGGTCACTGAGAGCAAGGATATTTTAGACGCACTCGGAATTGAACAAAAAGAGCCGGACGAGCCTACGGCTCGTCCGGCTCTCACCCCACTCCAAACTCAGATCGTCGACCTCCTTCACGAACCGACCCACCGAGATGAAATTATTAGAAAGACAGGCGGTGATACCACTGTCATCAATCGAGAATTAATGTTGCTAGAACTACAAAATATTGTTCATGAAGACAATAATATGTATCGCGCCACCTAATCACTTATACACACTGTTATTTGACAGAACGAACAACTCCTAGTATTTGTTACGAATCATATATATGTCAAAACACACCCTAGTCATCGTCGAGTCACCTGCCAAAGCTAAAACCATTGAGAAATACCTCGGTTCTGGCTATACCGTGCTTTCATCAATCGGGCACGTCCGCGATCTCCCAAAGAGTAATAACGACGCCGTTGATATCAAAGCTGGCTTTGTTCCCCGCTACATTATCTCTCCGGGGAAGGAGAAGGTTATCAGCGGCCTTAAGAGTGCTGCCAAGAAAGCTGACGAGGTCCTTCTCGCATCCGACCCCGACCGGGAGGGTGAAGCAATTGCCTGGCATGTGGCTGAACTTATCAAAGGTTCAAACTCACACCTGAAGCGAGTCGTGTTTAATGAAATCACCAAAGACGCGGTCCTTGAAGCAATTGAAAAGCCGAGAGAAATTGATCTCAACCTGAAAGAGGCTCAAGAAGCGAGACGAGTACTCGACCGACTCGTGGGCTATGACCTCTCAGGTCTCATCTGGAAAAAAGTTCGCTATGGCCTGTCAGCTGGTCGTGTCCAATCACCTGCGCTGCGAATAGTCATGGAACGAGAACGAGAAATTCGAGCCTTCATCCCTGATGATTATTTTGTGCTCACCGCAAGTCTTAAAAAAGATAGTCTTACAATTCCGTTCCTCTGTACAATTGAACCGACTGAAGCCATCGAAGCAGAACGGATTAAAGCCGTTGGTGAAAAACACGAGTGGGTAGTTCGGGAGGTAAAAGAAACTGAAGTGAAGCGAGTTCCTCGCCCACCATTTACCACCTCAACCCTTCAACAAACAGCTTCAACGAGACTTGGCTTTGCTCCCTCACGCACCATGGGCGCAGCACAAAAGCTGTATGAAGCCGGACATATTACCTATATGCGTACCGACAGCACTAATATGAGTGCCCAAGCGCAAAAGCAAATCCTTGCCCTCATTAGTAGTGATTTTGGCAAAAACTATGTTGCACCACGACAATATAAAACGAAGAGTAAGTCAGCCCAAGAAGCTCACGAAGCCATCCGACCAACCAATTTTACCAAACATTCCGTCGGAAGCACTGAAGACCAAAAAGCTCTCTACGAACTCATTTGGCAACGAGCTGTCGCTTCACAAATGGCCGATGCTGCCATGAAGCGGACGAAGATTCTTGCGAATGTTACAGGCGCAACAGAGACTATTCCAGACTTTGCCGTGAATGGTTCTCGGGTAATTTTTGACGGATGGCTAAAAGCAGACCCCCGAGCCCGTGGTGAAGATGTTGAGGTACCAAAGATTTCTGTTAACGATACTCTGAACTGCAGAGGAGTAGTAATTGAAGCCAAACAGACCCAACCACCGAATCGCTACACCGAAGCGGGTCTTATTAAGGAACTTGAAAAGCGTGGTATTGGTCGACCATCAACCTACGCTTCAACAATGAAAACGATTATCGACCGAGGCTATGTAATAAAGGATGGTCGTGCCCTGCGACCAACCGACACGGGGGATGTGGTATCGAGCTTCTTGGAGCAACATTTCAAAGAATATATCGATGATGACTTTACCAGCGATATGGAAGATCAACTTGATGAAATTGCCACCGGTGAACGTTCATACAAGAAGACCCTCAGTGATTTCTATCTTCCCTTCCACAAGGCCGTTGAAGCCAAAGAAGACATCGATAAACTAACCACCCTCGGTGCCGGACCAAAAGAATTCCCCTGTCCACTGTGTGGGAGCGACATGGTAAAGAAACTTGGGAAAAATGGAACCTTCCTCTCCTGTGACCGTTTCCCAGACTGTAACGGGGCGCGACTCATAGATGGTTCTGAAGTAAAAGAAGAAGACCCGATTGGTACTCATCCAACGTCAGGTGAACCAATCTTTGTCTTGAATGGCCGGTTTGGTCCGTATGTGCAACTTGGTGCCACCCCAGAAAAAGTAAAAGGTAAAAAACAACCAACCCCAAGACGGAGTGCTCTTCCAGAGGATATGAAAGTCAGTAGTGTGACGCTTGCAGATGCTGTCCGACTGCTTGAACTCCCGCGTGAACTCGGTACTCACCCTGCAACTGGTGAGGTGGTTATGGCAAATACCGGAAAGTTTGGGCCATACCTTGCTCACGCTGGTGACTTCAGGTCGCTGAAGGGCGCTGACAATCCTTATGATATTACCTATGAACGAGCGATGGAGATTTTTGCTGAACCGAAGCAAATGCGTAAAGGAGAAAAACTATACAAAGAACTAGGTATTCATCCCAAAACGCGCAAACTCGTTAATGTGTACGAATCAAAATCAGGTCGCTACTTGAAAAAAGGTTTTAAACGAATCAGTATTCCAGATACCGTTAAAGAGAAGGACGTTACACTAGAACTGGCTATCGAACTATTGGGTGCAAAGTAACCCTACTGAAGTTTCGTGATTGTCTATAAATTGACAAGGTAGTTACCTTGTCTCTACAATGAAGCAGTTATGATTACTGCTGACAACATCATCGCCCAAATGCACAGCGTCACCGAGGGTGACAAGACATTGATTAAAAAGGCGTATGATTTTGCAGAAACCGCGCATAAAGATCATGTTCGCTATTCTGGTGACCCCTACATGATTCACTTGGCTTCAGTAGGATACAAGCTGGCGGCTATGGGGATGGCCCCCCAGACTATTGCCGCCGGACTCCTCCATGACAGTATCGAAGACACAGCTACGACCGTTAAGGACATTCAAGATACCTTTGGTGATGAAATTCTTTTCTTGGTTGATGGTGTGACCAAGCTCAGTTCAGTTCGCTACCACGGGACCAACCGGCACAACGAGAGCCTTCGTAAGCTCTTTGTTGCAACCAGCCAGGATATTCGCGTCTTGATTATTAAGCTCGTCGACCGCTTGCACAACATGGAAACACTCGACCATGTGCCAGCTGAGAAACAATTACGAATTGCGAAAGAAACTTTGGAAATATACGTCCCTGTCGCCCACCGTCTCGGAATGGGTAAGATTCGTAAAGAGCTTGAAGACCTCGCATTTCCGTACGTCTATCCTGACGAAGCAGTTCGTGTAAAACAGGTACTCAAAGCAAAAGCTGGAAAAAATGAGGAGGTCCTCGAAAAAGAGCGTAAGGTACTTCAAAAACGTTTAGTTGATGCGAAGGTACTAGGATTTTCAACCTCATATCGAGTAAAGGGACTCTATAGTCTCTATCATAAACTTCATCGAAAGGACTGGGAGATTGCTGCCGTTTATGACTTATTAGCCATGCGAGTCGTGGTCGCATCAGTTGAAGACTGTTACCGAGTCCTTGGCATCGTGCACGAACTCTGGCGACCACTCCCAAAGCGAGTTAAGGATTATATCGCGTTCCCAAAACCAAACGGCTACCGTTCACTGCATACCACTGTCACTACCCAAAATGGTGTGATTTTAGAAATTCAGATTCGCACTGAAAAAATGCACCGCGAAGCAGAATTCGGAGTCGCATCACATATTTTATATAAAGAACCTGAGGTCAATGATACTCCAGAAAAAACCTCACGCTTTGCTTCACTCATTCCTTTCCTATTCCGCACCCAAAAGAAACAAACGCCAAACGAAGAGCAACTCTATAAATCAACTACCGAACCTCACCACCTCAAAATCCCCCGCTGGATTTCACAGATTGGCCAAGCCTACACCGCCACCACCCACTCAACCAAGAACTTTGTTGAGGACATGGAGTCAGACTTCTTTAGTAATCGAATCTTTGTGTTTACACCAATTGGCGACGTTGTGGACCTCCCAGTTGGTGCTACCCCGATTGATTTTGCCTATGCTATTCACTCAGAGATTGGTGACCATGTTGCTGGAGCAATGGTAAACAAAAAACTCGTCCAGCTTGATACCGAGCTCCGCAACGGAGATATTGTCGAGATTGAAACAAAAAAGTCTGCCAAACCAACCCAAAAATGGCTTAACTTTGCCAAGACTTCACTCGCCAGACGACGTATTAGGACAGCACTTGAAAACGAATTTACACCGTAAAGTTTCGGACTGAGTAGAGACTACTATCATCCTCTACAACAACTGGAGCAACAGGGGGCGTTATTGGTTGCACTGGTTCAGGCGCAACCGGAAGTGGAACAACCTCAGGTGATGGAGCGGTAAATGAAACGGGTTCTTTGACTGGCGCATACGGAGTGTATCCGACTGGTGGTTGTGGAGAAGGTGGAGCTGGAACAGTTGCCGCAGCAAATGAATTATAAGGCTGTTGTGGTGGAGTGACGGATACTGGTGTTGCAGGCGTGTAGTACAAAGACTCAGGTTCTCTTTGTATCATTGCCTCAACCTGAATGTTTTCTGACACCACTTCAAGCGGGGTATGTTCCGTAAGTTTCGCCATGGCTTCAGCCGGGGGGACATCATCCTCTGCTACCGTCCGCTCCCCTACCTCAGCTTCAGCTTTGATTCGCCCAAGAATAACTTCAAGATCTTCGGTTGAAAAATAGTCAATGGTGAGCTTGCCCCCAAAGTCAGTTTTTTGAATCTGAACGCGCGTACCGAGAGTTTCAGTAAAGCGCTTTTCAATCTCAATCAATTCGGCATCGAAATCAAGATCCTTCTTCCGTACCTTATCGGTAGCAATCTTGCGAGCGATTCGTTCTACTTCACGAACCGATAATTTTTTGAGAAGGATTTCTTGAAACACGACGTCTTGCTCTTCAGGACGGTCATTAAGCATCAGCAACGTTCGAGCATGTCCTTCAGTCAATTCCCCTCGCCTCAACGCATCAAGCATGTAGTCACGAAGACCGAGGAGTCGAATCGAATTTGAGACATACTCACGACTCCGACCCACCTTCTGAGCCACTTGTGCATGTGCCAAACCAAAAACATCAGCCAACTGTTTGAAGGCGAGCGCCCGATCAACTGCATTTAAATCTTCCCGCTGGAGGTTTTCGATAATTGCTAACTCAAGCTTTTCCTGTTCACTCTGTTCGCCGGTACGAATAATGACCGGTACCTGGGGTACTTGAGCCAGTCTACTAGCCCGTAGACGACGTTCTCCCGCGATTAACTCGTATTCAGTATAAAACGTACCATCACCCCGCTGCACCTCGCGTCGCGTGACCGTCAGTGGCTGCAGCACGCCATACATGCGAATTGAGTCTGCCAACTCACGTAATTTTGCTTCATCAAATTCCCGCCGTGGTTGAAACGGATTTGGTACTACTTTTTCGACTTCTACCCAATAGATTGAATCACCTTGAAATGCCATAACAAAAATACCGAGCCGTACCTCCAAAACGGGTAGCCAACTGCTCTATGCGTGCATTTTAGCACACCCCCACCAGTTCCCCTGTTTATAACTTTTATATTTTCTGCTACACTCTTGCCACGTTGCCGAAGTGGCGGAATGGTAGACGCGTGCGACTCAAAATCGCATATCGCAAGGTGTGAGGGTTCGAGTCCCTCCTTCGGCACAAATAAATAATTTCTTGACTCTCAAAAATGATGCGGTAGTCTGTTATCAGAGATTACTACCCTAAAGGGAGAAAAATCATGCACTTTATCAACATTGAAGACGTTTTGCGTGAGTGTGGTTGTATCCATGGTGGTGAACAATTTTATGCTCTTACGAGTGGTCGAGTTTCGACCAGTTACGTCAATACGAAGCCACTCTTTAGTTTTCCAAACTACCTCCGAGCAGTAGCGAATATGCTCATGAGAGAAAGTAGAGACTTTTCAGTCGTGACTGGTCCTGCCACAGCAAGTATTGCACTTATCCAGGCTTGTGCTGGGGCGATTGCACACAACTTTCAAAATAATGAGCTCAGAGCAGTGTATGTAAACAAAGATGCAACTGAGTACACTCCTGATAAGCGTGCGTATGAAGAAGCAATTAGAGGTAAGTCTGTAATCATCGTCGAGGACATTAGCTCAACCGGAAGTTCAGCAAAAACTATGGCCAAAAATATCGTCGCCTTAGGAGGTACTGTTGCAGGTTTCCGGTTTATCTGGAATCGAACACCCAGCCTTATCAACGAAAAGACGATGGGGGCTCCAGTATTTTCACTCTACGACAGAGAGGTTCCGAGTTTTGTTCCGGAAGAACATCCTCATTGGGGTGAGTGGCCACTTGTAATGGATTTAGGTGACCCAAAACACTTTGAAGATTATCCTGGACCTCGTGTCACTGTTCTCTAGATTAAGAAAAAGAACACTACAGACCGCACCACCATGGTGCGGTCTGACTGTTTTTACATTTTTGCTTTACTACTCTCGCATCACAAATTAAGTAAAAGTTACTACCCTATAATTGAAAGAATCTAAGAAGATGATGTACCGGCGATAACCGCTGGCCCGATGAAGCCTTGCAGATGTACTATTTTATAGTACTGTTTAGCCAGAGAAGAGGAGGAGATGATGTCTTTTTTAAACATCCTTGAAACTCTAGAGAATTGCGAGAGCATATACTCTGGAGATATGTTCTTCGGATTAACGTGTGGGAGGGTTTCAACCTCATACATAAATTTCCGTAAATTATATAGCTACCCAAGCTATCTCAAGACAGTTGCAAGAATGCTGATGAAGGGGCAAAGAAATTACTCAATCGTGGTTGGAGCTACGATTGAAGCAGCTCCACTCATCTGGGAATGTGCCGATGCCGTGACCGGATCGTGCTCGGTTGACTTTGAATTGCGTGCATTTTGCTTATGTCCGGACTATGGTCAATATTTCGCAGATTACCACGCCTTTGAAGCAGCAACCTTCAGAAGACCGGTAATTATTGTTGATGGCTCTTGCTCAACAGGAAATTCATTACAAAAAGTCCGCCAGCTGGTTGAAGCCAATGATGGCAGAGTCGTTGGGTATCGGCTAATATGGAATCGAAACCCGCTCATGATTAACAAGGATACTATGGGTGCTCCTGTAGTTTCCTTGATTAACCAAGAAATTAAATCTTTTGTACCAGAAGAACACCCACAATGGGGTATCTGGCCATTGGTGACCGATGTCGGTCACCCAGAACATTTTCCGGATTACAGAGGGCCGACGATTACAATCCTCTAAATTACTCCCCGTAATTATCAAGACCCCGACACACTGTGTCGGGGTCCGTTGTTTTTACTTTTTCGCTTTGTTACACTCGCAGGATGCATAAACCCAAAGTCATTGCCATTGTGGGACCAACTGCCTCAGGTAAAACAAGTCTCTCGATTGAAATTGCCAGGCGGTATGGCGGCGAAGTAATTTCAGCAGATTCACGCCAAGTGTATCAGGGCCTCGATATCGGAAGCGGAAAAGTCACTCCTGAAGAAATGAAAGGGGTTCCCCATCACCTTTTGAATGTCACCTCTCCAATGGACGTCTACACCGCAGCTGACTTTAAGCGAGATGCTGAGACAGCGATTTCTGAAATTATTACGCGGGGACATGTGCCAATCCTCGCTGGCGGAACTTTTTTCTACCTTGAACTCCTACGCGGCACCATGCAAGCTGCTCCGGTAGAGCCAAATCTAGCCCTGCGGGCAGAATTAGAGAAACTATCTGATACCGAACTCCTCTCACTGCTACAAACAAAAGATCCAGAACGAGCAAAGACAATTGATGGTGAAAACCGAAGGCGTCTCATCCGTTCCCTTGAAATTATTGCTACTCTTGGGTCAGTGCCCGAAGTTGTAGTAACTGAGTCACCGTATGACTGGCTCCTCATCGGTGTCGACATTGCAAAAGATAAACTTCACCAAAATATCCACACTCGACTTTATGAGCGAATAGCAACAGGTATGGTTGATGAAGTCAGAGGGTTATTACAGAGCGGAGTGACCCACGAACGCCTTGAGCAATTTGGACTTGAGTATCGCTATATCTCTCGCTATCTCCTCGGAGAATTAGGCGAGCAAGAAATGTTGGAAACATTAGAAACTAAAATCAAGCAATTTGCCAAACGACAAATAACTTGGTTGAAGCGAGACCAAACAATTGCGTGGTATCCACCCGAAAACCGTAAGGAGATTTTTAAGCGGATTGATACCTTTTTACTGGCTAATCCGAGTTGACCACTCCCCCACTTTCCCTTACTATGAGCGTCACTTCAATAGGAAGTACTGAAATCGGGGGACATGTGTGTAAGATACGTATCTAACAAAAACTGTCCCCCGGACAATTTTTGGGCCTATAGTTCAGTGGTAGAATGCCGGTCTCCAAAACCGTTGACCGAGGTTCGAATCCTCGTGGGCCCGCTTGTAGAAAATAACCAACTTAAGTTGGTTATTTTCTTAAGCGGGCCCAAGCAAGCAAATTACTTTGCTTGCGGCGAGGATTCGAAAAGGTTAGTCAGATGGTTTTGGAGCAGAGCGAACAAAAACATCGACAACCTGTACTGCGGCTGTAAGCCGAGAAATTCCTCGTGAATTTGTCATCGAGTCGAGGTCGCGGAAATTTCTGAAAGAAATTATCTGTGACCGCAATAAAACTGATATTTTTTATTTACACAACTCCTTACTTATAGATTGTTTTTACAAAATCAATAATTTTAATTGTCTTATCCAGAAAATAATTTTCAACCCTTAATCGCGTGACCATCCACCAAGCCCATAAAAAGGTATATACGACAAAAATGATAATCGGAAAAAAAGTAATACTCTGAATTGTTCCGAGATGAGTTGTTGGTAATCCGCACCCTACACACATACACAAACGTTAGCTATACATTACCTGCCTGATGGAGACCAATGCACAGGGTCAGATGGGAGGTTATTTCTAAAGCCATATTGTGCACCATTTTGCTTTAACCAATTGTATGTTGGTGTACTGCAGTTTGACTGGCCATTGCGACACCCGACAGCGATGTCAACAGCCAGGCCAGAATTATGGTTTGAACCGTTACCACCCATACTACACGGTCGCGCCGCCTTTCTTTGACCACACGTACCACTTGGACAAATCTCATTAAATAGACGAATTTGAGTTTGCTCTGACCGCCACCCACTAACTACCGTAAGCGTAACACCATCACGCTTCGCTGCTTCTCTCATTCTGACAAAATTTTCGGCAATGTTTGGCCTTGCTTTAAATGATGTGCCTGGAATTGTAACCACTGAACTATCAGGTGCTGCTGGACAATTACTTCCAGTACCACTAGCAGGGGCGTCAGAGGAAACACTATGCTCTCCGCCTGATTGGACGACATAATTAATTTCTGCAAATAAAGTTTCGTTGATACCTGTCGGCGCCTGCGTCCCACACTCAATCTGTGACCACGGACCATACCCTTCAATCGTGCCGTTATTGCCGATAAGTCCTCGCATCATGGTGTCCACAAGAAGCCATGCGGCCATCACTATCACAATACCGATGATGCCGTTGAGGAGTT
>JBGSPE010000004.1:0-10757 GCA_041738755.1 Minisyncoccia bacterium | reverse complement strand
GGCAATTTTCAGTACCTTGCGGATTTTGTCTTCCGGCATGCCCATGCGCATGGCCAGCTCTTCCGGGTTCGGTTCACGACCCATCTCCTGCAGCATCTGACGGGAGATACGGTTGAGCTTGTTGATGGTCTCGATCATGTGCACCGGAATACGGATAGTACGGGCCTGATCCGCGATGGAGCGGGTAATGGCCTGACGGATCCACCAGGTGGCATAGGTCGAGAACTTGTAGCCACGACGGTATTCAAACTTGTCTACCGCTTTCATCAAACCTATGTTGCCCTCCTGGATCAGATCCAGGAACTGCAGACCGCGGTTGGTGTACTTCTTGGCGATAGAGATAACCAGACGCAAGTTCGCCTCAACCATCTCTTTCTTCGCACGGCGGGCCTTGGCCTCACCAATGCTCATGCGACGGTTGATGTCCTTGATCTGCGCGATGGACAGCCCCGTCTCTTCTTCAATCTGCTGAAGTTTGCCGATGGAACGCAGTACTTCTTCGTCCATCTCAAGCAGACGCGGAGACCAAGCCTTGCCAGCCTGTTTCTGGTATTCAAACCAGGCAGTTTCACACTCGTTGTTGGTGAAGGCCGCAACGAAGGTTTTCTTCGGCATTTTGGCCTGCTCAACGCAGAGTTTCATGATGATGCGTTCCTGCACGCGGACGCGCTCCATCATTTCGCGCATGTTGTTGACCAGGCGATCGAACTGCTTGGGCATCAGGCGGAATTGACGGAACACATCGGCCAGCTGGGCAATCGCAGCCTGGGTATCTTCGTGAGCACGGCCATTCTTCTGAATGGAGAGGCGAGTTACCTCATACTGGGCACGCAGATCACCAAACTTCTCGCGAGCAACTTCCGGATCAGGACCACCGTCACCTTCGTCATCCGAGCTGTCACCATCGTCGTCTTCATCTTCGTCTTCGTCTTCGTCTTCGTCCATCATGTCGTCATCATCGTCAGAACTGTCTTCACCTTCAAGAATTTCAAGCACTTCTTCTGCTGACTCGAACGCATCACCAAATTCATTACGAGCGAGGGCGCGACGAGCCTTACTCATTTCAGCCTGTGCCTCTCGAAGTGCGTCTTCAGCTTCGTCAATTACTTCTTCATCTTCATTGTCATCTTCCATGTCTTCAATATCTTCTCGAAATCGATTGAGGGCATTTTGTGCATCAACAACTGCTCGGCGAGCATCATCACGAGAAATGTCTTCATCTTCTTCCATATCCTCATCGTCCATCATTTCGTCATCTTCATCTTCATCTTCATCTTCCATCATGTCATCATCTTCATCTGACATATCATCGTCGCTGTCCTTTTTATCTTTACAGAACGCTTCCTTGCCTGGTCGAACATACTCACAGTTCTCCCACTTTTCCATTAAACGGTTCTTGATTCGTTCACGGACTTCAGCTGAACGAAGGAGTCCTGGTGGAGTCCCTTCTGCTCGTCGTTCTTTTCGAACTTCAGATAGCGCTTGTCTGGTTTCTTCATTGAGCGTACCGGTTACTTCAAGACCAAACTTTTCTTGAAACCGCATAATTGCAGATTTGGTCAATGGACCGAAGTATCCAGTTGCGAGTCCACTTGGGTAGATTTCTGGATCTGTTGCAAGAAGCTCTTGGACTTCCTTAATAGCTTCATCCGTCATTCCTTCAGTGAGACCTGCTTTGATAAGATCATTTGCTTCACCTTGGAGTGTCTTCAATAATTCTTGCAACTCAGCGATTTGCTTGAGCAGTGCTTCGAGCTGTGTCGCGTTGCCGCTTGATTGTGCGTGTACTGCACCGGTTCCGGCAATTGCGATTGCAACCACCAATACCAATGCGAAAACGTATTGTTTCAACATAATTAGTAAGGTAATAATAAATTTATATAAATTTGCCAAAGTCGAACTTTGGCACTACTAGTATACACCTTTTTAGAATACGGCCTCAGCGTTGTGCTCAAGGAGAAACTGAATCCGTGCTAGTCGAATAATTGAATATTCATACACTTCACCAGCTCCTTCATATATTGGCTTTAGTCGTTCCGGACCTAGTTCGCGCATCAAATCAAACAACTCAGTCTTAATTGGTTCCCAGTCCGTATTTTCCGGCAATAAATGTGCTATTTCACTCGCTCCAAGCTCTCGGTCTGTTACCAACTTTTCAATATGTGACCATACCGTAGCTTCCGTCAGTGAACGTGCCCGCATAATATGGTGCACTGACTTCCCTTCTTGTAATAGCATTTTCGTTTGGGTAAACGTACTAATAGCTTGGGTCCGTTGTGCTGGACTTCGGACTTCTGCTACCGAACCTGGCGCTGGAAGTGTCCCACCACTGGCTACCACAAACCGTTCGTGCATTTCCATGACTTCTTTGTCATCCATCGCGTCAAAGGCCTCCTCGGCTGCCTCTGATTCTTTGTGAAATCGAGTATCTTGATTTACTACCTTTGGATCAACCTGCAATGCATTTGGGTGCATCCCCAGCACCTTGAGCCCATCAAGGGTTCGTACCCGTGAGAGTGCAACATATCCCTGTCCATACACAAATGCTTTTGAGAGGTCGATCTCAGCCGCATCAAGCGACATCCCTTGGCTCTTATGTACCGTAATCGCCCAGGCCAGACGAAGTGGCAACTGTTCAATTGATGCCAGTATCTTCTTCTCTTCGACAATTTCCCAGGTCACAGGCTTAATGGTGATTCTGGTTCCGTCGGCTGTTTCTATAATCGGAAACCCTTCATCAAATGCCACGACTCGCGCCAGTGTCCCATTCACGTAGCCTGCTTCAAAATTATTTTTGGTACACATAACCATCGCATCCTCTTTTAGGACAAGTCGCTCCGGACTAATGCAATTTTTCATGAGACCTTCAATTAGTGGCTTCCGGCCCTTGCCTTGCATCTGATACGCCTTACCTCCTCCCGGTAGTTCTTTCAATTTGGCCGCATTAACCGCATCCACGTCAGCGTTGTGCGTATACAGTCTTGTCGGTTCAATATGCTCATAGGCAATTGAGGTCTGTTCTTGAAGCAACGTGTAGTGATCATCTTCAATTTGATTCCGTCTAATTGACCCCAGAAGACCAAGGAGCATCTCATCATCTTGGCGATACTGCTCAGTGATGTAACACACCAGTGGCCGCAGCTTTTCCCATGCACTACACTCAAACGCATACCGCATCATGTCACCCTGCCTGGTGACCGGTGGAAGCTGAAAGAAGTCTCCTACCAACACCACTTGGAGACCACCAAACGCTTCAGAGCGTCCTCGCACCGTCCGCAAAATCGTATCAACCATATCGAGAATCTTCCCATCAAGCATAGATATTTCATCAATCACGAGCACATTGGCTCGCTTAGCTCGCTTCACGATATTTTCTTTGGAGCTTATCTGGTCCAAGTCGTACGGTGAGAGGCTGTCACGAATCCCCACCCCACTCCAAGAGTGGATGGTCATGCCACTAATATGTGTCGCTGCGATACCAGTTGAAGCTGTCACAGCGACATTGAGTCCTGCTGCTTCAAGCCAGGCAATGTACTGATTGATAACATGCGTCTTCCCCGCGCCTGGTTCACCAGTTAGAAAAACATTAGCACCAGTTTTGAGAATATCGAGAGCTTGCTCTTGGGTCATAATTTACTAGGATACCACAATATCGAAATGACGATTGACAGCCATACTATAATTTCGTATTTTTGAAAAAGCAGTGGCCAGGAGAATCGCAATGATACCGGACAGAAACATGGCGTCAAACATTTCAAGGCGGTTACCCAAAGGGGAGTTTACCGATCTTTATAATGAAGGCAAAAAACGTGGTCGGTCACAGGGATTTATATTTGGTGTCATCATCACTATGACCTTAAACTTTTGTGTCTATTACCTTTTTCCGTAACCGAAATAGTGCTATCAAATCAAGCTAAACCCGACTCGTTCGGGTTTTCTTTTTTGATTGACAAAGCCATTTAAAATATATATAAAGTTAGAAGAAAGGGGAACCTCTTGATGGAAAGCAAGAAAACATTAAGCCTACCGTCGCTTTTGATGGGCATGGCACTGATGGGGTCAATTCTATTGACCTACCATTACCTGGTAATCGAAAACGAAACCATCGATCTGACCGAAATGGCTGGCTGCTCCAAGGGACAAGATCTCTCCTTGCGAAACGCCACTGGCACCGCCACGTATTCAGTCACCTTCACGGACGGCAGAATCAGTGACGTGAAAAGTGTCCGTCCATAATCACCCGCCACATCAGCAACGGAAACCCGTTGCTGATGTGGCGGGTTTTCTTTTGTAAAAAATTATGTGGAAAGCTTTTCTCTTTTAGATGCAACACTAGGTATACTTAATGAATATGAATACTCGTTCTTCTGCTCCTGCAAAAGTAAAAGCTACCAAAGCTGTAGTTAAGAAAAAAGTCGTTCGAAAAAAAGCTCCTAGCAAACAGGCAGCTTTAGCCATGACGGCCAAACGAATTCAAACAACCGGCACCACCATCAAACGTAACCCCTTGGGCCACCTACTCCTTGAAAAAATGCTCCGTGAAGCTGGCTTTCATGGTGAAGTCTCAACCAAAAAAGAACTCCTTGATGCCTACAGTACAGATGAAAGTATCTTTTGTGTTCGGCCCCAAGTTATCCTTATACCAAAAAACCGTCACGATGTTGAAATCGCAGTAAAGACGATTGCACGCGAAACCAAACGCTTCTCTTCCCTCTCACTCACCCCACGCGCGGCCGGAACCGGTCTTGGCGGTGGTTCACTCACCGACTCAATAGTGATTGATATCAAAGCCCTCGATAAAATGGGAGATGTCACTATCAAAAAAGATAAAATTACCTTCACCTGTGAACCAGGCCTGTATTGGCGTGATATGGAGAAGGTACTCAAGCGTCATGATGTTTACCTTCCTTCTTACACCTCATCAAAAGATATCTGTACTATTGGTGGTTCGGTTGCCAACAATGCCGCGGGTCCCGACTCCCTTCGCTACGGTCACTGCGCCGACTGGGTCGAATCACTCGATGTCGTCTTAAAAGACGGTAACACCTACACCATCAAAGCTCTTACCCTCAAAGAATTTCAAGCACTGATCAAACAAAAGCACGAGTACGCCCGCATTGCCCAAGAGATTTATGATCTTATCGCCAAAAACGAAAAGGAGATTATTCGTAACAAGCCTAAAACAAAGAAAAACTCTTCTGGATACGCACTCTGGAGCGTGATGAGCGACGGTGTGGCAGCTTTCAAGAAAGGCAAAGGTACATTTGACCTTACCCGACTCGTATCTGGAAGCCAAGGCACTATTGGATTAATAGTGAGTATCACTATGCGCGCTATTCCAATTCAAAAGAATACCTCACTTATTACGGTGCCAATTTTTGATTTGAATGATGCCGCCGAGACGGTCCTCAAAGCAATGAAACATAATCCAATCAATATTGAGATTTACGACGCTCTCACGTATGACCTGGCTCTTTCAAACCCTGACTTTTTCAAAGACCGTCTCAAAGGCCTCTTCTACTACCGGGTGATGCTTGCGATGTACACGACATACCATATTCGGTTCGCCCGCAAGATTCCAGAATTTATGATTCTTGTCACCCTTGATCATGAGACAACTGACGAAACACCAGCCAGTGACATTGCTCGCACCCTTAGTTCTCGCTCAGTCAAAGCCCGAGTAATTACCAACGATGCAGAACGGGAAATGTATTTCCAAATCCGCCGGGCCAGCTACAGTCTTTCAAAATTCCAAGACAAGTCTAAGCGACCAGCAGCCTTCCTCGAGGACATGACCGTCCCCCCTGAAAATCTTTCTAAGTTCTTCGTCCAGATTAAAAAACTCTTCAAGCAATTCAATGTGAGTGCAGCCGTGCATGGTCACGGCGGAAACGGCCACTTCCACTTCTATCCCCTCTTAGACTTTACCAATAAGACCACTCCAGCCTTGGTAGAGAAAATGGCCACCGCTTTCTACGAAACAGCTGTGAAGTATAACGGCAGTATTTGTGGCGAGCACAACGATGGGATTATCCGCACCCCGTATCTTCACCTTATGTATACTAAGAAGATGCTGGAACTCTTCAAAGCCGCTGAGCATATATTTGACCCAGAAGATATCTTCAACCCTGGCAAAAAAGTAAATCCGCGTTTTGATATAAAACACAATATCCGCCATACCAACTAAAAATATACACAAAGCCCGACGTTCCGCGTCGGGCTTTTACCTATTCCCTATCCTTCCAACTGTTCTACCACTCTCGTAAGTGGCTCTTTGAGATAGAGTTCAATGACTTGTGCATACCCCGCTTCATTTAAGTGAATACCATCATTCAGTTTCAGTTCGGGTTTCCCAAATACTTCAAGCGTAAGGAATGGTAACAAGAGAATATTGTATTTGTCTGCAATATCAGGATACATTGCATCAAACTCTCGTTTGTACGAAATTCCAGCATTCAGTGGTGACTGCATCTGTAGCAGAACAACGACCGGTGGATTATCTCCACTTTGAAGTATCTCAATAGTTGCTTCAATATTTGCTTTGGTATCAGCAACCGGAAGTGAGCGTAGCGCATCATTGCCGCCAATACCCAGCAGCACCACGTCGGGATTTTGCTCACGGATGAACGTCGCCCGCTCAAGATTCCCTCTGGTCGTTTCACCACTCACACCGGCATTTACGACACGTACGTCGAGCTCTTCATTCTTTAATACCGCTTCCAATTGCGCTGGATATGACTCACTAGCAGGTAGTCCAAAACCAGCGGTTAAACTGTCCCCAAAGGCAATAATTGTTACCCCTTCAGTCGCCGTCTCTCGCGGAGTAATGGTGCGAATAACATCTTCGTTTTGATCTGAAAAAAACAGGACATACACAAAAGCCCCAATCAAAATAATTCCCCCTACAACAATACTAACTAGTTTCACCATATGACAATAACTCTCTTAGTGAGGTTTTATCTTTTTTAAATAAATAGAGACCAAGCAACGCTACTAACACTATAATAAGTCCGACTCCGAGCACTAACTCACCGTCAAAGAGAGCCGTTCTGTCTAACTGTAAGTAATAGTACCCGACAATATAGGTCACTCCAATACTAAACCCATACGCTAAGACCGCAGCTACCAGCGTCAGTGAGATAGTTTCAACTATGTATTGCCATTGTACAAAGGTACGCGTCGCTCCAAGCGCCTGTAGCCTGACACCTTCACGTCGCCTAGCGGTAAATGATGATACGACGAGCGTAGCAATGAGTAAGGTCGCAATTAACAGTGGCGGTAACGTAACCACCAGAATCAAAACCATCAGTGTTTCAACAATCTGTATAAGTAGTGGTCCGATAGCTTGTGTCTCAATCACTGAGACATTCGGAGCTTCAGTCGCTAAGTATCTACCGAGGTCTGCTTGCACCACTTCATCATAATACGCATACCCAAAGTAGGTTGCCGGGAACATACCGATATCATCCGGTGACATTACAAAGTAAAAGAATGGTAACCCCGAGCGCGAGTCAGTCTGACGCAGTGAAGTTACAACACCTGTCACTTCAAACCCCTGAATAGAAAAACGCATCTCTGACCCCAGGGAAATGTTTGCTCGCTTGGCAAAATCTTCATCTACCGAAATCTCACCCGGGGCGCCACTTTTCCATTCACCATCTACAATCACCTCACTCGAAAGCAGCTCCCGACGAGCAGTGAGATTGAATTCCCTACCGAGCTCTCGGCTAACGGTTGGGTCATCTTGATCAAGGGCTTCTTGAATACGAACATCGTCAATTTGTATGATACGAGACGGGATATTAGAAAACAAATCTATATCTGGAAACTCAGATAACAACGCATCACGTTGTGATGGCTGCACGTCAAGGACATAGGTTGACGGTATAGTTCTGGCAATATCTTCGGTCAAATACCGCTCAATTGATATCTGTAAGAGCGATAAGGTCGAGAGTGCAGCCAAAGCGACGAACAGCGACGTAAATGAGACTATCCCAAACAACCCATCAGCCTTTTTCTGACTGATAATACTTCGGGTAAAAAATGAAAAGCGAGAACGCTGTCGATACACTACGTTTAACAAACCGATGAATCCTACAGCAATAGTGACGTACACCAGCATAATTGCCAATATCAAGAGAACACCAGTAATAATGTCTTGTAGTAAAAAGATAGCGAGAACTGCGAGCGGTAGTAATGCTGTACCAGTGATAAACAACACGGAACGGAATGAACGACCCTTAAGCTCAGCACTCTCACCACCAATCAAAATTTGTTTGGGGTTCAACGATAACATTCGCTCCATAGCCGGCAAAAACGAAGCAGTGGCAATGGTAATAATTAATCCAATGGTTATCGCTCCATATCCCCACACAGATGGAGTTGGTAGCGATACTCCATAGGTAGTACTCACAAACGACGTAAGAATCGAAAATAAACCATAGCCCAATACTGCACCAACAATACTCGCAAGCACCACCGCATACCCCAATGCTGCTGCGAGCACCGCTACCAGTCGTCGCTTAGTCAACCCAAGAGCCAAAAGAATAGCGAAACTTTTACGCTCAACCGTGACCAGGTACAAGGTACTCGCATAGACATTTACCGCTGCCAAAACTGCCGTAATTACCACTGCCACCACCAGGAATTCAGCTACTGTCTGCACTCCCCGTTGTAAGCCACCGCGGTTTTCACCTGCAATATCGACATCGATTACTCCGTCAGAAGCATCTTCAGCGGTTGAGAGTGCTTCTTTTTGTACACTAGACAGCATCGGCACTTTGGCTGCATATATATATTCAATCCGTAATAAGGCCAGATCAATACTTGATTGTAAAAAGCCTGCTTCTGAAATAATTGCTTGTGGTAAAAATCCAAACCCACCAAGGAGTGAGGTTGGTTCAGAAATAATGATTCCAGCCACTTTATATGACGTCTCGCCAAAGCTAACCTGTTCCCCGACTGATACTCCCAGTCGTTCTGCCCCTGCTTCATCAAGATAGATACTCTGCTCAGTCAGAGAAAAAGGCGCACCATCTTGTATACCAATCTCGCCATACAAAGGAAAAGCCTCATCAACTACCTTTACCGAAAATGGTGCTGTCTCTTCCCCACTTTGTAATGTTCCTGAAAAAGATAATTGTCGGGAGACAGCTTCTGGCTGTAGTTCTGCGGAATTCCAAATTTCCTCTATCGCAACCGGAGTATTACTTTCAATCGCCACATCTCCACCAAGCAGTTCTCTTGCTTGTTCAGCTAAGAGTAAGGTACTGGCATTTGATAACAGTAAGATGAGCATGAGCACAATTGCCGTCACCCCAAAAGAAAAGAATGGCAACACAAAACGCCGCCACTCTCGTTTGACGAGTCGAAAACTATAAAGCAGTACTAATTTACTTCCGTTCATGGAGCATTTGATCTTTTATCTCAAATACGCGATCCATCTGGGTCGCGATACTTTCATCGTGTGTTATCACGACCAAGGTCGTATTCCGCTCAGACACCGCGGTCAAAAGTTGTGACAGCACTCTTTGACCAGTTACACGGTCCAAACTTCCGGTCGGCTCATCCGCCAAGAGTAGCTTTGGAGTATGAATCAACGCCCGAGCAATCGCCACTCGTTGCTTCTCTCCACCAGATAGCGTGTACGGAAGCGCGGCAGCTCGATTGGTTAACCCGACTTCTTCTAACATCTGGTCAATGACTGCTTTATCGACACATTTTCCAGCAATCTCAAGCGGAGCTGCAATATTCTCTCTGACAGAAAATGGCGAGATTAGTTCAAAGGATTGAAAAATAAAACCAATCACCTCATTTCGAAATTGTGATTTTTCTGTCTCACTCATCTCGCTCACATTTCGTCCGGCAAGCTTAACCTCCCCTTCACTCGCAGTATCTAGAAGTCCTATCAAAGACAACAAGGTGGACTTTCCTGAACCAGATGGACCAATAATCGCTACCTTTTCTCCGGGCATAATACTGGCTGTGGCAGACTTAAAAATCACCAACTCCCCCGCGGCTGTATTGAAGCTTTTTCCTACAGTATGTAGTTCTAAAATAGGCTGTGTATGCATGCTAGTGAGTGTACCACGTATGGCAATTCTACTTTGTACGCGAGAATGAAATTTTAATTACAAAGTTCTTAGCTAATACCAACAGAAACAAGGCCGGCCCGACGGGCCGGCCTTTGTCATTTATCCCAAAAATTGCTATAAATATTCCACTTTCGTAAATGAAAGTACCCAAAATTCCATAAAATTTTGGCCCTATCGTCTAACGGCTATTGGAATAAAAAGCGGGTAGCTTTTTATCCGGTTGCACGCCAGTGCAAATCGCCGATGTTTACCGAGGCGATAGGAGGATTCTCATTCTTGTAATCGGGGCTGAAATCTGCACAAAGCTCTTGCTTTGTAGCAAGCAAACTGCTTTGCTTGCGTGTAGATTTCAGGATCGAAATATGTCGCTTTGCGACTATGAGATGGGGTCGAGAAATTTTCGTAAGAAAATATTCGTGACCGATTCCCAATCGAACCTGAAAATTAAAAATAATTACATTGGCCCTATCGTCTAACGGCTAGGACACAAGATTCTCATTCTTGTAATCGGGGTTCGATTCCCCGTAGGGTCACCAAAGAGAGAGCTAGTTCGAGCACTCGAGAAGCATCGAAACTAGCAAACAAAAGCAAGTCAGAAATGACTTGCTTTTGTTGTAGTAAAAGACAACAAATCTGATATACTACTTATATGGAAGATGAGGC
>JBGSPE010000003.1:0-161768 GCA_041738755.1 Minisyncoccia bacterium | reverse complement strand
TGGAGCAAATCCTAATAAAACCATCCCCAGTTCGGATTGTGGGCTGCAACTCGCCCACATGAAGTCGGAATCGCTAGTAATCGTGAATCAGCACGTCACGGTGAATACGTTCCCGAGCCTTGTACTCACCGCCCGTCAAGTCAGGGGAGTCGGAAGTGCCCGAAGTGCCAGTTTATCTGGTCCTACGGTAAATTCGATAACAAGGACTAAGTCGTAACAAGGCACGGCTAGCGGAAGCTGGTCGTGGATTAATTCCAATTGGACACGTTGTCGCTTCTCTGGTAACAGAGAGCATATGACGACTAATTGGTCGATGTCGTAGGTATCAATTGAGCCTATGACGAGAGATAATACTCAATTCTCTGAAATGGTATTAGACTTTAGGGAAAGACCTAACCAAAAAGGATAAGACAAAAGAGTGGGTAGCGATTGCTACACAACCTTCTTTCTTTGTACTGTGATTGTGAAATTTTGAATATAAAAAACAGCCGCCTGACTTTCTTTGAAAATCAGGCGGCTGTTTTGTTTCTGTATTTATGGTTGTAAATCTACCTGTGCTGGACCGCCTTGAAGAGTAGAGGGCGGATCATTTGTATTGTCGTTTGGATTAGTTGGCGGTGTATTATTTGGCGGCGGAGTAGTATTACTTGGGGGAGTAAATAATCCACTCGGGTTATTTGAAGCGTTATTTCCTGATCCTGACGGATTACCACTAGGAGAGCTGTTTCCTTGTTGAGCTGTCGTTGGCTGGGTTGGTGGTGGAACAGTGCCAGGTTGCTGTGTTTTATCTATGTAGTCTGACGTTGGTGCACCACCAGTCCGGAGACCGAGACTAGAGGTCAGAACATTTACGACTCCCCAGAAAATAATAATGATCACAAACGCCAAAATGCTATACAACGCTAGAGCCCTGGCAGCCTTTTGACCGTCTTCATTATTGGACTGGAAGACAAAAAATCTGACTACATTGATGACAAAAATCAAAAAGGCGATTCCGAGCAAAAAGGGAACAATGATGTTATTGAGGAAGAGAACGAAATTTTGAATAAACCCCTGGGCCGTTTGTTGCCCACCTGTTGGCGCAGCTGCTGTTTGAGCGAAGGTTAAGAGGGGAGTAAGTAAGCTAAAAAGGGCGATACATAAAAATGGTTTCATATTACCGTAAGTATATCGTAATCAGTTGGGCTGACGACGAATGGTACACAGATTGACTATTTTTCTAAATATGCTATAATAATAGCAATGGTCAGGGCTTTGCCACGAACGACCAGTGTTTTTGGGGAGATATTTCATGAAGCAAGTTTTTCACCGCGAGCCCAATCCGCTCAAACGATGGGCAGAGCGACAATTTTTTACGGTCCTTATCTGGGGCCGTGAGGTGGAGATTGTCCGCCTCCGGTGGTGGCCGCTTATCGCTGGCATCATCTGCGCGGTTGTGATTGGTCTCGTGCTGGTTGCCGAGTCCATTGGTCGCGACACGCCGGTGTAATGTCGTCACACCTTAAAAGACGATACAAATCAAAGGCCCGGGAACATAACCCCGGGCTTTTTTCTACCCCTTACATTTCTCGAATAAATTTGCTATAGTGCTCGACACTTGCGGTTTAAGTTATTAAATTCTTTGCCCGCTCTTAGCTCAGTTGGCTAGAGCGTTCGACTGATACTCGAAAGGTCCTAGGTTCGAATCCTAGAGGGCGGACAAAGAATTTAAGCCGCTCGAGCTCAGAAACCTGCCCTGCGGCAGGTTTCTGCCGTTTTCGACCAGGAGGAAGAAATGAGTCGATATTTATGAGACTCAAGGGAACTTCCTGGCTAGTGCCAGGAATTTTCCGTTCCGAAGGAAACTCCGTTGTGAGTTTACGAACAGGAGTTAGGGTTGGCTGCGTTCGACTGAATCCTTACAGGATCTGTTCAGGTTGACGCTCTTACGAGCTGGCAACCTCTTGCACCAGTCTTCTTACAGAAGCTGTACACCTTTTGGAAATTAAAATTTCTCAAAAGGTCTTGCGAAAGTGTTTTGACACTTTCTCACCCAGACTGGTTCACTCGAAAGGCTAAAACAGTTCGGGGAACTGTTTTAGAACCGTTTGAGATAGTTTATAAACTTGTGAAATAAACTATCCAAATGGTGTACTGCCCCTGTAAGGGGATAGGTCGAATCTTATTGTTCTTATACAGGATGCGACTTTTACGTACAAGCTTGAATCTTTATGGTTAGCATGCTTTAAATATTCAAGAGGAGTGTAATCATGACCATTGAACAAAAACAACAAAAATTAACTGACCTGGCAAATCAGGCAATCATTCGCTTAAGAGAACTACCGGCCCCTGTCGTTAGGGTTTCTGGACCACTGACTAGTGGTGGTTATGGGTATGAAGAAAATCAGAGACGGTTCATTATTGCTCAACAGAAACTTAGAGCAGATGGATATACCGTCTTTGATTACTTCGAAGGTAATCACGACGAGCGTCATATTGTTTCGCTTGAGCTTCCCTGGGAAGCAGTTATGGAGTATTACCATAAGCCGATAATGGCAACGGGTTTGATTTCAACCGTTTTTATGATGCCGCGATGGCAAGAATCAAATGGTGCTCGGTGGGAGTGTGAGTATGCAGAAGCTCTGGGTCTTCAAATTCAAGCTATCCCCGAAGATTGGTTCCAGTAACTACAAACAATCATAACGTAATTAAAAAGACCAAAGGTGAACTATGCGATTCATCCCTGGTCTTTTTGTTTCAGCCCGAGGCTTTGCCTCGGGCTGAACCTTACGCACTCTGTTGATTGACGAGAATATAGTTACCCGTCATTATGAATAGAGATTAAGTTACTGCGCGTGGTGTGCAGTATTACAAAAGGAGAGAGCGTCATGTTCAGTTGTGAACTACTTGCTGGAGTATTGCTGTGCACACCGCTCACTATAGCAAACCCGCCATTGCTTCCGCTTGATTTCGATTTGCGTCGGGTCTCCGGGTCGTACACCGGAGTACAGCGTGAGCCGGCAGTCCTGTTTCATTACGTACCTCCTGTAGCGCCACCGCAGTGGTCGCTTGCGAGTACCAAGAGCCACTTACAGCATACGTTTGTGCGTCGTGATCAATACACACCTGGTATCACTATTCATCCAATCCGCATGATAGTCCGATTTACCTTTGATGAATCAGGGACACAGACGTTCTGATGTTTGTTCAGCGCAAAAAAGCGAGAGGGAATGATACGCATATCATCCTTCTCGCTTTTGTCTTTAGACCGTAGTTAGCTACTTTGTATATTCGCGGTATACTCTTAGTAACTATGCCTCTTGATACAAAACGTGCCTCTTGGCTTGAGCTATTCTACGACGTCGCTTTTGTGGCGTTGGTTGCTCAGTTGACGTACCTCGCGTTTGACCATCACGATACACTGACTGACTTGTTTACGATATTTATCGTTGGGTACACTATCTTCATTGCCTGGTGGGCGACGACAGCCAACCGCAATCTACAACCGAGTGAGACAGCTATGGATAAGTTATTTATCCAGTTGCAGATGGTCGCTGCATTTTTGATGAGCTTGACTATGACCGCCGTATTCGCTGGAGATTATTTCGGCTTCTTTTTTACGTTCGGATTATTACGATTGCTCCAGGCGTTTATGTTGGTACGAATGTATTATGCACACCCCCAAACGAGACCAGCTACATACAACATTTTAGAAGGCTTAGTGATTGGTGCAGCTTTGTGGATTACGACCTCTTTGGCTCCGGCGCCGTATCATTTCGTGCTTGCCGGGATTGCTCTCCTGGTTGATATTTTCACGCCGCTCACGAGAGGTAAAGGAAACACAACGAGGTATCTCAATGTGTATCACTTACAGGAACGGCTTGGCCTTTTCATGATGCTGGTAATTGGAGAGAGTATGATTGTCGTAGCCCTATCAAATACTACTGATAGTTTTTCTCTCATTGAAACAAGTATTGTTTTTTCTGGACTCTTTATGATGATTGCTCTGTGGTGGCTTTATTTTGAACATAGTGATGACAATCAAGGGGTGCGTCCCCGAAATTTGTTTATTTTTCTCCACTCTCATGGATTTTTATTCGGGAGTATCATCCTCCTTTCAATTGGTTATAAGTTAGCTATTATAGCTCCCCGGTCGATGGAAGCATTTACCTTTGTGGCTGCTGGATCTTTGGGAATTGCGGTGACGCTCGTTTCTATCCGCCTTATGACCCATACGTTTCATCGACGCGCAGCCACTATTGTCGCTGGATTATTTTTTCTGGGTTTCGGGATACTCTATATTGGTTTTGAAGACTTCAGAGTGATTGAGGCCACGCTCGCTTTGACTGCACTGTTTGGTCTGGCTGCAATTTCCGATCGAGTAGGTATCTTTAAAGGGCGAGGTACTACCGAAACATTTTGAAGTTTACAAATGTATTAAACGTAAAATTACCAAGTCCAACGATGCCAGAGACAATGATTCTGGCCGCATAAATACCAATCCCTAGTTCAGTCTGAAGGGTTTGGGTACCAAAAATTATCACTTGCATCCCAATGACAGCTACGGCAATAAAATACAGATAGCCAGTGAATCTATCTCGTTTGGTACCTTTAAAAACGAAATAATAACTGAGGAAAAAATTAATCGTGACTGCTACACCAAAAGCGCTTCCGATAATAAGTGTCTCACTGAGTGTGGTAGTGCTCTTAAGGATATAAATGAGTAAGAGGTCAAGGAGAAAGGTGCTGACACCAACTAGGGAGTAATCAAGCAAGCGTTTTGCTAAGCGTTGTACCTTACTGTACATACTAATTCTCAAAATTCTTCACGCTATTGATTGGAGTGTTGACGGTAGTTTCAAGGAATACGGTTTGCGCTTCAACTTGATTAGTGACCGTTTGAAGCTCTTTGGTAATACCGTATACAAAATACGAGAATACAATAATCACAAACCAAGCGATGTATGGAAATACCTTAAAGCTTTCAAGATAGCGTTTATTACCCACGTTTTTCATAATACAGATAGTATATCACTAAGGACTAGCCAGCGAGGGGTTTTTTGCCTATGATGGTGCCATGATAGGACTTGAATATTTTAAAGATAAAAAAATCACCGTTTTGGGGCTTGGGCTTCTTGGCCGGGGAGTTGGCGACGTGGCGTTTATGGCGGAAGCTGGTGCAGCTGACATGATTGTGACTGATAAAAAGTCTGCCGAAGATTTGGCCCCTTCGGTAGCCCAGCTCGAGCACTACGCTAATGTACGATTCGTATTAGGTGAACACCGTCTTGAAGATTTTGTTGACCGAGATCTGGTTTTGGTCGCTGCCGGTGTACCACTTGATTCAATGTATGTAGCTACGGCGAGGGAGGCTGGTATCAAGCTGGTTCAGAGCGCAGCGTTGTTTGCTGAGATTAGCGATATTCCGATTGTTGGTATTACGGGCACCAGAGGGAAGTCGACAGTCACACACATGATTCATCATGTCCTTAAAACGACCTTTGATGGTCCGGTATTGCTCGGAGGAAATGTCCGTGGACTTTCAAATCTTCAGCTTTTAAAAGAAGTGACCGAAGATGCCGTCGCCGTGATGGAACTCGACTCATGGCAGCTCCAAGGCTTTGGCTGGGCGAAGCGTTCGCCCCAGGTAGCAGTCTTCACCAACTTCATGACTGACCATATGAACTATTATCATGGTGATATGGATGCGTATTTTTCTGACAAAGCCAATATTTTCAGATACCAAGATGACAACGATATTTTTGTAACGACCCCTGAAGTGTTTGAGTTGGTCAAAAAGGTACCCAACGCCACCTTGTGCCAAGAAGTTCTTCTGGTAGACGCCTCACTCATCCCAGAAGATTCCAAGCTCTCTATGCCGGGAGAACATAATCGTCTCAACGCTGCGTTAGCGTACAAGACACTCGAAGCCATGGGGTTACTCGAAGAAGAGATTTTCACCGGACTGGCGAGTTTTCCGGGAGTAGAAGGACGACTTCAGTATCTTGGTGAGGTGAACGACGTAAAAATCTACAATGATAATAACGCCACAACCCCGCAAGCAGTGGTGATGGGTCTCAAAGCTGTCGGAAATCAAGATGATAAGAACGTCATTTTAATCGCCGGCGGTGCGGCCAAGGAAGTCGACCCGTCAAACTTGGCTGCTGTAATTCCGCAATATTGTAAAAAAGTAGTACTCCTAGCTGGTACTGGCACTGACACCATTAAAGACAGTATCGAATGTGAAGTAGTGGAAAGTCTTGAGGCTGCAGTGAAGACCGGGCTCGCCTATGGCGAACCTGGTGACGTCCTTCTCTTTAGTCCTGGATTTGCTTCCTTTGGAATGTTTAAAAATGAATACGAGCGAAACGATCTCTTTTTGAAGCTCATTAAGGAGTACGAGAATTAAAAACAATCGGCCCGAAGTGCAGCTGCACTTCGGGCCGATTTTTATCACGAGGTCAAAATGACTGTGATGGTGTTACGGAGTTCGGTCTTGTTGCGGCGGTAGCTGGCGAGACCTTCATCTTCGTACGGACAAGGACCGTCACGTCTAATGTGTCCTTCAGGCACTCCGCGCGACATGAGTTCATGTTTGATTACTTCGTACAGACTCAAAGAACCAGTCGCGCTATCAGTAAAGACCGTCTCAGGAAACCTTCGAAACGGAGCTATCAATGCTTCTGCTCCCAGTGCATCATGTTTGAAATGTTGCCCGCAGATGTCACCGATTACCAATGCTTCCAGGTGGACTGCATCTTCTTTGGTTATGACACCAAGTCGCTGTACAACATTTTCAATCACAGTACAGCTAGGGCAACGAGGGTCTGGGGTGAGGGCTGGCCTGCCAGCGTGGAAGACAGCCACCTGCGCTTTTCTCCGGTGGGACAGAATAACGGTCGGACAGTCTGCGGTCTGTAAAATTACTGCTGAACCCGCTGTCTTGATGACCGCCCCATCTTGGTAGTTGAGTCTATCAAAAGCCGGTGGATAGACTCCCTTAAAACCAAGACTGTTATGGTCACGCGCTACAATCAATTGCGCAATTAGGTTTCGGTTGGCCCCTCTTACCTGCGCAAATTGTTTAGACAACGCCGGTTCATCACCAATCCGGGGCTGTCTCCCTTGTAGATACACGATAGCGTGCGGGGTGTGAAATGTGTGTACGGTCGCCATAACTATCCTCTCTATAAACATCTAATCTGGCATGATACTATGGTAGCTTGCAACATATGTCAAAAATCGAAATAAACAGCATTTCCCGGATTCATTTTATTGGCATTGGCGGGATTGGAATGTCAGCCCTCGCTCGATTTTTCCTTCATGAGAAGAAGCAGGTGAGCGGTTCAGACCGGTCACTGACTCCAATCACTAAGGCATTAGCATTTGAAGGAATACAGATTTTTGGGGAACAGGTAGCAGCGAATATTGCGCCTGATATTGAATTGATTATTTATACCGAAGCGATGGCGCATGACCATGAAGAGATGGTCGCCGCCAAAGCTCTCAAGGTACCGATGATGAATTATTTTGAAGCGCTTGGATTGGTTGCTAACCCATACTATTTGATAGCGGTGGCGGGGACTCACGGTAAGACCACAACGACCGCGATGATTACTGATATCTTTGAAGCAAATGAAAAAGATCCGACCGCCATCATCGGTTCACTTCGAGCTAAGACCAAGAGTAACTTCAGGGCAGGGAAGAGTAAGTATGCGATTGTTGAAGCGTGTGAATATAAGCGAGACTTTTTATTTTTACGACCTGACGTCCTCGTGATTACTAATATCGAATTTGACCATACCGACTGCTACAAAGATTTGGCTGATGTGCAAAGTGCGTTCCGACAGCTGATTGAACAGGTCAATGAAGAGGGGGTGGTGGTGACCAATGTGAAAGACCCGAACATCGCTCCGATTCTCGTCGACTGCCCGGTTCGTATCGTCGATTATCTAGAGTACTTTGACGTGAAGCTCCCGCTCAAACAGCCCGGTATACACAACCGCTCTAACGCGGCGGCCGCGATAGCGGCCGCCCGCCAAGAAAAAATCATGCGACCAGAAGCTACCAAGGCAGTCTCAGAATTTACTGGTACCTGGCGACGGTTTGAATTCAAGGGTGAGTTCAATGGAGCGATTGTGTATGATGATTACGCCCATCACCCCACCGCTATCAAGATGACTATTGCGGGAGCCAAGGAACTCTACCCGGACAAAAAGATTATTGTGGTGTTTGAACCCCATATGTTCTCCCGCACCGAATCACTCTTTGATGATTTTGCTCGCTCATTTATCGAAGCTGATCACGCACTACTGTTGCCAATCTACGCAGCGAGAGAAGGAAACCCAACGGGTATCTCCAGTCGTGAGCTGGCAGTGAAAGCGATGGAGTTTAATCCGCAGGTGTCGTATGTGCCGACCTATGAAGCTGCGGTTGCCTCACTGTCTAACCTGGCCGACAAAGACTCAGTCATTCTTGTATTGGGAGCAGGAGATATTACAACCCTCGCTACCGACTTAGTAGCAAAATAAAAATAAAACAGTACACAAAGAAAAAAGGCGGGAATCTTGCGATTCCCGCCTTTGAGTTTTTACCTCTGTAAACAGAGGGGTTAAAGGACTTTGGCTAACGTATCACCAGCGAGCATGTAGACACCGTAGCCAATCATCATGAGTGCGCCAATCTGCTGCACTAGCATGACTGCTCGAGCTGGGATTTTGGTTACACCCCACACCGTGAGACCTGTTACGGTAATAAGTGCTAGGCTTGAGGCAGCAAACACCGTAAGAAGCTCAGACTGATTTTCGAGAGCAATACCAACGGTTGCAATCTGAGTCTTGTCCCCCATTTCAGCAGTGAACACTACGCCAAAATGTGTGGTAAACAGCTTCCAGCCTGTGGCCGTTTCGGTAACAGCTCCATCTGTCTCTTGGATACCAATCTTTCGGTACAGATGCACACCATAGATAATCAGTCCCAAGCCACCAATGTGAACAATCGTCGGGACAAGCCAGCTTGGAATAAGCCAAGCCCCAAATACTGCCATCCCAGCTGCACAGGTAAGGGCAAGGGCAGAACTCAGAAAAATTATTTTGACATTGCGGGCATAAGCGAGTGTTCCAGTGCCGGCGGTAATCTGGCTCTTGTCTCCCAGTTCACCAATAAATACAAACAGAAAGGTTGAGAGAAAAATACCCCACACATCCATAGCTGACCTCTTTCAAATAACGGGGAACTGATATACTGAAAACCTATCATACTATTGACAAAATGTCTAATTAAAGTATAAATATAGCCGGAAGGAGAACGTCTATGAAAGACATTTTGGCATCGCTCAAACGAGTTTTGGGCAGAATCGGATACCAACTGTTCAGTCGACAAGCGCTCATTGATGAGATGAAGGCAGAAAACGAAGAAATCAAACGGAGGTGACGATGGAAGATAACAAACTGACTTTCTGGGAGTTCATGAAGACCATCTTTTCTTGGGCCTTCTCTGATGAGCAGCAAGCTGAGCGTCAGAAACACAAAACAAAACATCCGGAACAACGATTCTGTGACCCAGAGTGACAGTGTCCCTGGATGGGTGAGGCGGCAAGTGCATGAGTACGAGCCGCCTTTTTCTTTTTTGGTTCTGGTGCTAAGGTACTGCTATGAAAACAGAAGGTAGACTTTCACTCGTTGCTACTCCGATTGGAAATCTGGAGGATATTACGTTGCGTGCCCTGCGGGTCCTTTCCGAGTGTGATTATGTACTCTGTGAAGATACGCGAGTGACAGGGAAGCTTCTTCACCATCACGGTATCAAAGCCAAGATGCATCGCTACGATGCTCATACCAGTGGAAACTCCCATGAGCAGATTATCGACGATTTACTCGCCGGTAAACACATTGCCTTGGTGTCAGATGCAGGAACGCCTATCATCAGCGACCCTGGCGTACTCTTGGTTCAGCAGGCAAGAGCCGCCGGAGTCGTGATAGACGCTATTCCTGGTCCTTCAGCAGTAACGACAGCGGTATCGCTCGCTGGTATCGCTGGTAATCAATTTTCATTCTTAGGGTTTATTCCGCACAAGAAAGGACGCGAGACGTTTTTCAAAAGTCTTGTAACTTTTCCGCACCCGACTGTTTTTTTTGAATCTACCCACCGAATTTTAAAAACACTTGAAGCCCTGGCTATACACTATCCCGATGCCACCATTTATCTCGGGCGTGAACTTACCAAAATGCATGAAGAAATGCTCATCGGTACACCCATTGAGCTATCCGCTATCTTAGAAAACACTTCCGTAAAGCAGAAAGGGGAATTTGTAGTTATTTTTGATAAACAAAAATAGCCTTAAATTCCATGGCAGCCCGCTACAGCTAGATTCTCCTTTAGGAAGGAGTCGAATCATAGCTAAGCGTCTGCATAAGCAAAGCCATAGTCGAAGTTTCACTTCTTCTTGGTTTGCTTAAGTTTGTAGTAATTGTCGACACGATTGATACGCTTGAGCAAGATGGCGACTAATTGCCCAAATACCACGTAGCGTTTGAATTTGGCCTGACACTCGGGGTATACTATTTTTATGACACGACAGACTTCAGTATTTCTCATTGGTATCCTCTTGACCATTATTCCATTCTTGGGTGTTCCGCAAGCCTGGCGTGAATACTCGATTGTTTTTATCGGCGTGGTGCTTATCTTAGTTGGCTATGGCTTACGGCGAGATGTATTTCTAAGTCGAATTGACCGAGGTAACGGTGAACGAGGGACAGACTCTTTTGTAGAATCGACCGAAAAATTATTTGATGACCGGGCATTAGAATAGCGCTATGCCAAAGATTGCACTCATAGTATTTACAGGTGTCGGAATCTTCGCGGCAGCTAGTTTTTTACCGGCTCCTATCTTTGATGTTGAATATGATAAAGACGCCACGCAGCTAGCTGCCGCGGAAGAGCGTGAACGTAACGCAACACCTGAGCCTGATGTACCAGACACCCGGCCGGTCGTTCAACATGTACCATTACCTGAGCAGGTGAAAACTATCTACATGAGTGCCTGCGTGGCTGGGACGGAGAGTTTTCGGCAGCGGCTCATTGCCTTTGCTGAGGAAACCGAAATCAACAGCATCATGATTGATGTCAAAGATTACTCAGGGACAATTTCGTTCCCGCCTGAAGGTGACGCCTGGAAACCAGCCTGGGAAGCAGCGCAGTGTGGGGCTCGTGATATGCGGGCGTTTATTGAAGAACTGCATGCCAAAAATATATTTGTGATTGGTCGTATCACCGTATTCCAAGATCCATTCTATGCACCAAAGAATCCAAGTCTCGCCGTCCAACGCAGTGATCGTACGAGCGTTTGGAAAGATGGCAAAGGACTGTCATTTGTTGATGTGGCGGCCAAGCCCTATTGGGACCATGTTATTGAGCTAGCGGTTGAGTCGTACAATATCGGATTTGATGAACTCAATTTTGATTATGTGCGATATCCATCTGACGGCAACATGCAAGATATTTATTTCCCACAAAGTATGGCGGGGGAGTATGGCGCTGACAAACAAGCTAACCTTGAGGCCTTCTTTAGCTATCTTCATGACGCGATGCAAGATGAGTCACGCTTCGCTGCCTATAGGCGGGAGAATCACGGCCGGGATAAAGCAGTACCATGGACTTCCGCTGACTTGTTTGGCATGACGACGACCAACTTCGATGACCTTTCAATTGGACAGGTGCAAGATAGGGCCGCTCCGTACTTCGACTTCATTGCGCCAATGGTTTACCCGTCACATTATCCGGGAAGTTTTCTTGGACTGGGGAATCCTAATGATCATCCGTATCGGGTAGTGAACTATGCGATGCAAACCGGAGTGGACCGGATGAAGTCCGATACCACACCGATGGCAGGCTTTAAGCATGAGCGTATCGGTACTAGTACACCAGCAGTCTACCGTAAGCCGACCTATGGCGCTGATAAGTTCCGGACGTGGATTCAGGATTTTGATTATGGTGGCGACTATGATGCCGCTGATGTCAGAGCCCAGATTCAAGCGAGCAACGACGTCGGCGTGATGTCTTTTATGGTCTGGGCACCAAGTAATATCTATACGAGAGGTGCCTTTGAAGGTCCAGAATAAAAAAGATTGACGGAAAACCCGTATTTGGTATCTTAAAAAAGGAAGGAGAGACAGTATGCATATTGGACCAGTTTGTGGCATACAACCCGGACAAGACTTGAGTGAAGTATCAACATCAGCACTCGAGCTGCTCTTGAAGCAGTTTGGTCGAAATGGCGGAGAACGACTCGAACAAGAAGATCGAGTTGAGCGTGAGTTGTCCCGGCGAAAGCAAGTTACCTAGCCGAGTGTGGTAACAAATTAAAGTGATTCTGTCCGGCCAAAACTCCCTAGGGTTCCCCTAGGGAGTTTCCCTTTTCGTTACCAAGCACTCTGTTATACTTTGTCTATGTTCAATAAATCGTTCTACAAGTTTCTACTTAGCTTTGTTGGTGTGGTGGCCAGTGTTTTGGTCTTCATCCTGATTATCGGAACGGTTTTATAGTCTATCTTCCCTAGGACCGGCCTAGGGAGTTTTTAAAAGATGAGACCTTGGCGATTAACGTTTTGGTAAGGTTGCCTGGTCCAGGGTAGAGGTAGTATTTTGGTGTTGGCAAAAGGTTTTTTGAAGTATATTTTAAGGTATTATTAAGCCATGTTTGAAAAGTCAGGCCGTCCGAATTCATTTCTGTCTTTTGCTGACGGTGAACCAACCGAAAAAATCGGCTCGCTTATTCCCCGGGCAGTTAAAGAAAAAAATCAACGTAACCGACAGAGTCGGCAGCGTTTTTCCGCGGCCAAAGTAGTGGTGAGTATTATTACACCAGTTGTGGGTCTTGCGGTGTTCGCGTTGGTGGCGGTCTCTGGCTACGGTTTACTTGCTTCAAGTAACGTCGCATCAGTATTGACCGTTAATATTTTTGATACCACCACCAACACGGTGGTGACCGTACCATATGGTCCACAAGAATCGTTGGCCCAACTTTCTTTTTTCACACAGACGAGAGACGCCTTCATTGAAGATGAGGTGACTTTTATTGAAGTCGATTTTGATACCAATATGGTTCGCTATTTTGAAAAGGGAGTGCTCAGCCAGTCAACCGACATTGTTGCCACTGGTGTGGCCGGTTCGTGGTGGGACGCACCATCAGGTCTCTATCGTGTCGAAGCCAAACAAAAAAATAATTTCTCGAATGTAAACCAAGTGTACCTCCCCTGGAGCCTTACTTTTGAGGGTAACTACGTCATCCATGGTATTCCGACCTATCCTGATAACCGTCCAGTGACTGAAGCCTTTGCGGGTGGTGGTATTCGTCTTAATAATCAATCTGCTACGGAGCTCTATAATGCAGTTGACGTTGGTGTGCCAATCTTGGTTCATAAAGCGTCTGATGAAATAACCGATACCTTTGCTTATGTGCCAACTGCTCCAGAAATTGGTACGCCACGCTATTTGGTAGCTGACCTTGGTAACGGAACTATTTTGGCTGCGACCGAGAGTGATAAACCCGCCCCGATTGCTTCGCTCACAAAACTCATGACTGCCGTTGTAGCGGCTGAGAAGCTCAATCTTGATAGTCGGGTGCAGGTAGCATCATCAACCCTTATTACATCACTGATTCCGCGACTCGCTGATCGAACCAGTGTTTCAATGTACAGTCTCTTACAACTGCTCTTGGTTGAATCATCCAATGAAGCAGCAGATGTTATTGCAGAAGAATATGGACGTGTGGAGTTTGTTCAAGCTATGAATGACAAAGCCAGGCAGCTTGGTATGGTAAACACGACATTTGCCGACCCATCTGGTGTAAGTGCAGAAAATGTCTCTACCGCTGAAGACCTCTTTCGATTGACCGAATACATTCAAGAGAATCGACAATTTATTTTTGCTATCACCCAAAAGGGAGAAGTGAATGCTATCGGTGAAGGAGAATTTTTAGATTTAAATAATTTAAATGGTGATGACGAAATAGACAGTTTTATTGGCGGTAAGGTAGGTGAGACAGAAGCGGCTGGACAGACATTAATCTCAGTGCACGAAGTGAACATCAGAGATACGAAGCGAAAGGTAGCGGTCATCTTACTCGGCTCAACTGGTCGCAAGGCAGATTTACAATCATTGCTGCAGTATCTTGAAGAGGAATATAATTAGTAGTGATATACTGTACGTACCATGACCTTGTACGACCCAGAAAAAATTACTTATTTCGCGAAGACCGATGCTCGCGGGCAAAATATTCCGTTTGGGATTAAAGCCAAGGACCGTCAACGTCATATGTATGTGGTGGGGAAGACGGGGATGGGTAAGTCGACCTTGCTTGAGAATATGGCTGCCCAAGATATCCGCAATGGTGAGGGGATGGCCTTTATCGACCCACACGGCTCAGCGGCTGAGACGCTCTTAGAGTACATCCCTGAACACCGAGTAAAAGACGTCGTCTACTTCGCGCCATTTGATATCAATCATCCAATTTCTTTCAATGTGATGGAAGATGTGGGGCCGGAGAAGCGACACTTGGTAGTGTCGGGTCTCATGTCGACGTTCAAGAAAATCTGGGTTGACGCTTGGAGTGCTCGTATGGAGTACATCCTCACCAATGCCTTGCTTGTATTGATTGAGTACCCCGATACTACACTCCTCTCAGTCAACCGTCTCTTTGCTGATAAAGCGTACCGAAACTTGGTGGTCGAAGCCTGTCAGGACCCGGCGGTGAAGGCGTTCTGGACCGAAGAGTTTGCTGGTTATACCGATAGATTTGCGGCCGAAGCGCTACCAGCGATTCAAAACAAAATTGGACAGTTTACCGGTAATCCACTCATTCGAAATATCATTGGACAACCACATTCGAGTTTTGATTTTAGGCAACTGATGGATGAAAAAAAGATTATTATCATGAACCTCTCAAAGGGGTTGATTGGTGAAACGAACGCCAACCTCCTTGGTTCGATGTTGACCACGCGTATTTATCTTGCGGCGATGAGTCGAGCTGATTTGCCTGTTGATGAGATGAAGAAGATGCCAAACTTCTATTTTTATGTAGATGAATTCCAGAGCTTCGCCAACGCTACGTTTGCCAATATTTTGTCTGAAGCTCGGAAGTATCACCTCAACCTGATTATCGCTCACCAGTACATCGCGCAGATGGAAGATGAAATCCGTGATGCGGTATTTGGTAACGTCGGTACGACCGTAGCGTTTCGGGTTGGTCCCTTTGATGCTGAAGTACTTGAAACAGTCTTTTCGCCACGCTTTTTAGCACCAGACTTGGTGAATTTAGGCTTTGCGCAAATCTATCTCACACTCATGATTGATGGGATTGGATCACAACCATTTTCTGCGCAAACCCTACCACCAGTTACCAGACCGCCGGTTTCGTGTAAGGGTATGGTGATTGAATCGAGTCGTCAGTTATATGCCAATAAGCGCGAAGACGTAGAGAAGGTCGTTGCTGAGCTACATACCCCGGTGAAGCCCGCTACACAGGCCCCTGCCAAAAAACCATTTGATAAAAAACCAACGACTCCAACCGTTACCGCCAGTAACCATCCCCGCAAAGAAGAATCACGTCCTGTACCTCCACCAACTACAACAAACGAAAAAGATACCCGTCCACCACAGAGGGAACAAAGCCAACCAAAACCAGTCGGAGAAAAACCTACTCAATCCAAAAAACCAGTCGCTCACCCAGTCAAAAGCACCGAAGACTTGCGAGCTATTCTCAGCAAAATTAGTAACAACAATAAAGTCGTAGAACCACAAAAGAAGACCGATAAAAAAACCGGGACAGAAGCTCCAGAACGTTCAGAGCTTAAGAACGCACTAGCGTCCGTGTTGAGTCAAGCCACTACACCGCAAACTGCTCCTGCAGCGGCTCCAGCACCAGCTCCTGCAGTACACGCCGCTCCACCGCCAGTGGATGTGACAAAAGGGGCGGAAGCTCCGCTTCCAGCCCCACTACCAACCAGTCCTCGCCCAACCCCTTCGTTCACCCCTGCATCAATTAAAGAGTCGACACCACTTGATCCTGCCCTTGTTCGAAAGATGCTCAAGGATGAAAATCACCAACGTAATCCATTTGGTTAAAATATACCTATGCGTTATTGGCTCATCTTCTCACTCATAGTAGTTCCATTCCCAAGTCTCGCAGCAGTCTTGATTAACGAAGTGGCGTGGATGGGTTCGATTGAGTCAGCCAATCATGAGTGGATAGAGCTTCACAACACCGGAAGTAGTATCAGCGTTGAAGGCTGGACACTGAGTGACGGAATGAATCTCACCATTCCCTTAACTGGTACGATTCCAGCAAATAGCTATGCCGTATTAGAACGAACAAGCGACGAGTCAGCATCTGGCTCGGCGTTTTTGATATACACCGGCGCATTAGTAAATACCGGTGCTACGCTCGTATTGAAGCGGTCCGATGGTGGCATCGAAGACCAAGTGAGTGGGGGAGAAAATTGGCAAAGTATTGGTGGTGATAATGTCACCAAAGAAACCGCTCAGTACACAACGAGCGGTTGGATTACTGCCGCCTCTACTCCAGGAATTGTGAATCGTTCGGTCGACTCGGTACCTCCACCACAACCAGCGCCTGCACCCGAGCCAAGTACACCCGCAGACACAAAAGAAGCATCAGCTACAAAATCAAGCGGGAGTCGCAATTCTTCTGAGACAGTGCAACTCAGCGTTCCAGTTAATACGCTCCAGTTAACCGTAGATGCGCAGACCGTTGGATACGTAAATCAAGGAATTACCTTTGAGGCAGAACCTTCAGGGATTGGTCGAACGCTTGCCCATTCAGTTGTCTATCGGTGGAATTTTGGTGATGGCAATATTGGCTTTGGTAAACATCCTTCTCATCATTATCAATTTCCAGGAACCTACGTCGTGACCCTCTATGCTACGGTCGGTACCCAAGAACACCTCTCTCGTCACGAGATAACTATTCTGCCAATTACACTCTCCCTGTCCAAAAATGAACACGGTGACATTCAGGTCAATAACGACTCACCCTATGAGATAGATGTCTCGGGCTACACGGTAAGTGGGGCAGACGATTTTGTCTTTCCGGCGTATTCGATTATGTTACCGAACCAAACTATCACCATTCCAAAACAAAAAATCACCTTAGGCACCAACTCGGGTTTGCCCACGTTGTACGATAGTTTGAGTCAGCGAATATCCGTACCACCAGCCTCTGTAGCCACTCTAGCTTTTGCGAGCACTCAAACCCCTGAGCCAACCGTAGCTTTCACACCTCTTTCGCCTCCACCACCTCGGCTTACTATCATAGATGATAGTAAGCCGAGTGAGGACAATCGGTTTCGGTTTGCGAATACGACCTCGGTTGCTCCACGTACAACACCAGTCTTAACTGAAGTAACGGGAGCCACCAATACAGTACTTTTAAGTGATGTAGCTACAGGTGGTGGGGAAGAACCAGGTCCTCAGCGCTGGCCGTACCTGGCCCTCATCACGCTTCTCCTTATTTGTTTTGGGGCCATCTTCTTCAAACCAAAAGTAACTAATTCCTTGTAGATTTGGTACTATCTTCATACATGGAAACAGCAACCAAAAAGAAATTAGTCGTGGTCACCGGCGGAGCCGGTTTTGTCGGTTCACATCTCTGTGAACGGTTAGTCAAAGAAGGCTACGCAGTTATCTCACTTGATAACTATTTCACTGGTACACCAGAGAATCACGTTGAAGGGGTAGCGTACAGGACCGGCCACACCAAAGACATCGCGGCTCTTATTCCCGAAACTCCCGACTTGATATTTCACCTCGGTGAGTATGCGCGCACTGAAAAAAGTTTTGAAGATATTGAACAAGTATGGGACTTAAATAAGACGGGTACGTTTGCAGTTCTAGAGTTTTGTCGTCGTCGTGGTTGCAAGATTGTGTACGCCGGTTCATCAACTAAGTTTGCTGATAACGGTGAAGGACGTGACCAAAGTCCCTATGCTTGGACCAAAGCCACCAATACGGAGCTCGTTAAAAACTATGCCGAGTGGTTCGGTGTGCCATACGCGATTACCTATTTTTATAATGTCTACGGTCCTCGAGAAATGTCAGGGCCATACGGTACACTGATTCGAATTTTCACCGAGCTCTACCGCAACGGTCAACCATTTACGATTACTGCTCCTGGTACGCAAACCCGGAACTTCACACATGTCTACGATATTGTTGATGGACTTATTTTGGCTGGCGAAAAAGGGAAGGGAGACGGGTATGGGATTGGTGCTGACCAAAGCTACTCAGTCATTGAAGTGGCGGATATGTTTGGTGGTGAGAAGTTGATGATGCCCGAGCGTGCCGGCAATCGTCTCACCTCAGGCGTAGATAACGCTCAAGTAAAAGCCCTGGGTTGGAAACAAAACCATCAGCTGAGCGACTGGATTAAAACCGTGAAAGCTGAAATCGGAACAGTCACAAAAGCAGACCAACGAGTGCTGGTCTACTCAACAACATACCTTCCGAATGCAGGAGCTGCCGAACTGGCCCTTTATGATGTCTGCAAAGCACTTCCAAATATTCATTTCGATATTATTACCACTGCCTACCAAGCTGGTGCACAGGGTGACCACGGCGAGCTACCCAACGTCACCGTCCATCGTCTTGGTAACGGTACTACGTTTGATAAGTGGCTCCTACCGCTGTATGGCGCAAGGCTTGCTACCAAGCTAAAAACTCAATATACCTATGTGTTCGCCTGGTCGCTGTTTGCAAGTTATGCTGCGCTGGCCTCACTCCGGACCAAAGGCGAGCCACTACCAAAACTCGTTACATTAGCTGACCAGAAACTCGCAAATGTGCCGTGGTATGTTCGACTATTGTTCCGCCGAATTCTTGGTTCAACTGATCAAATTTACGCGCTTGATACATACGAAGCTCAAGCTGCTATTTCTTTGAGTAAACGTACTACCTTGATTCGGTCAATTGGTCAGGGTGATGCGTTCGCTAACCAAGTTCGGGTAGTCTACAGCTCATTCTTAAAACAGCGCCTTAAAAAATAATGCCAAAGAAAATTCTCATTTTTTCACTTGCGTATTACCCCAAGCACATTGGTGGGGCTGAGGTAGCGATTAAAGAAATCACTGACCGATTACCATCTGACAAGTACGAATTTCATCTTTTGTGTAATCGGTTTGATAGTACTCTACCGAAGCAGGAGGTGATTGGAAACGTCACTGTTCATCGGATTGGTCTTACAATCCACAATCCGAGTATGGGTGATTTGCGGAAATTACCACTCCATCTCAACAAAGTGTTGTATCAGTGGTTAGCGTTTAAAGAAGCAAAAAAACTCCATCAACAATATGTTTTTCACGGTATCTGGGCGATGATGGCCCACTCGACCGGTATCCCAGCTGCTACATTTAAGAAGGAATTTCCATTAGTGAAGTATCTCCTTACCCTGCAAGAGGGTGATAAGCCTGAGGATATTGAAAAGAAGATGCGCGTGTTTGGAGATGCCTTTATTGATGCCTTTCGGTGCGCTGATACCGTTCAAGTAATTTCTACGTTCTTAGGCCGCTGGGCACAACGCCGTGGTTTTCAAGGTGCACCGATATTGATTCCAAATGCAGTTAATATTTCTCATTTTACTCAAAGGTATGAACCTGAAGTACTTGCGTCGACCCGACAAGAACTTGGTTTGCAGATTGATGATATCGCATTGGTTACGACCTCAAGACTCGTACATAAAAATGCAGTTGATGATGTAATTCGAGCGATTGCCTTACTTCCGGCACATATTAAATTCATTGTGTTTGGTACTGGCCCAGATGAACAAAAGCTTCGTGCACTGATAGCTGAACTTGGTGTAGCTGACCGGGTGCAATTGCGAGGCCAAATTGGCCATGCAGAGATGCCGCAGTATCTTAAAGCCTGTAATATTTTTATTCGACCGTCACGCTCTGAAGGAATGGGCAATTCATTTGTTGAAGCCATGGCAGCGGAGCTTCCAGTCATTGCGACACAAGAAGGCGGGATTGCTGACTTTCTGTTTGACGCTAAACGAAATCAAGACAAAGGTTCAACTGGTTGGGTGGTGGATACAGACTCACCGGAGCAAATCAAAGCTGCTGTTCTTGAAATTATTAGTTCACCAGAGATTACGAGAGACGTTGTGGCTCGAGCAAAAGCAATGGCTATTGAAAAATACGACTGGAACTTAATCGCGAAAGCTATGGATGAAAAGGTATTTCAGCCATTATTCTTAGAATAAGTAAAGAAACCGTAGTTTAGTGTAATCAGTTATACTAAGCACTATGAAAAAACGCAGTGTGGTGGTAATTGGCGGTGGGACAGGGACGCACACTGTGCTACGGGGCTTGAAGCGCTACCAGAAGCAGATTGATGTCGCCGCTATTGTCACCATGGCTGACTCAGGCGGCTCGACTGGGCGTCTTCGTGATGAGTTCGGCTACTTACCCGTGGGGGATGTGCGCATGGCTCTCGCGGCTCTCGCAAGTGATATCGACGAGCACGAAGAACTCTTGCGAGAACTATTCCTCTACCGCTTTGATAAGGGGGACGGCCTCTCAGGCCACAACTTCGGCAATCTACTTTTGGTGGCCCTCACTGACATTCTCGGTTCAGAAGAAGAAGCTATTAGAGCGGCCGCTCGCGTCTTGCGGGTGCAAGGGAGTGTGCTGCCAGTCACGACCGAGAAGGTTCACCTACTTGCGACCTATGAAGACGGGGTGACGATTACTGGTGAGCATGATATCGACGAACCACCAGCCGACCGGCGCGGTAAGCGCATTACTGACCTCACCACCACTCCCAAAGCCAACATGAGTAGCAAAGCCGAGGAAACCCTCCTGAACGCCGATCTCATCGTCCTTGGCCCTGGTGACCTCTATACGAGCGTCTTAGCCAACTGTGCCATTGGTGGGGTAGCAGATGCGCTTCGCCACTCAAATGCTACAATTGTCTATGTCTGCAATTTGATGACCAAAGCCGGACAGACGGATGGCTTTGGCGTCAAAGAGCACGTTGAAGAAATTGCGAAGTACATCAAAAAAGTTCCAAACTTTGTCATCATCAATAATGAGCCGCTACCGACTGACTTGCTAGCACGCTACCAAGCAGATGAAGAATTTCCCGTCGTACATAATTTTTCTGGGGCGGGTACGACCATCATTGAAGACAACCTTCTGGCTGATGAAGAGATAGCCACCCCCAAAGGCGATGTTCTCAAACGCAGTCTCATTCGACATGACCCACGCAAACTTGCTCGCAAAATAATGGATATACTATGAAATACTTTTTAGACTTTGACCGCACCCTCTTTGATACTGATGCTTTTGTGGTGCAAGTTGAAGATGATGAAAAAACTGACCTGCTCTCAACTCCACAAGCCTGGCAACACTACCAGTCAGTGCCATTTTTATTTCATGACGCGATTCATTTTTTGAAGGATAAGAACCCTTCAGATATTACTATCGTCACCGCTGTGACCGAAGTCGCAGGTAAAGATGCTCACGGCTTCCAAAAAGCCAAGGTAGAACAATCACCGATTACCGAGCATGTTGGAAATTTTGTCTATGTGGTAGGTGAGAAAGGAGAAATAATGAAAGAACTGACCGCGAATATTCCAACCGATGAGACGATTGTATTCATCGATGACAAAATCGAGCAGTGTCTCTCGGTAAAGCAACTCGTCCCACACTGTCACTGTTTTCTGATGGTCCGTAACCCGGCCGATAGTGGAGCAGTTGAGGGAGTGACTGACATGACGATTGTTCATACGCTCCATGATGTTGAAGCAGCGTTGCAATTACTATGAAAATCCTTTTAGCGACCGGTTTATATCCACCTGAAATTGGTGGCCCAGCTACCTATGCCGCTATGCTCGAAGAGCACCTTCCAGCTCGTGGCATGGAAGTAGCGGTAATACCATTTGGACTCGTGCGACACCACCGCAAAATCGTTCGGCATTTCGCGTACCTCAAATTACTTTGGGCTCAGAGTAAAGACGTCGATATTATCTACGCCCTCGATCCAATCAGTGTCGGAGTTCCGAGTGCCTTGATTGCACGCGTACGGCGAAAGCCATTTCTGATTCGTCTTGGCGGTGATTATGCTTGGGAGCAAGGACGAATTCGCTTTGGAGTTAAGAGCACACTTGATGACTACTTAGTTAATAAAAAGGGTGTATCGGTAGTGGTTCGTATCTTTGCCTGGCTTCAGACACTGGTGTGTAAGCAAGCGAAGGTAATTGTGGTTCCAAGCCAATACCTCAAGAGCGTCGTAGAACAGTGGGGGATTAAGAGTGAACGTATCAGTGTCATTTACAGCGCTCTGTTTCCGCTTGAAGTTTCTGGCACCAAAGACGAGTTACGGAAGCAGTTTGAATTCAACGGACCAACCATTGTCTCGGCTGCTCGCCTCGTACCATGGAAGGGCTTCAAGATGTTGATTGAAGTGACTGCCGCCTTAAAGAACGAATACCCAGACATCGAACTCGTGATTGTGGGTGACGGAGAAGAACGTCACGCTCTTGAGGTTGAAGCATTTGAACAGGGAGTGAAAGATCAAGTACGCTTCACCGGAAGACTCTCTAAAGAAGCCCTTGGCGCCACCATCAAAGCCGGTGATGTGTTTGTTTTGAATACCGCCTACGAAGGCCTCTCGCACCAATTGATTGAAGTGATGGACTTAGGGACGCCAATCGTGACCACCAAAGCCGGCGGGAACGCTGAGCTTATTACTGACGGCGTGGAAGGCTTCTTGGTCGAGTTCAATGACAAAGCGGCCTTAATCGAAGCTATCAAGCGTGTCTTGAATCACCCCGAAACTCGTCTTTTAATTACCCAGTCCGCTCGGGCTCGCTCCCGTGACTTCTCCAAAGAACGAGTGATAGAAGATATTATTACCTTACTCAAAGGAATTAAAGTGTAAGTATGAAAGTACTTTCAATTGGCTACGGGAGGCAATTATTTCAGGCAGAAAACCCTGAACGAAAACGATTAGAACTCTGTGCCACTGCGGTTGCGCGTCTCGATATGATCGTCTTTACCAAGAAATCAGACGGTCTCACTCCAGTAGTTTCGAGCACTGGTTTGAATTTGCATCCTACCAATTCAGTATCAAAACTCTCAATGGTATATGACGCCATGATGATTGGAGCACAATTGATTAAAAAAGATAAAACCGCCTACCGAGTCACTACCCAAGACCCGTTTGAGACAGGCTTGGTAGGCTGGTGGTTACACTTTTTCTACCAGATACCGCTCGTTGTCCAGATGCATGCCGATGTCTATTCAACTGATTTTTGGAAGAACGAATCATTTCTTAATCGTGTACGATTTTACCTTGGAAAAATAATTCTCAGGCGGGCTGATGTCGTTCGAGTGGTATCACTGAGGATTGTATCGTCCTTATTGAAAATCGGTGTAAGAGAAGCGGACATCACTCGGTTACCGGTCGCTGTCCAGATTGATAGGTTCACGCTCGCCATTCCTAACCCAATGGTGCGAGAACTTTTTGGTCCGGATACGTTTATCTTTTTATCAGTTGGTCGATTTGTCGTTGAAAAGAATTATTTTCTCCTTCTACGGTCTTTCAAACAAACCTATCAAGCTAACCCCAAAGCTCGACTACTCTTGGTTGGGGATGGTCCACTCCGAGCTGATATTGCATCGTATATAAGCGGACATTTTCCTGAAGGGATTGTCCATATGCTCAGTTGGAGTACTGACGTCCCGGGACTTATGAAAGCAAGCGATGCGTATGTGCTCAGTTCAAACCATGAGGGCTGGGGTAGGGTTATGATTGAAGCGCTTGGAGCGGGCTTACCAATCGTTACAACTGACGTGGGCTGTGCCCATGAGATAGTACAAAATGGTGTCCATGGGGTCGTGGTCCCTATTGCTAATGAAATCGCGTTTGCGACCGCGATGAAAACACTCTCGACCGATGAGCTCTTGTACGCAAACTGTAAGGCGGCAATTGCTTCACTTGATACGAGTACACTTCCAGGAGCTGACCTCTCAAACTATGGTGCACAGTGGGCAGCGACACTGACCAAAAATTAGCCACAAGGTTGCTATACTAGGAGGTAATGGCACGTCGTGATCTTTCACAATTTGATGCTTCGCATCGAGCGGGTAATGAACTCGAAACTGTCCTACGACGGGTTGCTGATAGCAATGCTCCAGATGAACCTCGGATTGGGGTAGAGGAGGCGATTAATCGCCCAAGAGTTGCTACCCGTACCATCAAGCGCGATATCACTCGCGTACTTTTCATATCACAAGAAACAGAGCTCTTAAATCCAGAGACTCAGTCACTTGATGGGCTCATCAAGCTAAGTGACTTGTTTGATGAGGTTCATATTTTAATTTTACGTGAAGGTATTAAGCCGAAAGACCCGGTGCTTCGTGTGAGTGACAATGTGTGGCTCTACACGGCCGCTTCGAGGGTGTGGTGGAAGCTGCCACAGGCCGGAATAGAAATGATTGAATCTCAGCTGGTATTTGCCTCTGGGTTTCGGCCAGACTTAATTATTGCCCGGGATGCCTTCGAGTCTGCCTTGGTTGCCAAAGCCGTGAAAGACACATACCAGAAGCCGGCCCAGTTACATATTTTGGAAGATTTCTTGAGTCGGGATAACCTCGGCCGGTTACCGCACTTTCGCTTGCGGCGATTTATTCCTCGCTTTACCGTAAAGCACTTTTTGAGCGTACGAACAGCAACGCATGCGCTTCAAGAAAAAATCACCAAGAAATACAAACCAGTCGATATTGATACCTTGCCCCGCTTTCATGATTATAGTTCGGTCGTGAGTGCAACCAGTACGCTTGACCTCAAACAAATCTATCAACCGTTTGTGTTTGTTATTTTGTATATCGGCAAGCTATCACATCAGAGTACGCTTTTTCGAGCGATTGATGGGGCACGCTTTGCGCTCCAAAACCCCAGAGTCGGGATGGTTGTTTTAGGTGATGGTCCAGCTCGAACAGAATTCCAAGCCAGAACAAAAATCCTCCAAATCGAAAAACAAGTCGTCTTTGAACGCCGACCAGTTGATAGAGTGAGTTATCTGAAATCAGCTAATATGCTCATCGTGACAGACACAGATGGTGAGAGTGATGAAATAATAAAAGAGGCTGCAGCGGCCGGTATTCCGATGGTGATGTCCAAGACCCCGATGCGCGAAGATTTGTTCGTGCATGGCCAGTCAGCTTGGCTCTGTGAGCCCACAGATACCCAAGGTTTCACCAATGGCGTCAATGAGCTCTTAAACAACTTTGCATTGCGGCGAGAATTTGCCGAGCTAGAGCAGCACACGATGGCCGAAAAATTCCACCAAAATCCGTATCAATACCAAGAAGACTACCGAATGAGCCTGGAGCAAGCGATGTTTGTGGAGCCGCCAGGAACGGATGAAGAACCTACTCCCGCCTCATAATTTGGTCCGGCCCCGCTCGGATGGTATGATTTTGGACATTATGTCATCTGATACATTACTGCCACTACTTGATAGTCACGAGGTGACCGACAAAGGAGGAATCTACGTTACCAAGGGAATTGCCGAGAAAACTGTCTGGGATAAGCTCGCTATCGAGAATCCTACACACGCTGTAATCTCAGCCAAAAACGAAGCCGACGCTGCCACAAAATCCGTTGAGCAGATTGAAGATATCAAGCAACATCTTCGTTCAACTGACGTTCTCCTTGATTATGGGAGTGGGTACGGACGGGTAGCACAGTACCTTCTGCCGACCATGTCACTTGCTGGCTACATCGGTCTTGATAGTGCCTACGACATGCTCATGCTCTTCAAGCAACGCTACACCGGTAGTGGGGAAGAGCAGCAAACACCACTGCTTTTAGTAAATGCTGATATCCATACGATTCCACTCCATGATAAGAGTGTGGATGTGGTGGTTGTTTCGGCCGTGTTTCTCCATAACCATAAAGACGTCGTGAAGCGTTCCATGGAAGAACTGAAGCGCGTCCTCAAGCCAGACGGAACGCTCCTCGTGTATTCCTCATTCCCACGGAGCGCATCGCTCATGGGCGTACAGGGCTTGGCCTATCAAGTGCTTCTCAATTTCCTGGGGAAGCCATTTAAGAACGGTCCCGTCCGCTACTATCGTCGCAAAGAAATCTTCAAACTCCTCGCGGGATTTTCTGAAATTGAATTACGACCAGTAGGGTTCTCGATAGTACCAAAGAGCATTATCATATTCCCAAAAATTATCGATAAATTCTATCGACTCGGTATTGCTAACCCGATTAACCGGTTTCTCGAGCTAATTACCCCGGCCCGCTTGAAACCCTATTTTGCCGTCCATTACGACGTGATTGCGAAGCGGTAACTTTATAGTGCAGAGGAAGTTATAACTACTGTTCCGACCTATGAAGCTTCTGATTATCACGCAAGTCATTGATACCGAACATCCTATTCTCGGCTTTTTTCACCGGTGGGTTGAAGAGTTTGCGAAGCACTGCGAGCATGTGCATGTGATTGCGCTCCAGGTGGGCAAGCACAGCTTGCCCCAGAACGTCACCGTCCACTCCCTTGGAAAAGAGGCGGGGAAGGGACGACTGACGTACCTTATCCGCTTCTACAAACTCATCATTTCACTGCGTCACGAGTACGATAGTGTGTTTGTTCATATGAACCAAATCTACGTGATTCTTGGCGGATTGTTCTGGCGAATGATGGGTAAGAAGATTGGTTTGTGGTACGCACACGGTGCGGCTCCTTCGTCTTTAAAATGTGCTGTCCCACTCACACATATTATTTTTACCTCGACTCCAGAGGGCTTTACGATTCCCACCAACAAACTACAAGTGGTAGGACAAGGTATCGACACTACAGTTTTTAAGCCAGGACTGAAAGAAGGCTCTTCGGTAATAACATTAATTACAGTCGGAAGAATTTCTCCTTCAAAAAATATCGCCACACTGCTTAAAGCATGTGCCATAATAAAAGCCCACGGTGTTCCATTCACGTTTAGCATTGTCGGACTTGCTACTACTGATACAGAACGAAGCTACGAACTGGAGATGCGAGCTCTGTCATCACAATTAGGATTAGATAATGAGACGGTGTGGGCCGGTTCGGTTGCGAACCACGCCCTGCCGAAACTGCTGCAATCGGCCGATATCTTTATCCACGATGGAGCTACCAATAGTCTTGATAAAGCACTTTTAGAAGCTCTATTTTCAGGCTGTATCGTTATTTCATCAAACCCAGCCTACCGAGGTATCGCCAGTCCGTATACTCCAGAATTACTCTATACTCCGAATGATCACGAAGCTTTAGCAGCCATTTTGTTACGTAATCCAGTAGCAAATATTGATACAGTGACAACACTACGAAACCAACTTGCGGGTAAGTACAGTATTGAAGGATTAATTTCTGGTATAGTTGGCAAATATTAAAATAGTTTTTTATGAAAGGTCTTGAACAAGTATATAGAAGTCATCACGAGAAGAGAGGAGAAAACTTTGCAATTTTAAGTAATGAGAGAGGGTCTTTCTTAAAAAAACACATTGGCACAGACAAGGCCATTCTTGATATTGGTTGCCGCGACGGTCAGCTGACATCGACATACGCAACTGGCAATATGGTGACCGGCGCAGATATTGATAGTGTTGCGTTAGATAGTGCCGCTACAAAGTTAGGTATTAAGACAGTGCATGCTGACCTGAACGGAGATTGGCCATTTGAAAAACAATCGTACGATGTCGTTGTAGCTTGTGAATTTTTGGAGCACGTTTATTTCCCTCAAGTCATTTACGCAAAAGTCAGTGAAGTCTTAAAGCCAGGCGGTATGTTTATTGGAACAGTTCCACATGCATACAGCTTACAGTCACGCATTAAGTTTTTACTTGGAATTAAAACGGGAACACCACTAGAAGATCCAACGCATATCAATCATTTTACCTACAAGGAATTTAGAGGAGGTTTAGAAAAAAACTTCAAAGTGATTGCAATTGAAACCTACGTTCCGCCTCGGTACCGGTTTTTGGCAAATTTTTTCCCATATTTGTTTGCACACGATTTTATGTTTGTGGCGACCAAAAAATAATTCATGAAAAAGTTTTCCTTTATTTTAAAAGAAATCATTCACGGGAAAAGTGTACTGCGTGGCTACTTAAATTTTTCTCTGTTACAAATCGAGCTTAGGGGGAGAACAATTGATATTGGGGGAGGGGGAGGGGAAGAGTATGTTTCATTTGTAAAACGCGCTAAGGGAGCTGTATATGAAACATTTGATATCAAAAACGGAAACTTTATAGATTTCGAAAAAGATCAACTACCAGCGCCTGATAATTCTTACGATACGGTACTATTTTTAAATGTAATGGAACACATATTCAATTATCAGCATATTGCTAACGAAGTACTACGGATTACTAAGTCGGATGGACGTTTAATTGGCTATGTTCCTTTTCTTATGTGGTATCACCCAGACCATAAAGATTTCTTTCGCTACACACATGAAGCATTAGAAATTATTTTAGCAAAAGCTGGAGCAACTAAAATTAAAATAATTCCAGACTATGTTGGTCCATTTGTTGCCGCTGCACAAATGGTTTTAGTTAGCGTACCACACTTGTTCAGACCTTTAATCTTTGTGCCCGCATATGTACTTGATGAGGTATTTTTTATGATTAAGAAAAATCGAGAAAGTAGGTTTATTCTAGGGTATTTGTTTTTGGTCAACAAAAAAGACTAATTAATTTCATTCATAATTTTCACTAACTAATAACAGTTAGTGAACTGTAGTTTATTAAGCTTTCCTGTTTAGAAAAGAAACAATCAGTTTTGCTTTAGAATCCCAAGAGTATTTGAATGCATCGTTATACACACGTACTACTCTATCTGAGTGCTCATCTAAGTTGTTTGCATCAATAATTTTTATTATAAAATCTAATTTGTCATCTGGATTAAAATAGAATATACCTTCGTCAATGATACTAGTCATTGAATCTAGTCGACTAGCAACGATTGGTCTTTTTGCCACCATATATTCAAATAGCTTCATAGGGGACATGTTATGAGCATAGTGAGGGGTATTTGGATATGGAGCTACTAATACGTCACATGCCTTCTGATATATTGCTAATTTACTTTGTGATTGTGTACCTAAAAGAGTCATTTTATCAAACACCTGGAGTTCCTTTGCAATTTTTGTATATGTATTCAGGTCCTCTTCGGTTGCACCAGCAGCAACAAAAAAGTAATCATCTGGTAAATCTATTAAAGATTCTAGGCATATTCGAATACCTTTTTCTTGGCCAAAAGTTGTAAATCTGCCAAAGTAACCAAATATTTTTTTGCCTATCGGTAAGTTGAGCTCAGTTCGTGCGTCTCTTTTGCTAAGTTCAATGTCAAAAGTATTTGGATTGACTCCCATAGGGGAGAGAATCGAATTTCCGCCAATATTATTTGTACTGATCTGCTCGGCATATTTTTTCATTCCAGAGCTTATGTAAATATTTTTGTCACAGCTTTGCAAAAATAATCTATCTACCAAAGGACTACTTTTGTGGTGCCAGTCACCCACAATCGTGTGCCTTTGGAATAAGATTGAGTTCCAAAATCGAAGTACAATACCAACATATTTGTCGTTGGTAATAAAAATTACTTTCTTTTGTTTGAACGCTCTGAACAGAATTGGTATTTTGTACAAAAGTTGAAAAAGGGTGCTTTTTAGAAAACCATTTTTTATTAACTTTAACTCGATACAGTTTATTCCTTCAAAATTAAAATTTCTTTTCCTGTTTAGTACTAGATAGTAATCAATCTCCTTAATTTTGGACATCGACTTACTAAAATCTGATATATAAAAATGATCAGCCGTTGTTGGAGGAAAGGTTTTAGTAGAAAAGAAGATAATTATTCTAGGCTGGTTTGGTCTAATTACTTCCATCTTTTGATTATTACACACCTTCAAATTAATTGCATTCTGCAAGAGATTATGTGGTAAAAGTCTATATTAATTACCAAGATTAGTGCTTAATTTAGAACTGTATAAAACTTAACTATCAACAATAAATTTGGTATATTTTAAAAATGAAAAATTACGGAATTAAAGAGGGATACATACACAAAACTAATGCTCAGCCCAAGACAGCAATTTCAAAAGGTAAATTTTATTGGAATGATTACAGACTAAAAGTTGATAAGTACTATCAGCATCACGTATACAAGTACGCAAAAAATTTTATAAAAAGTAATAAGATACAAACGGTTGCTGACGTTGGATGTGGTACAGGGTGGAAACTAATGCATTATATATTTCCAGTATGCTCAAATATACTCGGTATTGATCAGCTGGAAGTAGTTAAGCAACATGCTCAGAAGTATGAACAAAAATTTTTTGAGTATGACGATTTTGAAATTGAAGAACCAAGAGTAAAGCAAAAGTTTGATTTAATTATTTGTTCAGATGTTATTGAGCATCTTTTTAATCCTGACTCTTTAGTAAACTACATTAAGAAAATATCGAATTCAGGTTCATATTTAATTCTTTCTACACCAGAAAGAGATTTACTCCATGGAGTTGATAACGTTATGGCAAAGAATGGTGAACATATTCGTGAATGGAATCAATCTGAGCTCGAGAATTATATTTCATCTTTCGGGTTTGAATTAATTGACAAGAAAATTTTTCCCGCGCAAAGATTTAATTTTACCCTTCAGTATTTCAGATGGCTATACGCAATTAAAATGAAACATCATCATTGTATGATGCTCGTATTCAGGTTGAAATAATTATTTCATTTAATTCTATAGTTAAATGAATGAAAGCTTTAATTTAAAAAGCGTTTGAATTGAATTATCAATAATGAAAATAGCGTAATAAAAACAGTAGCCAAAGTTGCACCTGCGATTCCACCCACAATTCCACCAAAAGAAATACCAATTATTACAAATAGAATTTTTGATAAAGTAGTCGCAGCTGTGTAGATGTAAAAAACAACATTATCTCCATGCGCCTTCATGTAAGAAATTGGAATTATTGCTGCGCTACCAAACAGCGTTAATCCATATATTAAAGTCAGGAGAATCGCCTCTTGGTATTGTTCTAAGAATAACCTAAAAAATGTTGGTGCTACAAGCAAATAGGCTATAAAAATAGGTATCACAACAATGAGAGCAAAATAAAATTTTTTGTTTATGTTTTTTAACGACCCTAAAGCCTCATGGTTCGTAGTCTTTGAAAAGAGATAAGGTTCAAATTGTTTTAGTAGACCTCGGAGTCGATCAGGTATACTTACAGCGATGAAGTAGAGGGCGGTTGCTTCTGCCCCTAGCATTTGGAAGATTATGATTTTGTCGATGTGAGCAGTCATACCTCCAACAAATGTGATGACTGACTGATGAAAGGCAAACGAGAGGTGTTGTTTGATAATGTGAGCTTGAGTCCTACCAATGGTAATGTACGCTCGTATTTTTGCGGGCATGTTCCAAACTTTAATTACTACCAACATACAGATAAGTGAGCTGAAAAAGTAAGTGATTGCAAGAAGAGCCGGGTTATCTGTCAGGAATAACAGTGGAAGTAATATCACTACTGGTCCAAATGCAATTGCTTTGAGAAGTATGTTTGAAATTTTGAAATCACCCGTACCAATAAAAATAGCGTTGTATCGAAGAAGTAGCTGGATACCAAGAGCGCCTACGGTACCAAAAGCAACACCAACCGCTAAATAGGTATTAGTATTTAACCAATAATACACTGCAATAATCACAGCGATTAAGGTTGAAGGAATAAAGCTGAGAAGAGAGTAACGGTAAACAATTGGAAAAAAGTCGTATTCTTTTTTTGCTGCCGCTCTAATGATAGCAGTATTGCTACCAGTAAGAGAAAGTGATGCGATAATACTTACGATTGAAATAATGTATTGATAGATACCAAGTTGATTTGGATTGAGAAGGTTAGCAAAGGCAATCATCAAGAAAAATGATGAGGCAAGACTAATCACTGAAGTGCTTATAATTGAAGTAAGGTCTTTTCGTTCAGCGTAGATTCTAGAGATTATTTTCTTCATGAATATGTATTGTAACTCGCTTTTGGGGACTTTTGTTACAGCTACATTGGCTTTGCGGGTGTGGTATATTTTTGGATATGAAAAGCTTGAAAGAATTATTCATCGCGTCAGTGGTGGAAGAGGTGGTGAACACAAGGGGGCCAGAGGCGACGGTGCGGATTATGGACTTGGGGTGTGGGACAGCGTCTTATGTGCCTGAGCTCTTGCGACAATTTCCGACGGTAGAGTACGTGGGAGTTGAACCAATTGATAGCTCATATCAAGCTGCTTTGAAGAACTTGGCCGGGGTAGAGAGAGCGGTGGTACATTTCCAGCTTGGATACGACAATGTGGAGGGCGAGAGTGAAGCGTCTTTTGACTTAGTGTTTTCACTCAGTGTGCTGGAGCATATCAAACAACTCGAACGCTTCCTCGCTCTTGGTGCTCGATATCTCAAGGTAGGTGGGGTGATGATGCATCGGTATGACTTAGGGCATGCTCTCTATCCGCACAACCTACGAGCGATGATGCATGTGCTAGCGGGTAACCTTGCGCCAAAGCTATTACCAGAACGACAGTTTGTACGGTATGTGCCCGAGTCTGAGGTACGGGCTCTCTACGAGCGCTGTGGTGTGAGCTGGAGTAAGACCACGTACCATCAAATGCCAAATCATAAAGTGTTAGAGAAACACTATCGTGATACCAGTACCGCTATCACTAAGGATTTGTTTGATTGGGAAATGAAGTATCAAGCTGAATTCCTTACGATGCCGGTAGCTAGTCGTGAGAAACTGTTCCCGGCGGTAGCAGTGTGGGGGGTGAAGCGGTAAGGGTCTGCATAAAAACGAGATATACAATTTTACACGCTGGATGTTTACACTAATACATCCAGCGTGTTTTGTTGTGTAATAATTATGGTGTATGAAAAAATTATCGGCAGCAGAAAAGAAGCAGATAAAAGAACTTACTACTCAAATTAAAGGTTTAGAGACGAAACTAGTGCAGGCCAAGAAGGTGGAGAGGATTGATCCATACATTGAAGTGAAGGTGAAGAAAAGTCAGGCCCGCTTTGAGCGAGTGAAGAAGAAAGGTGTTCCTGATAGAGCCTTGGGGCATTTCTTTATGCGGATTGAGATTTTGGCAGAGCAGGCAGATGTGTTTGTCCCGTTATCAATTGCGACCGGGAAGAAAGTGGCTGGCTTGATGTACCAGATAGAGGGGACAGATACTGCTTCGCCGGTAGAGGCCTCGCTTGAGGTGCGAGGAGAAGGCGTATCACAGATTACAGTCGGGACACTGGTCTTCGCGAAGGTGCCAAAAGGGAAGATTGCAGAGTTTGAAGTCAGGGCGACAATCCAAGGCTTGGTTGGGAAAACCTATACATTGGTGTTCACGAGGCTGAACTACAAGCTCCTGTTGGCTGACGCTCGCTACCAGCAGTACCTCAAAGAAATCCGCTCTAAGTCAGTGAAGTTTTCGTAAGGGTGGGTATACTTATTTTATGAAAATCATTCTCCTTGATTTTGTTGAGTCATTTCTAGAGTCGCTTACTGCAAAAGAAATTGCTAAGGCTATTCGTACGATTGAATTACTAGAAGAATTTGGTAATGATTTAGGAATGCCACACAGTAAACACATGTCTGACGGTTTGCTCGAGCTCCGTATACGAGGTATGAGAGAGATTAGAATATTCTATTGCTTCCATAAGAACCAAGCTGTCTTATTGCATGCCTGTATAAAGAAAACCCAAAAGACACTTGATAAAGAACTGGCTCGAGCACGTGATGCCAAGACACAGTTGCAGTGATATAACATATAAGTTATACTCATGCTATGAATACTACATTCAAACAATTTAAAACTAAAACTCTTAAGAACGCGGCAGTGAAAGCTGAGTACGAAGCGTTTGGACCTGAATATGAAGTAGTGAAAACTATCATCAAAGAGCGTATTAAGCGTGGTTGGTCTCAGACAGACCTCGCAGAAGCTATTGGCAGCCGTCAGCCGGTTGTCTCTCGCCTTGAGCGTGGTGACGGAAATCCTTCTTTGCAAACACTTAATCGGATTGCTAAGGCGTTAGATCTATCGCTCAAAGTAACAATGCGGTAGCTTCCACAAATCAGTAATGTACTGCATGTATGAAAACCCAGGGCGGCCGCAGGCCGCCCTGGGTTTCTGGTATATCCCCACTGCTACACCTTATTTTTCCGGCTCGTCTAGAGATTGTGGCCTCCGGGACCGTGATATAGTTTTCTGCATATGAATCCCGTTAGAAATTAACGTGGGTCCACGGAAAAGCTTAAAAGTGTATAATTACAGAAATACGTATGCAGACATTATCAGAATTAGCAGTTAATTTCTAACGGGATGAAAGATATTTTAAAAGCGGTGGTATTCGGGGGGCTTTTTGCTGTTCCGTTCCTTACCCTCTACGTTGAAAATGATTACTTCTTCCCATTTATTACCGGGAAAAACTTCTGGTTCCGGATAATTGTCGACGTCACCGTCGCGGCCTGGGTCCTCTTGGCTCTCTATGAAGTGAAATACCGGCCTCGCTTTTCGTGGGTAGTTGGGAGCTTTGGAATACTGCTTGTGGTGATGTTCTTCGCCAATCTCTTTGGTGTGCATCCACGTAGTAGCTTCTGGAGTAACTTCGAACGAATGGACGGGTACGTATCACTCGTACACACCTTCCTGTACATGCTTGTGCTTGGTAGTGTAATAAAGACCAAAATACATTGGCAGTACCTCTTTAATACGTCACTTGTCGTCGCGTTTTTAGTGGCGCTCTATGGTCTAGCACAGTATGGCGGACTGATTGAAGGAAGTAGTCGTATCGACAGTCGCCTTGGTAACGCAGCCTACATGGCGGTCTACATGCTCTTCCATATCTTTACCGCGTTTTGGTTGTTTGTAGAGGCTAAGAAGCAGTCTCACAAGGTTATCTACCTTGGATTAGCCGCACTCTTCTCGTTTGTATTGATTGAGACAGGGACTCGCGGTACGGCGATTGGCCTTGCGGTCGGAGTGATGGTGATGGCGGGGTACATTGGACTCTTTGGAAAGCAGTTTAAAGAATTCCGCAAATACGCTATCGGTGCCTTTGCTCTCTTGGTGCTTTTGGTTGGAGCGTTCGTGGTTGCTCGTGATTCAGCGGTTATTCAGAGTAATCCAAACCTCGCCCGTATCGCTAATATTTCTATTGATGACTTGAGTATTCGAGGCATCATCTGGGGTATGGCCTGGGACGGGGTGAAAGAACGACCGGTCCTTGGGTATGGTCAGAGTAACTTCAACTATGTTTTTAATGAAAACTTTGACCCTCGACTATACGCGCAAGAACAGTGGTTTGATCGGTCACACAATATCTTCTTCGATTGGTTGATTGCTGGTGGGTTCTTGGGACTTATCGCGTACTTGGGTATCTTCCTTGCCTGTGCGTACTACTTATTCTTGCGACCAATTCTGAATAAAAAGGATGAGACCTTCACCGTACTTGAGCGAGGGGTTTTGCTCGGTCTTTTGGCTGGATACTTCACCCACAACTTTGTGGTGTTTGATAACATTGTGAGCTATATCTTCTTTGCGATTATTCTTGGTCTGATTCACTCACGCGTGAGCACGCCGATAGCGAAGGTGGAGAAGGCAAAGGTAGACGAAGTTATTATCACGCAGTTTGTGGCGCCGATTGTTATCTTGGGAACCTTGGCGATTATCTACTTCGCCCACGTACCAGGGATGCGAGCTGCCGGAGATATTTTGAACGGTTTTCAGGAACAAAATCCGGATATTCGTCTTGAGCATTTCTTGACCGCTATCGACCGTAATTCATTTGCCCATCAAGAAATCACCGAACAGCTCGCGCAGCAAACCATTGGTCTCGCTCGTAATCCTGAAGTCGATGAGGAGACTCGTGCTGCGTACCTTGAAGCGACTGAGGCACAGCTCAATCGTTTGATGGCTGAGAAGCCGGGTGATGCCAGGGTACATGTCTTTGCCGGTACCTATTACCGTTCAATCAATCAGCTCGATAAAGCGGCTGAACAAATGGCACTGGCTCGTTCACTTTCACCAAATAAACAGTCAATTATCATCCAACAAGGCTTTGTGGCTTTGAGTCAAAATGATAACGAAGCAGCGGTGAACTTTATGGAAGAAGCCTTCCGACTTGATGAGCGAAACCTTGAGGCGAGAGAGTACTACGCTGGAGCGCTCTTCTATGTGAATCGACCAGAAGAAGCAATTGCGCTCAATAATGGGGAAGATGCCCGCGTGCGCTTTGCCATGAGTGACTTCCTCCTTGGCGCTGCTAATCAAGCAAATCAAACTGATTTCCTCCTTGATCTCTTCCAGTACCGCGTTGAAGTAGCTCCAGAGAATGCTCAGAATTGGGCTACACTCGCTTTCTTGTACTACGAAAAGGGAGACAACGAAAAAGCTCTCCAAACACTCCGCGATGGTCAAACTGCGGTGCCAAGTTTTGCTCGTAGTGCCACCTGTATCGCTGGTAATATCGAAGCCGGCCGTGCGCCGCAAGAGGGCTGCCAATAATGCCACCACTTAAAGAAAACATACGCTTAAGTCAGTACACCACCTTACAAGTAGGTGGTGTTGCTGATTATGTAGTGGAGGTAACAACAGAAGAAGAGCTAGAACTCGTAGCGCAGTATGCAAGCGTACAGGAGACACCACTCTTGGTACTTGGTGGTGGGTCAAATGTACTGGTGTCTGATGAGGGCTTTCGCGGCATCGTGGCGCTCATGAAAATAGGTGGAATCACGTATCACGAAGTCGGTGACATAGTGGAGGTTACGGCTGGCGCTGGGGTTGTGTTTGATGCGTTGGTGGCCGATACAACTGAGAGAGAACTGTGGGGTTTGGAGAACTTGAGTGCGATTCCCGGAAGTGTCGGAGCGACACCAGTACAAAATGTTGGGGCGTACGGAGTTGAAGTGTCACACATAATTTCACACGTTGTTGCGTTTAATAAAAAAACATTTACAAAAAAAACATTTTCAAATCAAGAATGTGCGTTTTTGTATCGTCAATCGTTTTTTAAAACTGTAGAGGGAAGTGAGTGGATTATTTTGTCAGTGACGTTTGTACTCAAAAAAAATTACGCACCGAAGCTTACCTACGCAGATTTAAAATCACTCCTTGATGAACCGACCCTCACTCCAGCACAGGTACGTGCGAGTGTGGTCGCGATTCGTTCCGCGAAGTTTCCCAACTGGCACGTGGTTGGTACCGCTGGTTCATTCTTTAAGAATCCAGTCATTCCAATAGAACAATATAACGAATTAAAACAACACTATTCTGAACTACCAGGTTACCCTGAAGGAAGCGATAAGATGAAGGTATCACTCGGTTGGATACTTGATAAGCTCTGCAAACTTCGCGGGTACACTGAAGGAAATGTCGGACTGTATGAAGCACAAGCTCTCGTCTTGGTGAACCATGGTGGCGCAACCGCAGCGGAAATAAATTCATTTGTAAAAAATATTTCCGAAAAAGTTTTTTTAAAAACAAAAATAAAAATTGAAAGGGAAGTTTTACAAATTTAGTTTATCCCCACAAAACAAAAATAAAAAATTGTTTTAATTTTTTTTAGAGTGATAATTATAGTAATGCAAAAGTCTTCTCAAATGAGTTCTTTGAAAAGAGAAGAAATTGCGGTCGAATCTTATTCATAACTTTTCTCACCACACAACAAACATGCCAGCAGCAAAAAAGAAGCCAGCAAAGAAAGTTGCAAAGAAGGCAGTCAAGAAGACTGTGAAGAAAGTAGCAAAGAAGGCACCTAAGAAGGTAGTCAAGAAGGTAGCTAAAAAAGCTCCTGCTAAGAAGACCGTCAAGAAGGTAGCAAAGAAGGCTGCAAAGAAGAAGACCTCAAAAAAATAATCCATGATGCGGGGGAGGTTCGCCACCTGCGTGTCAAGTTTATTGCGTAAATCGCCCTTCGGGGCGATTTCGCGTCTCTGAAGCTGGCTCCCGGTAGAATTCATTGTTGACTGCGATTTTAATCTAGTCACTGTACATCTGAGTACACTTCCTAAATTAAAATCTTGTCGCCTCAAATTCTACGCAGGGGACAACTTCAGAGTTTATGTAGTACGAAGCCAGACTCCTTTATGTATCATGCCTGATACATAAAGGAGTCTGGCTAGGTATGGTGGTAAGCGGTGTAAAAAGCGCTGTTTTCTTTGTAATTGGCCCCACAAACATATATACTAGCTCCACTATGTCATTCTTAGATAAATTTTTCGGTCCGACCTACGAAAAGGAATTAGCAGAAATTAAGCCTATTATTAAGGCTATTAATGAAAAAGAGGCAGAAATAGCTGCCTTAAGTGATGGAGGTCTCAAAACCCAGCTTCAGGCCAATCGAGATAAGGTGGCTGCTGGCGCGACTTTGGAGAGTGTTTTGCCAGAAGTCTTTGCGCTCGTGCGTGAGTCAGCCAAGCGCACCATGGCCATGCGACACTACGATGTGCAGATGATTGGTGGGATTATTCTCCATCGAGGAAAGATTACCGAGATGCGTACTGGTGAAGGGAAGACGTTGGTAGGAACGCTACCAGCTACTCTAAATGCCCTCACCGGGAAAGGAGTGCATGTTATTACGGTAAACGACTACCTGGCTCGACGAGATGCTGTTTGGATGGGTCAGATTTATGCTGGTCTTGGTTTGACGGTTGGTGTTATCAATCACAATGCCTCATATCTCTATGACGCTGGTCACCAAGAGGTTGATGAAGAACGAGACGAAAAAGGTTCATACAAAGTCGTCTATGATTTCTTGCGACCGTGTTCACGACACGAAGCCTATCGAGCTGATATTACCTACGGTACTAACAGTGAGTTTGGGTTTGATTATTTGCGTGACAATATCGAATACGAAGCGGATAAGTTACGACAACCACATCACGCGTACGCGATTATCGACGAAATTGACTCCATTCTTATCGATGAAGCGAGAACCCCGCTTATCATCTCAGCGCCCGCTGCTGACACCGAAAACCTCTACCCACTGTTTGCTACGATTGCAGCCAAATTAACGCCTGAGGAGCACTACATCATCGATGAGAAGCTTAAGAGCGCTACACTGACTGATGCTGGTATCGAAGCAGCTGAAAAGCACCTTGGTATTGAAAATATTTATACCGAAAAAGGAATTCGCTACGTACACCACTTAGAGACCGCTGTGCGAGCCCGAGCAATTTTCACCAATAATAAAGAGTACGTTGTACGCGACGGTGAGGTGGTGATTGTGGATGAATTCACCGGCCGACTCCAACCAGGACGTCGTTGGTCTGATGGACTCCATCAAGCCGTGGAAGCCAAGGAGGGTGTTCAGATTCAAAAGGAGTCAAAGACCTTTGCATCAATTACCTACCAAAACTATTTCCGACTCTACGACAAGCTTTCTGGTATGACGGGTACCGCCCTTACCTCACAAGAAGAGTTTTTCACCGTGTACAACCTTGAGGTGATTCCTGTACCAACGAACCGAACCATTGCGCGCCGCGACCATAACGACCTTATCTATCAAAATGAAGAAGGAAAGTTTACCGCTATCATTAATAAGGTAAAAGAAATTCACCAGAAGGGACAACCACTCTTGATTGGTACAGCTTCGATTGAATCAAACGAACGACTAGCGGTAGCGCTTTCTAAAGCTTCAATCCCACACCAGATGTTGAACGCCAAGAATCATGAGCAAGAAGGAGAAATTATTGCCGCAGCCGGAAAGGTTGGTGCGGTAACACTCGCTACCAACATGGCTGGTCGAGGAGTCGACATCAAGCTCGGTGGACCGGAAGCCAGCACGGAAGAATCTGATGCTGTGAAAGCCTTGGGTGGACTCTTTGTCCTTGGTACCGAACGACACGAAGCCAGGCGTATCGATAATCAGTTGCGCGGACGAGCTGGACGACAAGGTGACCCAGGAGAAACGCAGTTCTTTGTTTCAATGGACGACTCACTGATGCGAGTCTTTGGTGGCGCGCGCGTCCAGAGTCTCATGGGTACCTTTGGTATCCCAGCCGATCAACCAATTGAAATGAAGCTGATTTCCCGAACTCTCGAAAGTGCTCAGACCAAAATTGAAGGCTTCCACTTTGATTCGCGAAAGCAAATCCTCGCGTACGATGATGTCTTAAACCAACATCGCCAGACTATCTATGCCAGACGGCGAAAGCTCCTGACGGGTGATGAGAGCGAAGTCGCCAAAGTCCTCGGAGAACTTGAAGCGAGTTACGCCCAGGTGTCACCGCTCATTGAGCAAAAGAAAAGTGAGTTCGGTGAGACCGTCTTCCTCGATCTCTTCCGTCGTTTGGCGCTACAGATGATTGATATGCTCTGGGTAGAGCACCTTGAGGTGATGAGCTACACCCGCTCAAGCGTGGGCTTGCGTGCCTATGGTCAACGAGACCCACTCATTGAATACCGAAAAGAAGGAACCAGACTCTTCAAAGAAATGGAAGCAGCGACCCTGTACCGAATGTCAGAAATCCTCCCGAACCTCCAACCACAAGTGGTTGTCAAAGAAGAAGCTGCACGAAAAGAAGAAGCTATCGCAGCACAAGCTGCTGCCGGAGCAACTGCCGAGAGCAAGAGCAAGAAAAGTACACCAATTGTGAAAGTTGAGACCTTCAACCGAAATGACATCGTCATGGTCACCAATGGTGAAGAGACCAGAGAGCTCAAGTACAAAAAGGCTGAAGAACTCCTAGAGTCAGGTTGGACCATCGTGACCAAATAGTCGAAATCAACAAACATAACCCTTCGGGGTTATTTTTGTTTGCGTGAATACATAAGTCAGCTACAATAGCTGATATGCAACTTATACTACGAATCCTCTTTAGTGCCCTGGGATTATTATTGATTGCCGAATTTGTCCCTGGTATCACCGTCACTGGCTTATACCCGGCGATTATCGCTGCGCTTATTCTCGGTATTCTTAATGCCATTGTCCGACCAATTCTATTCATCCTTACGCTCCCCATCACTATCGTCACTCTTGGTTTATTTTCTTTTGTGATTAACGCACTCCTCTTTATGTTTGCTGCGTCATTCATTGATGGCTTTGCGGTAGATGGCTTCTGGTATGCCTTACTTGGTTCACTATTGATGAGTATCGTGAGTACTATCGGTAGCAAGTTTATCTCGTCATAGTTCTTATCGAACGTTATTTTTATTGCATAATATGGGCAAGTACGGTACTGTGCCAGGATGTTTGTCGATGAATTAACGATATATGCCAAAGCCGGGAACGGCGGAGCTGGCGTGGTACGGTGGCGACACGAGAAGTTTCGCCCTTTAGCTGGGCCTTCAGGAGGCAATGGAGGTAACGGGGGAGCCGTCTATGTACGGGCTATTCGTGATGTAAACTACCTAGCCAAATATACAGGCAATAAGGTTTTTACGGCCGTACACGGTGAAGCTGGAATGAGCGATAGCAAGCACGGCAAGAACGGTGAGGATCTTTACATTGATATCCCCGTTGGTTCACGGGTGACTGATCTTGGTCGCAACCGGAGTTTTGAATTAACGAAAGAAGGTCAAACCGAACGAATCCTCAAAGGGGGAAATGGTGGCCTCGGGAACGAATACTTCAAGTCATCAACCAACCAATCTCCCAAAGAAAGTACTCCCGGTATCAAAGGTGAAGATGGCGACTTCTTGATTGAGGTGGCGCTCATGGTCGACGTCGGTTTGATTGGCCTCCCTAATGCTGGTAAGTCGACACTTTTAAATATTTTCACGAACGCCACTTCTAAGATTGGCGCTTATCCATTCACCACACTCGAACCACACCTCGGTGACTTGTATGGATTTATTTTGGCTGATGTACCAGGGCTCATTGCTGGTGCGGCCGAAGGAAAGGGCCTTGGACACCGGTTCTTACGGCACGTCTCTCGCACCAAGATGCTCCTTCACCTCGTATCACTTGAGAACGAATCACCGGTAGATACGCATTACACCATTCGAGAAGAGCTATCTTCATATGATAAATCACTACTCGAAAGGGAAGAGTGGATTATTTTGACCAAAAAAGACCTTGTAGAACAAGACTTTATTGATACTGCAATCGCTACCCTTGCCAAAACTGAGAATCGTGTGTTTGTAATCAGTCAAGATGACCCTGAATCGTGCAAAATCCTCCAAGATGCGCTTGTCTCACACCTGCGAGAAACGTACAATACGTAGCACACATTATGAAGTACACACCAACAATCGGCTTAGAGGTTCATGCCGAGCTAAAGACCAAGAGCAAAATGTTCTGCGGTTGTAAAAATGACCCCCATGGTGGTGAGCCAAACACACATACGTGTCCGATTTGTCTCGCTCATCCCGGCACCTTACCAGTCCCTAATGAATCAGCGATTGAAAAAGTGCTTCTCTTCGGACAAGCGGTTGGAGCAACTGCTGCCAACTACTCTGAGTTTGATCGGAAGAATTATTTTTATCCTGACATCCCGAAGGCGTATCAGATCAGTCAGTACGCGTGGCCATTTTTGACTGGCGGTATGTTGGAAGGAGTTGAGCTTACACGAGTTCATCTCGAAGAAGACACCGCTCGAAGCGTTCACGATAGAGTGGACGGAAGCCTCGTTGATTTCAACCGAGCGGGAGTCCCCTTAATGGAACTTGTCACTGAGCCGGTCATCCATGACGCGAAGACCGCTGGGGCATTTGCAAGAGAGTTGCAAATCCTCCTTCGGACGCTTGGCATCAGTGACGCCAACATGGAGCGGGGAGAGATGCGGGTCGAAGCTAACATCTCAGTGTCAGCGGACCCTGACAACTTTGGTACCAAGGTAGAAGTGAAGAATCTCAATTCGTTCAAGTCAGTGGAGGGAGCAATCGCCTACGAGATTGAAAGACAGATTGCACTGATTGAAGCGGGTGAAGAAGTGAAGCAGGAGACGAGAGGTTGGAATGAGAACAAGCTGACCACGTTCTCGCAGCGTTCAAAAGAGACCGCCAAAGACTACCGCTACTTCCCAGACCCAGACATTCCAAAGATTATTGTCAGCGAACATGAGCAATTTTCAAGCGCTCGTCTAGCCGAGATAATGCCTAAATTACCAAGTATTAAGAGGGAAGAGTATAGAAATCTCGGATTAACGAGTGACATAATTGATACTCTCATGGGTAATCTTGAGATTGATACGTACTTCCAATCCGTAGTATCTATTGCGAATGAGGAAGACACGGCGGTACTTAAGCTCGCTGCTAATTACCTTACGTCTGACGTGGTTGCCTTAATGACCAGTGAAGGAAAAATGCTTGCACATATGAAAGCTGAACACTTCCTTGAGCTCGCGACCATGCTTGTGAAAAATGAAATTAACTCACGAGTCGGGAAGGATATACTCCCGGAGTTATTTGGTTCAAACACTGGTCCACGTGAACTCGCTACGGCTAGGAATTTGCTACAGATATCGGATGTTTCGGCGCTCACTGATATCATCGTCACAATCCTTAAAGATCATCCTGAAGTGGTCGCTGAGTATAAAGCTGGCAAGGTGACAGCCATCCAATTCTTGGTTGGGCAAGGAATGAAGCGTACCAGAGGCTCAGCCAACCCTGAGACACTCAAATCCGCTCTAGAAGAGGCCTTGGCAGCTGCATAAAAGTAATACCCGGTTTCGTTAGTAAGGGCCCCTTGCAAGAGGGGTTTTTCTGATACACTACTTGAGTATGGACGCAGTTACTTTTCATGGCCGAGAATATATTAAAGCTACCAGCTTGGCTTTAAAATATCGCTACACTCCTGATTATCTCGGGCAGCTCGCTCGAGCTAAAAAAGTCGACGCGAGATTAGTCGGTCGAGCATGGTATATACACGAAGATTCACTCATTGAGCACCGAGATGGTAAGTACAAGACTACTAACGAATCCGAGATAACAGAGAAAGTAGTAAGTAAAAACTACGTATCTCGGGTAGCCGTAGAACCATATCTGAAAAATAAAACAGCCAGAATCGTTCTCGGTCAAAACGGGTTAGATTCACGGACTGAGGTTTCCTACGAAGAAGACGATCAGTCACTCATGCCGAGTGTGAAGAAGCACTCCAAGCCAACTCGGCTCAACGTCAATATCGCTGATTCAGAAAAGGTTAAAATCAGTACTGAGAATAAAAAACCTACTAATTTCAAGCCTGAACCGTTGCCTGAGGTAGCGTTGTCAGGAACTTTGGTAATTGCTGATATCTCAGATGAAGAAGAAACGCCTGTAATCCCTGAGGAAATACCAGTCATTGCCCCTGCAGTGGCTAAAAAAGCCGTGATGATACGCCCACGACGTCCGGGAGTAGCCGTTAAGCGCCCAATTCAACCCCAGGTACAAAGACATTCAGTAACGCCGTCTGTACAATCACTAAGCACTCACGCACAATCTACCGTTCCGACATCTTTTACCCCTGGTAATATTCCAAAAGCAACTGTTTCAAAAACACGGACACAACAACCAGCGACAAAAACCAGTCTCTTAGTACCAGCCTTAGCGGTCGTCGGTGCCTTCCTTGTAAGTTTTGGACTTTTGGCAACCAACTTAGAAATCTCTGCTTCAGGTAGTGAGTATGACTCAAGCTTGAACGTTGCACTCGCAAATATTTTACTCCTTCTCCCGTAGTTTTTTATACACATTTTGCCTGCCAGTTTTTCCCGTTTTAGCTTTATAATTAAAGTTACAACAGTATGGCAAAGGTTCTTGAAATCGACGGCAAAAAACTCCACAGCATAAAGTCAGCCACCGCGCTCGTCAGTTACTCAAGTGACTACATCACCAGACTTGCTCGGGAGGGGAAAATCGTCGCCAGCCACATTGGCCGCCAGTGGTACATCGACGTTGAGTCACTCAAGCACTACGAATCCATCATGGAGATTGAGCAATCCATCCGAAAACAAAAACTGAGTGAAGAAAGAAAACAGGAACGCTCATTGCGAGAAGAGGTGACGCAAAGAAAGGTAGCTCGAGCAAAGGCGCACCGAGTCAAAGCCAATCGCACCAAAGTGGTCGTGGCAGCGGCAGTCTTCCTTGGACTCTTTAGCGGGTACTTGTTTGAGAATACCTTCTCACAACTCACCAATCCTGAGGTCCAGGTAGCCAGTACCAAAGTCTCGTCACTTTCACTCTTGGCCACTGATGTGACGCCTGCACCTCCGGTGGTGACCACTCTTGCATCAACACCAGAAGCAGACGTCTATACCGCAGATTTCAAAACAGTACCTGATCAGGTACGAAGCTTTGCGTCGAGTACGGAAGGAATTTTGCTACTCCCATCACAGCTGAGTGAAGGTGAATTACTAGAGTTACAAGATTTATTTTCTGATCGGATTGTCATTCGCACCGATGCTTCAGGGCAGAAATTCGTGAGTCAAGTGAATGGGCAGAGCGAAATCATCGGCGCTGAAATTCCTGTCATCACTGTTCCACTTAATCAACAATCGCCATGATGAAGTCACTGCGCCTCATCACAGGATTTGTCTTTGCCACGTTGCTCGTGAGCAATGTTGTTTTTATTTCGAATACCTTGGCCCAACCCACCCCCACCATCAACTACCAAGGTAAGCTCACTGACCCCACCGGACTCGCTGTCGCCGACGGCCCATACGCCATGGAGTTCCGTCTCTATACGGCAGTGACGGGCGGTACACTTCTCTGGACTGAGACACTAACTGGTGCCAATGAAGTGTCTGTCGTGAACGGTCTCTTTTCAATCATGCTTGGTTCAACCACGCCACTCTCTTCGGTTGATTTCAATCAACCGCTCTTTCTCTCTATCAATGTTGAAGGTGATGGCGAGATGGTCCCTCGGAAACCATTTGGAACCGTACCAGCCGCCTTTGAAGCCCAAAGAGTTGGTGGTGTCGCATCTACGTCTTTCCTCCGTTCAGATCAAGCAGATACCGCTTCAGGTCTTCTCACCTTCACTGGCGGTTTAATCTCAAGCGCCTCTTCAAGCATTACAAATCTCACGTCACAGACTGCTACCACGACCAACCTCGTTATCAACGGTGAGAATTTCACTGATTTAACAGGTACAGGACTTACAAATACGGGTGGAGTATTGACGGTATCAACTTCAACCTTGGGACTCTTTGGTACGACAAGTATTGATACCTCTGCCAAACTCGCTGCCATCTTGGGTGATGAGACAGGCACAGGGAATGTTGTTTTTTCTGTGTCACCAACATTCACCGGTACTCCAGTATTGCCTGGCGCCTTTACTATTGGAGCTAATACCTTTACTCGAACGGGTGCCCATAACTTAACGTTTACCACTACTGCAGCTACAACGCTTACCTTACCGACAAGTGGAACACTGTACGGTACTGCAGCCAGCAGTATTACCTCAGCCCAACTCCTTAGTTCAATCACTAATGAAACTGGAACTGGGAACGTTGTTTTTTCAACCACTCCGACCTTTACTACCTCGATTATTGCACCGCTCGTAAATGGTGGTACGGCAGTTGGTTCAACCCTGACTCTACGCTCAACTACCGGAGTTGGAACCACCGATGCCATTATTTTTGGAGTGGGGAACAACGGAGCGACTGAAGCGATGCGAGTGGTGAATAGTGGTTTTGTTGGTATCGGCACCACCACTCCATCACAACGCCTCACTATCGCTGGCGGTGTACGCATCACTGGAGCATTGGTTGATAACGCATCTTCAACTGGCTCAAATGGCTCAGTTCTTCAAAGTACTGGTACTGGGTTTAACTGGGTAGCCACTTCAACACTTGGTTTCTCATCTTCATTTACCAACTCAGCTCAACTTGCGGCGTTACTCTCTGACGAAACTGGCACAGGCTTCTCGGTCTTCTCTGACTCACCAACCTTCACTGGTACTGTGAATGCGGCTGCTGCGACACTCTCATCAACCCTTACTATGAGTGGTACAGTTGCCAACATTGCACTTGGTTCAAACTGGTTATCTGGTGATGGAGGTGATGAGGGCGTGTTTGTTACCGCTGGTGGGGGAGTTGGGGTTGGAACAAGTACACCACAAAGAAAATTCACAGTTATTGATAATCAGGCTGTCGTAGCTACCTTCATTTCAACCAATGGTTCATTTACTGGAGTGGATATCGATAATATTTCTAGTGGTGACACTGCTATGCGCTTTTTATCAAATGGTAATCCTCAAATTATCCAGGGCTACCGAGCGGCTACAGATACATTTTCAATTGATACCGGCTCAAGTTTTGATGATTCACCATTTTTTGCGATTGAGCGACTCTCGGGTGAGGTGGGAATTGGGACTTCAAGTCCTACTTCCCAGCTGCATGTGGTCGGTACAGGAAATACTGCTCGAGGGGTGAGCATTCAAAATACTACAAATGGAACTGTTGCTGCCGCAGAACTGCGTCTGGCAGCGGGCGCTGGTGGTTCGGGAGATTTTTTCATTCGTGAGTACTCATCATTGTCAACGCTTACCAACGTCATGAATGGTTTTTCGGTTGAGAACGACGCGGCAATTTACACTGGAAACGAATTATTTTTGGGAGCACAAAATATTTACCTTGGTACCAACGCTTCGGCAAGTGGACTTTCTTCAACGCCAGCCTTATCTCTGTTGAGTAGTGGAAATGTTGGAATTGGCACCACATCACCTCCTGGAACTTTAACCATTCAGGATTCTAAAGCTCGAGCATTGGCGGTATTTGATGATACGGGGAATGAGGTGTTTACAGTACAGACTGACCTGGGGAATCAAGATCGTGCGAAAATTAATGTTACAAACAATCAAATCAGGTTTGATCATGGTAATGTTGCCGGACCCGATCTGTTTATGGGAGTTGAAACATCAGGGAATTTAGATGCATTTATCTACTCAACACAATCAAGTCGTAATCTTAATATTGGTGCTGGAGGAAATACAAATATTTTGACTATTTCGGGCGGTGGCAACGTGGGAATTGGGACAAGTACTCCAAGTCAGCGTCTCACAGTTGCCGGTAACGTCCGTATCACCGGAGCCCTCTTTGATAGCAATAATGCCAGTGGTACTACAGGACAGGTCCTCCAAAGTACCGGCACCGGCTTCAATTGGGTGGCGACGTCGACATTGGGTATTTCTGGCGGAGGCGGCGGAGACTTTTTCGCGGATGGCTCTGTCGACATGACAGATACTCTCTTCTTGGCTCAAGGGGCTCTCGGTACCGGAGGAATTTCGTTTGCTGGAGATACGGATACTGGAATTGAGAGTGAATTAGCGGGCGAAATAAGACTGGTCGCTAACGGGGTGCCGTCAATATTTTTAAACGAATTTGAAGTTGGATTTTTTGACGTTTCAACCTTTATTGATCCTGGAGGTGTGAATTCAGTGGCGTTTAAGTCATTTGGAACAAGTACCGAATCGGCACCACAGTTTAACTTTGGTGGTAGTGGTATGTTCAGTTCTGATTATGGACTCATTGGATTTAGTACAAATGGTACTGAACGATTGACGATTGGTGCGAGTGGGAATGTCGGCATCGGTACTACTACTCCTGAAGGTCTATTGCACATTCATAAAAATACTGGACAGGTCGACTTTATTTTATCGACAAATGATAATGTTGGGGTTGGGAACGTAGCGCAATTGCTCTTTATCAGTGACGCTGATGGTACTCCAGATAGTGCTTCGATTGGGCAATCGTTAAATGCTAATTTGAGTTTTTCAGCTGTGGGAAATTTGATTGCACCTGACCTGACTATATTAAATAGTAATGGCTTTGTCGGGATTGGCACCACCACCCCATCTCAACGTCTCACCGTCGCTGGCGGTGTCCGCATCACGGGAGCCTTGGTTGATAACGCCTCAAGTACTGGTTCAAACGGTATGGTCCTCCAAAGCACTGGTTCTGGATTTAATTGGGTAGCAACCAGTACGCTTGGCTTCGGGTCTGGAGACTTCCTGGCTAATGGTTCAGTCGCGATGACAGGGGCGTTTCGGGCAGCAACAGGAACTGTTAGTGCTCCGTCTATTACCTTTGCAGCTGATACTGATACTGGGTTTTATCGCACTTCTGGCGCTCTCGTCGCGACAGTTGATGGAGCAATTGCTGCTCAGTTTTTAAGTGGCGGTGGCATTTCAACTGCCGGCGCTGACATAACGAATCTGTATGTTCAAGGTGGAGACTTTGAAGTGTATGGGGGAGCTGATCTTCGCTTCGATCTACCAGGATCATTTATCGATGGAAGTTTTAAAATTACGCCTGGTAAGCTAGGTGGTGCAGTTACCCCTGTGTATTCATTTAGCGGAGATACTGATACCGGTATGTTTAGTACCTCTACTGATATTCTCGGTTTTGCAACTGCCGGTACCGAACGTCTCCGCATTGATGCAAGCGGGAATATCGGTATCGGTACCACATCACCAAGTGAAGCTCTCACCGTTGCTGGCGGCGGTCTCTTTACGGACACACTTTTCTTGGCTCAAGGGGCTCTCGGTACCGGCGGACTTAGCTTTGTAGGGGATGCTGATACGGGAATTACTGCAGAGTCTTCAAATGTAATTTCAGTACGAGCTGGAGGCACTGAAATGTTAGTCATTGATTCATCGGGTGTTAACTTTGGTGATGGTAGTCTGTATTATAATAATACCTCTGGAATCATCGAAGCTTTTAGATACACTACTGATAGTGCAGGTAGTCCAACTAACGTTGATTTCGGTGTCGATTTGGACGCTGATAATGGAATGTTTTCGGCAGCCAACAACCAACTTGGCTTTAGTACCGCTGCTACCGAACGCCTCCGTATTAACGCCAGTGGCCTCGTGGGCATCGGAACCACCACTCCCTCACAACGTCTCACAGTCGCTGGCGGCGTTCGTATCACCGGAGCCCTCGTCGACAACGCCTCAAGTACCGGCTCAAACGGTATGGTCCTCCAGAGCACTGGCTCAGGGTTTAACTGGGTGGCGACTTCGACACTTGGAATCTCAGGTGGAGCATCACTCTTCACTGACGGAGGTGCTAACACCTACCTCACCTCACTCACCGACAATCTCTCAATTGGTGGTACCGGTGGTACCTCACGCCTCAATGTCTTTGCAGATGCGGCAGACTTTGCGGCAGCTATTTTGAATGATGGTAATAATGCCAATCGCTCAGGTCTTTTGATCCAAGGCGGACTCGATAATATTGCTACCGCTGGACCAAGTACCTTGATTCAATTTAATGATGGTGACGGAGGAGACGTAGGCTCAATTGGTTTTGGAAATAATGGATTTAAAATTAATTCTGGTTCCACTGCAGATTTAGTGATTGCTGATAATGGTAATGATTTAAGGGTCGGTGTAGGAGGCATTACGGGTGTTTATATTCAAGGTTTAGAATTTGACGTTACGTCCGATCAAATAAATCTCACAAGTTTGAACTATAACATCACTGACTTATTTGGTATTCGAATGATGGATGGGTCAACTAGTTCACCAAGTTTTTCTTTTAGTGGTGATACTAATACCGGTATGTTCAGAGGTGGTACTGATATTCTTGGTTTCTCCACTGCTGGCACCGAACGACTTCGGATTGATGCGAGTGGTAATGTGGGGATTGGTACCACTACCCCATCTCAACTCCTCACTGTCGCAGGTAACGCAAATGTTACTGGTACTTTGAGCGGTGTCACTGGAGATTTTACAGGAGAATTTAACTTTGGCGGAGCTGCTTATATCAGTAGTGTTGGTCTCGCACGTTTAAGTACCAGTCTCGCTAATGCGCCGGCATTTTCATTTGAAAATGATACCGATACTGGAATGTTTGGTGGTACTAATACGTTAGGGTTTTCAGTCGGTGGAACATCTCGGATGTTGATTGATTCTAGTGGAAATATCGGAATCGGGACGACTACTCTAAGTAGTCGACTTACCGTTGCAGGGGATATTAATCTCACGACTGGTTCAATTGTGCGATACAACGGAGATGGGTTACTGTCAGCTAATGATGTTAATTACAACGTAGCGTTTGGACTGAATGAATTTAATGACATGCATAGTGGTGTGACTGGTAGCAACAATGCCTTCTTTGGTATTAGCGCAGGAGGGTCTGTGACTAGTGGAGATGGTAATGTATTGTTCGGTAAAAGTGCTGGTTTTAGCCTCACAACAGAAAGTAATAATACCTATATAGGTACTGATGCTGGGGTGTTTGCTTCCACTGGGGATTTCAATATCGCTCTTGGAACATCGGCGCTCCGTGATACCTTAGCAGACTACACTATCGCCATTGGTCAATCAGCTGGTACAGATAGTGAGGGGACGGAAAATATTTTCATCGGTAATTTTGCTGGTGCGGGTGTAACCGGCAACAACAATATCTTCCTTGGTGATAATACCGGTAGTAACACGAGTACGGGCAGTAACAATATTTTAATTGGTGACAACATAGAGTTACCGACGAGTGGTACGAGTAACTTCTTGAGTCTTGGGAATGCGCTATACGGTAACCTCACTACCGGCAACATCGGCCTTGGGACGACATCACCAAGTTCTCGGTTGGCATTACAGGTAGATAGTCTCACTGGTACTGGTACCGCAGCGCTTCAGCAGTGGATTACGACTACCAATAGTTCTAATGGGGCATTGCAATACGGTAATTTCTTTAACCTTGATGCAAATAACACCGCTACCACAACTATCATCGGCAGTATTTTTCGGGTTGAAGACGATACCATTTTTGGAAATACGGTTCGAGGTCTTGAGATTCAAACCAACCGGGGTAGCAATACACAAGGAGAGAATACGGCTATTTCTGGAACGGGACGAACCTTTGGAGTTCGGGGTATCACTGAAGGGGATGCTGGTGGCGTACTAGCTCCAGCTGGAGGCTTCTTCCAGACGCGAGGCACTACGCAGGGCAATGCCATTCGCGGGTTCTCTTCAAGTATTACAAGCGCAACACTCATGAGCCTCTTCCAAGATACCTCGACCTTTACTGGAACAGGACTTGAGCTTAACTTTGGTAACAGTGGCGGGTCATTCTCATCAACCACCTCACGCTTTGTTGATTTCCGTAACACCAATACATCAGTCTTTAATGTAACTGCGTACGGTACGACGACGATTGGAGACGGAACCAATATGGCTGGACTCCAAATCGGACGAGGTGGTATCTGTGTCGACAATGACGGTGCTTGTATTGCGTCAGTGCAAGGACGAATTGCTTCAGTCTCACAATTCACCGGTAACTCTGACCTCGCTGAAATGTATTTCTCAAGCCAGTCACTTGAGACCGGAGAAATTGTTTCACTCGATGGTGAGCTTTCAGTGGTTCGGGCAGATGAAGGAACTGACCCGATTATCGGTGTGGTCTCAACTAAGCCAGGTGTATTAATGGGAGCAGATGATGAGTCAACGAGAGCTGGTGAGACGGCGTATCCAATTGCGCTCTCAGGTCGTGTCCCAATTCAACTTTCAACTGAAAATGGTCCAATTAAAAAAGGTGATCAACTGACATTATCTTCACTTCCGGGGGTAGCAATGAAGGCGACTGCAACAGGTACGGTTGTTGGTATCGCGCTTGAAGACTTTGATTCATCACGAAAATATTCTCGAACCTTCATCAATCAGTTTGGTGATGATTTGGTTGACCCGGTATACCAACCAATCACTGACCCAAATGATCCACGGGTCCATGACGGATGTTACTACGGTGGTGGAGCTGATAATGGTTCACCGTGTGTGCCCTTGAACGGCGAATCGATGATTGAGCAGATTAATAGTGCTAATCAAGTCTTGGCAGATCAGAGTGTGGCAGAGCAGCTCGCAGGGTTGGCTGGTACGCCAAGTGAGACTCGGGATGTTAATGGTCAATCAGTACAAGTAGGACAAATCGTGATGTTTGTTGATTTGAGCTACCGCTTCATCGGTGAAACGCAAGCGGCTAGCCTAGCTTCGCTTATGAGTACATCATCAGTTCAAACGGTAGGAGAAAATATTGATGAGACACTGTTTGATAGATTGGTATCTCTGGCGCAAGGATTCGTTGACGGAATCCTACAAGTGGCTGGCATTAAGACGAACCGAATCGAGGTAAAAGAAGAATTGTGTGTGGATGGAGTGTGTATCGACGCCAATGATTTACGGCAGTTGCTTGATAACAATAATATTGACGGCACTCCAGCACCCGTACAACCAGAACCAACTCCTGAATCAGAGCCACCAAACCCGCCAGCTGAACCAACAGATGAGGAATCAGTTGATGAAACGAGTGGAGGAGGTGGTCAAAGCGGGGAAGGCGGACCACCAGAGCCAAGCGTTGAACCACCAGTGGAACCGGTAGTTCCAGAACCAGAGCCAACCCCTGAGCCGCTACCAGAACCAGAACCCGAGCCAGAACCAGAGCTAACTCCCGAACCAGAACCATTACCAACTCCAAGTGAACCAACCAGCTAACCTATGAAAATACTTCATATACAATCAGCTTTCAAAGCAACGTACCGTACATATATATGTATGACGGTTGGGGTTTTGTTTGCCTTTGGAAGCTTCCTTGTTTCAGCTGTCACCGCAGAGGCCGCGGTAGCGTTCGATGCGTTTTCTGAAGATGGCAATGTCGCTGCGGGATCAACAGTAGATTTTAGTTGGACTCATACGCCGGTTGGAACACCGCGTGGAGTGTTGGTATATATTGTGCAAAATACCTCTGCAGCTGATCGGATTGATAGTGTGACGTATGGGAGTTTGACTCTTACGAGGGTTGCTAGAGCATGTGACACGGTGACGGAACCAGCCTGTGTGTATGCGTACGTTGGTACGTCCAGTATTCCAACTGGTGCCCAAACAGTATCGGTCAATGAAACCGGCGGAGGAGGGAAGCATGCAGTGGCTTATACGTTTACAGCTGGCGCTGATACTGAAGTAGTGGCTTTTGATAATTCAATTGTTGCTAACGCTGTTAATCCTAGCGTCACCGTACCTTTGTCTGGTCGGACTGCGCATGTTTCGCTCGGGCTCTTTTCTGGGCTCGCAGCAGTCACGGGCATAACACCGCTCTCTGGTTGGACGAGTCGCGATGAGGAAGATTTTGGAGCACAATTAGCGGGCTTTTATACCTACGACACCGTTGCTAGTACCGACGTAACTGCTGGTTGGACACAAGCGACCGATGATGCGGCGATGGTAGCAGTGGCGTTAGCTGAGGTTATGGGTGAACCGAGTGGTGGGCCAATTACTCTTTCAGGAACGTTATACGAAAGTGATGGTAGTACCCCAATTACTGCAACAAGTACTGTTACAGCCTCTGTTGTAACACCATTAGGTACTGAGACAATATTGAGTGACTGGGCAACTACAACCGCGGCTGGAAATGATGACTTTTGGCAAAGTATCACTTATGGTAATGGCACCTACGTTGCCGTCGCTACAGGGCTTGACCAAGTCATGACCTCATCTGATGGGATTACCTGGGCAACAAGCTCAGCCGCTGGTAATGATGATCAGTGGCTTGGTGTCACCTACGGCAACGGACTGTTTGTAGCGGTTGGTGTTTTTGGCGACCGCGTCATGACCTCATCTGATGGGATTACCTGGGCAACAAGCTCAGCCGCCGGTAATAATGATTCGTGGTGGGATGTTACGTACGGCAACGGACTGTTTGTAGCAGTCGGTTCTTGCCTTTCAGATGTAGAATGCGTCATGACCTCATCTGATGGGATTACCTGGACCGTGCAGTCTGCGGCTGGAAATGACGATTTCTGGCAAAGTGTCACCTACGGCAACGGACTGTTTGTAGCGGTTGGTAGTTTCGGTGACCGTGTCATTACTTCCTCAAACGGCATTACCTGGACCGTGCAGTCTGCTGCCGGTAATAATGATACTTGGCAAAGTGTCACCTATGGCAACGGACTGTTTGTGACTGTCGGTACTGGTCCGAGTACTGACGGAGTCATGACCTCTCTTGACGGTATTACTTGGACTGTTCGGTCTGCCGCTGGCGATGACGATTTATGGTATGACGTTACGTATGGCAACGGATTATTTGTAGCAGTCGGTGAAGGTCCTGATACCGTCATGACCTCTCCTGACGGCATCAATTGGACCGCCCGCCCTGCCGCCGGTGATAATGACGGTTGGCTGGCTGTTACCTTTGCAAACAATCGTTTTGTAGCGGTCGGTAACTCAGGGGACCGAGTAATGTACGCAGATAGTAGTATCGATGTGTTGAATACATTTAGTACCACAACTGATGCTTTTGGAAACTTCAGTCTTACGTTACCAGAGTATCAGGAAGTAGGACTAAGTGGTTGGTCTACAACAACCGCCGCTGGAGATAATGATATGTGGAATAGTGTTACTTATAATAATGGATTATATGTAGCGGTTGGTATCACAGCAGACCGAGTCATGACTTCAGTAGATGGTTTTAATTGGGCCACCTCAACTGCCGCTGGGGACAATGATACGTGGCGTAGTGTCACCTATGCCAATGGTCTCTTTGTGGCTGTGGGAGGTTGTACAGTTTTGGATGGAAGTGCCGATGATTGTGTCATGACTTCATCTGATGGTGTTGCTTGGACCGCTCGTCCAGCGGCTGGAAATAATGATCGTTGGCAAAGTGTGACCTATGGAAATGGTCTCTTTGTGGCAGTCGGTGTTCGAAACCTCGGAACGGAAGATGTAGTCATGACTTCCTCCGATGGTATCAATTGGGCGACCTCAACAGCTGCTGGAGATAATGATTCCTGGCGTAGTGTCACCTACGCTAATGGTCTTTTTGTAGCCGTGGGTGACTCTGGCGACCGCGTCATGACTTCCTCCAATGGTATCAATTGGACGGTTCAATCAGCAGCTGATAACAATGATAATTGGCAGAGTGTCACGTACGGCAACGGTCTGTTTGTAGCGGTTGGAAATTCGGGGAGTGACCGCGTCATGGTCTCAACTGACGGTATCACCTGGGCCACCTCGACTGCCGCCGGAAATAATGACTCGTGGCAAAGTGTCACGTACAGCAATGGGCTCTTTGTCGCGGTAGGTACTGGTCTTGACCGAGTCATGACTTCACCGGATGGTGTGACGTGGACTGTTCGTACGGCGGTAGGAAATAATGATTCCTGGCAGAGTGTCACGTACGGCAACGGTCAATTTGTAGCCGTTAGTTCTTCTGGCGACCGGGTGATGTACGCAGAGGGTACACCCGCTTTTAATGAAACCACCCCGCTCACTCTTTTTGTCGATGAGTCTGCTACGACCAGTGCCACTACACTGACGTACCTTAATGGTGAGACTGATATTTTGGATATTGATTTGTGGTCGGATACTGTACGATTGCAACACTCAAGTACGACCGGGGAGATAGATCTTGGTACAGCAGCATTTTATGATTTTGATGATGACGGAGACGTTCTCTTTGATGTAGATGGTGCAACTACATCAATTGGTTCAACCGCCACTTCAGCGGCGTTGCTTGTGGCGTCGTCTACTATCTTCGCTCCAACCGCAAACTTAACGTTAAACGGTGACTTTACACAAAATGGTTCAATAGATTTTTCTGAAACGACATTGATTGTAGGAGGTTCATTACCGCAATTATCAGGTAACTTTAGCGGCAGTAACACACTTGGTGATGTGGTGATTGACCCCACTGGGACAGATGGATGGGTAACCCAAAGTGCAGCTGGTAATAATGAAGAGTGGTACGGTGTCGCGTACGGTACCAATACCTTTGTCGCAGTTGGAATTGGTGGATTAAGTTCTAATGATGAGATTATGTACTCAATGGATGGTATATCATGGGCAACCACTACGACTGACTCTCCATTTGGACTTTATCTAGGTCTTGATATCATTTACGCAGGTGGGCAGTTTGTTTCGGTTGGTATCCCGTATGTTGGTCTTACACCATCGGTAGCTGTCTCACCGGACGGTATCAATTGGACTTCTGGAAGTGCTGCGGGAGATAATGATAACTGGTTCGGTGTCACGTATGGGAATGGAACCTATGTGGCTGTCGGCACACCGTCTAGTTTTAATGTTGCTGCTGATGATGTGGTGATGTACTCAACCAATGGTCTCAGCTGGGCGACTACGACCGCAGCGGGGAACAATGATTACTGGAGTGATGCTGCATATGGTAATGACACCTTCGTGGCTGTAGGTAATGGCGAATTTGGAGACGCTGTTATGACCTCTCCCGATGGTATTACTTGGACGGCCCAAGCAACCGACGGAGACACTGATAACTGGCAAGGTGTTACTTACGGTAACGGTACCTTTGTGGCTGTGGGTGGTGGTAGTGATGACTACGTCATGACCTCGCCTGACGGCATCATCTGGACAACTCAGACTGCTCCGGTTGGTCAATGGAAAGACGTTATATATGAGCAGGGCTATTTTACGGCGGTTGGTGTTGATGTTTCGAATAACGCTCAGGTTATGACATCTCTCGATGGTATTTCTTGGGCAACCAGTACAGTTGCGGGTACGGGAGTACAACTAGAAGCAGTTTCCTCTGGAGCAGGAACGTCAGTCGCTGTTGCCATTGCCGGTACACAGCGGGTTATGTACGAACAGGGCGGGATTGCTACTATAGGTGTGGCTTCAACGAGCGATCTTACTATTGCCCCTGACACTACCCTTATAAGTACTACATCACTCTCAGTAGCTGGTGATTTAGTAGGTAACGGCAGTTTGTTGAATGACGGCACATTGTTCTTGAGCGGTAGCAACAAAACCGTCTCTACTGCCGTCGCAACACCAGAGCTTGGTGATGTCGCTGTTACTGGTACTATTGATTTCATTACTAATGTATCTGTTACTGACCTTACGATTTCCAGCAGTGGAACCTTGGATCCGCACACTGAACTAACCGTCACGGGAGATTTTACCCAAAACGGAGATATTGATTTTTCTAACACTACCTTGTATTTGAGTGGTAGTGATAGCGATTTAACAGGTGATTTTAGTGGTACCAATCGACTCTATGATGTGGTGGTGGATGGTGTATTTCAAGCCAGTGCGTCTTGGAATTCGATTAGTGCGGTAAATAATGATGATGCTTGGTTAGATATCGCCTACGGTAACGGTACGTTTGTGGCAGTCGGTGACGCCACTGGCGTTGGAGATGCTGTGATGACCTCACCCGATGGCGAAACCTGGACTGCTCAGTCGGCTGCTGGAAATAACGACGCTTGGGCAGGTGTCACCTACGGCAATGGTCAGTTTGTAGCGGTTGGTAATGGACCAGGTACTGACCGAGTCATGACCTCATCCGACGGCATCACGTGGATAGTTCAAACTATTGCCTCGGTTCCTTTGCAAAGCGTTACGTACGGAGATGGTTTGTTTGTTGCGGTATCTTGCGGACTTACTGGTGAAGTTTGTGATACCACTGTCAGTACCGAAAATCGTATCTATACTTCATCCGACGGTGTCACTTGGACTGACCGCTCGGCAGCGGGCAATGATGATTCCTGGACTGGGGTAACCTACGGTGACGGCCTCTTTGTGGCGGTGGCAGCAACGGGTACTACTAGGATTATGACCTCACCAGACGGCATCAATTGGACAGCTCAATCGGCCCTTGGCAACGATGATGATTGGCAAAGCGTCACCTATGGAAATGGTCAGTTTGTAGCGGTGGGCGCACTAGGGCCAGATGAAACTGGTGATGTCATTATGTATTCAAATAATGGGACGGACTGGAGTCTTGGTGTGACTCCGGGATTTGCTGGCTTCTTGTATGATGTGGAGTATGGTAACAACGAATTTATTGCTGTTGGAAGTACAATTGATTTTGATCTGTTAGCATTTGTGCCTACGGCGATAACGTCTTCCGATGGTATTACTTGGGGTCCACAATCTCTGACGAGTTCTGCTGGGGATCAATTTGCAACTGGAGTTACCTTTGGAGAAGGATTATATGTTGTGGTTGGATTTAGAGATGATGGTGGGGTGAATTCACTTATAAATAACCGTCAAGTCATTGGCCAGACGGCCAACATCGTTACCGCTTCAACCAGTGATGTACAAATTTCCCAAAACGGTAGTCTCAAAGTCACAGATGAGTTATCTATATTAGGTGACTTTACAAACGCGGGAAGTTTTGAACCGGCAACGAGTACGGTTGTGTTTGGTGGTGTGGCAGCGCAGGTAGCGACAGGAACGCTTGAATTCTATAATCTAACTGTTACTAACGAATCACAAAATGGCTCCACCACTCAGTCGGTAACCTACGGTGCACCACTAACTGTGACAAATACCTATACGATGCTCCCCGGTACGTCAGCGGCATTTTTGGCAGGAGCAACCAGTACTATCCAAAATATCGATTTGGCTGGTACTGCTGGTAACGAAGTATATCTTCGCTCTACTGCAAGTGGGACAGCGTGGGGGCTTGATGTGTCTGGCTCACAAATTAATGTAGAGTTTGTCGATGTAAAGGATTCGTTTGCTTCTACTTCTATCTCGGCCACTAGTTCTGTTGATGGTGGCAATAATACTAATTGGTTCTTTGTAAACGAGGCAATCAGTGGTAGTAGCACTATTGCAAACCATGATCAGGGGCAGGTGAGTAACGCCTTTAATTTCCAAAACAAGACTGACGAGGAATTATTTGCTTTTAAACTCATTCCTGAAAGTGGTACTGCGACTTTGACCAGTCTTACTTTTGATTTGAGTGGTGTAACTAATATTGATTCCGCAGACTTTACCAATATTCGACTCGTGAGAGACTTAATGCCTAGTGGTGAGTTTAATGGAGGGCTTGCTGGTGATGAAGTGATTGCTGGCACTGGCGTTATGATAATTGATGCTGAGTCAGAGACTGGCACAATTGTGTTCAATGAAGATTTTGTTATTAGTACTTCAAGTGCACAAAATTACCTCGTAGTAGCTGACTGGAATGCTCCACCAAGAGACTCTGCCGTGACTATTAATCTCTACCCTGGTGGAGTGGTGGCTGAAGATGAAAATGGAGTACAAGATATCTTCGGTAGTGTGAGTCCAAGGCAACATAGTCGATTTGAATCACGCGGTGGCGGGGGAGGACGAGCGAGTGATATTGGAGGAGAAGCACCTGTGGGTGACGGGATTGTTGTTGGTGGAGGGGCTGGTCCGGGTGAGCAGATTGGGAATGATCCAAATTTTAGACGGCCAACAGGAGGTAGTGGTTGGAGAGATATTGCTAATTCTTATGATGGGGTTGATGAAACGCGTGCAATTGCCAATAACACTAATCCTTCAGTTTGGCAAAATCATAGTTTCCCAATAAATACTGGTAATACTATCCAGGGTATTGAAATAAAATTGGAGATAAGAAGTTCAAATCCAACCGCTATACTCTCCGCTCAGTTGTCATGGGATGGTGGCTCATCATGGACTGATACCAAAGAGTTAACTAATGTCGCCAGTTCGGATGTGGTTTTGACTGCGGGCGGACCGTCAGACTTGTGGGGTCGAACACCATGGTCTGTAGCAGAATTTAGTAATACAAATTTCAGAGTGAGATTAACTGCTGATCAGACAAGTGTCTTTAGCTTGGATGAAATCCAGGTTCGAGTCTACAACCAAGCGTCAGGTGGTGGTAGCGGGGGAGGCGCAGATATCTAAAAATCCTGCTTTTACTTGAGTAACTTATACACAGAACCTTCAATTTTGACGAAAAAACCCACAAAATTATTATAAAATAAGAGTATAAAATTAAAACCATTATGAACGTCCCACTTAAAAACCTCTTGCTCATTAGTAAGCAATCATTAGTTATAACCGTTGCGCTCATGACTGTCTTGTTTGCCAGTTACTTTACGTTTGAGCCACAAATCAGCCGGGGACAGGTTGATACCACGCCTGATTTTCGGATTCGACAGACTATTATTGCTGAGAGTTCTTTCTTGGTGGATCCAGTGAATGTCACTATGGCCGGTAGTATCAATGGTCTCACGGGAGGAAATGCGACTGGTACAACGAGATTCTCTGTCCTTTCAAACAATGCGGCTGGCTATCGGGTTGAGATTGATTTCTTCGATAATGGCACCCCGCAAGCTATGATTGGAGATATTGATGACAGTGAATCAATCGTTGACTATGCTGGGGACGTAGGTGGCTTTCCTTCATATAACTTTACAACAACTGGATCTGCCCAATTTGCGTACTCAGTCTTCTCTTCTTCGACTCCTGATACTGCTGATGCCTTCTTACATAACGGTTCAAATGCCTGTAATGTACCAGCTGGTACTGACACAGGAGAGCACTGCTGGAAAGCACCAAGTACAACGCCATTTGAAATTGTAAACCGGGGTTCAGCTGCCCCAACAGGAGCTACAACTACCTTGCAATTTCGAGTGCATGTTCCTAATGCGGCAACACCAGCCCTAACAGCTCAAACCTACACCGCAACAGCGACCTTGTCTCTCTTTAATATATAAGGTACCCTGAAGGTCACAGATTATGGCGACTACAGGCAAAAAAGCTCTCATATTCTTTCTTTTTGTAACGCTGTTACTACCTACCTTCGAAGTTGGTGCACAAGCTGATGAAACTCTTCCGGGTGCCACCACAACACCGACCACCACACCGGATAGTGCTATTCCATCAGGAAATTGGTACGTCTCTGAACAAATCTCTGGTAATGACATTGCGGTCGGAGATTTTGTGGTTGGTCCAGGCCGAACTGAAATTGCTTTACAACCAGGACAAACAGTAGTCCGAGAAATTTCGGTTACCAACCGAATTAGTGACAATCGAGAATTTAAGTTAGAAATTGAAGATATTGTTGGAAGTACTGATGGAAGTGGGGCGGCCAGTTTGACTGGTGAAACTCGCGGTCCGTATAGTATTCGAGATTATGTATCGGTGCCGCAAGATACCTTCCAGCTGAAGCTTGGTGAGCGAGCTCGTATTCCTGTAACAATCAGCATCCCACCAGACGTAGAACCAGGGGGCTACTACGGTAGTGTTTTAGTCTCTACCGTTCGCATTGATGAGAATCAAATTGCTGACGGACCACGGTCACCAGTTATTGCTCGGATTGGTTCACTCTTTTTCATTACTGTTGAAGGAGACATTGAAACCTCAGGTGAAACCAAAAGTATTAGTACAGTAGGTGATGCCTGGTGGTACCAAGAAGGTCCTATTGATTTGGGAATTTTGTATGAAAATACCGGGTCTGTTCATGTGAATCCGTACGGAGAAATTTCTATCACCAATATGTTTGGTGAAGAGGTAGGATACATTGAGCTTGAACCGTGGTTTGTTTTACCGAAGTCACTGCGGGTGCGTGAACTCACCTGGGACAGAGAATTGCTCCTTGGCCGGTATACTGTTACAGCGCAAATAAATCGTGGTTACGATGATATCGTAGATACCGTCACGACCTCTTTCTGGGTAATTCCGTATAAAATTATTGGTGGAATATTTCTCATTCTCCTCATTTTTATTTTTAGTTTCCGACTTTTCTTTAAGCGATTTGAATTTAAGCGTAAGGCATAGTGACTATGCTCTCTCTGTTACTCAAAGATTCTTTTACCGCCTTGATTTGCACCACCCTCATTTTGACCAGCCTTCAGCTGGGGTTTGCGCAAGTCCGCTCAAGTAGCAATTATCAAATTCAAAGCGATAGCATCAATAATGGTGGTGGGCTTTCTGAATCAGACTCTTTTTCACTTGAAAGTACGATTGGAGAATCGGCAACCGGACCATCTGACAGTACCACGTATAGCTTGCGAGCGGGCTATCAGCAGATGCAAGAGGTCTTTATTAGTATCAGTGATGCGACTGAGGTCTTCCTTAGCCCTGATATTGGCGGATTGAGTGGTGGTACCTCTAATGGATCAACTAGTGTCGTCGTTACAACTGATAGTCCGTCCGGCTACAGCTTGACGATTACGACCCCGAACGACCCTGCTATGAATAGCCCAACTGATAGTATCGCAAATTATCCAGCAACAACAACTCCAGACTTCCTGTTTGAGGTAGGCGATGGGGAAGCATTTTTTGGATTTACAGTCGAAGGAATCCATGCAGGTTCAACATTTAGAGACAATGGTATTGCCTGTAATATTGGTACAGGAAATGTTACAGATCGGTGCTGGAGAGCATTAACTACTAATGACATATTGATTGCTCGCTCAGGTCAGCCTAACCATCCCAACGGTTCCACCACTACAGTGAAGTTTCGTGTGGGAGTGGGTCAGAATGCTGGAGTAGCCTCCGGTCTCTACATAGCAACCAGCACCATGACTGCACTTCCGTTATAATAGAGTGAATGAAAGTACTTACGCTTATCTTCAGTACGTTCTTGTTTGTTTCCGTGGCTTGGGCTCAGGTAGATACTTCGCAGTTCAATATTAGGATATTTGGTGGTGAAGATCTCGAAGCGCCAACGACCCCCACCTTACTCTCAGTTACGCCGATTGCCAGTACGCAAATCGATGTCGTATGGTCCGCCTCAATAGATAATTTTGCTGTTGCTGGCTACGTTTTGTATCGCGACAATAATCCGTTTGCGACCACAACGCAGACGAATTTTTCTGATACCGGCCTCTCCCCATCAACGACATATCAATATTACGTCCAAACATTTGATGCTGCGGGGAATTATTCGGCTACGTCATCGACCCTTTCGACCACTACACCAGATACGCCTCCGCCCCCACCTGACCCGGTGGTTGCTTCGAGTACAAGCAACGGTGGTACTGCCACGAGAGTGGTACTTGATGAACTTGTTATTTCATCAGGATTTTCGACGACGAGTTTTGCTATTAAAACTGCCAGGCCAGCTCGCTTTGAAGTGCGGTGGGGAAGAACGGGTTCATATGAGCTAGGGTACATTGCTACCGAACGGTTCCTTCGTGACTATCAAACTACGCTCACTGACTTAGAGCCTGGGACAGTGTATGAATATGAAGTGATTGGGTATTCACCACAAGGTATCCCTTCTATTTTGGAGCGAGGGCAATTTACGACGTTGGGTAATGAAGCATTATTTGCTCCTGAGAACGTCGTTCGGTTTAGTGCGGTGGCACAAAACACTGATGTGGCGCTGAATTGGCAACTACCTACCTTTGCGGGATTTTCATATGTGCGCATTGTCCGGAGCCACTTGGGGTATCCAACTCATGTACAAGATGGAGCGGTTATCTATCAGGGGAGTGGTACGACATTTCTTGATAGAAACATTCTTGAACAATATTCTCCTGTCTACTACACAGCGTTTGTGGTCGATCAATCTGGCCGCGTTTCATCAGGAGCCATTGCACAAGTCTTCGCTTTCGAGAGTACTGGTGATGGAGGGGAGGGAAGCGGAGGTGGATTAATAGGCGTTCCGCCTCCGGTTATAGAAGTACCTGAAGCAGAACGGTTATTGCCAGAGTTTAGAATGCCTGATCCATCAGAGATATTTATTACCCAGGGGAGCCGAACTGACTCATTTGGTAGTGAGGGACTGTCACTAAAAAGTGAAGAACTATTTCTTGTTTCAATCCCGAAATCTGCTATCGCTCAAAATCTTAAAACTATTATCGCCACCTTGACTGACCCAACTGACAATCGAAAATCATACTCATTTCTTCTACGAATAAATAACGACGATACTGCCTATGAAGCTACGGTTGCTCCACTGATGCTTTCTGGCACTTCAGGTCTCACGATTACTATCTATGATTATGAGGCCCGCGTGGTGGGAACTCGCTCGCAAATAATTGATTTTTACACAAGTCGTAGTTCAGAACAGATGGTATTTTGGCCAGATTTTTTCATAGCGTATCAAATTCCACTCCTCTCACTCACGTTACTCTTTTTACTTTTGTTCTTGCTCTTTGTTTCGTATCGAAAGACTCTTACGTGAGGATAACAAGAATGAACTTACGCTCTATTCCTTGTATAGTAGAGGAAGTTAATTAGTATTTTTATTTATTATGGCAAGAGTAGCAATCAATGGTTTTGGTAGAATCGGTCGAACGTTTTTTCGATCGGCATTTAATCATCCCGATATTGAAATCGTGGCAGTGAATGATCTTGGTAGTATCGATAATCTCGCGTACCTTTTGACGTACGACTCTGCCTATGGACGAAGTCCATTTACCGTAACGGTTGATGGTAACGCACTCGTCGTCGACGGTAAGCGGATTGAATTTGTCCAGCAACGTGAACCAGAGCAGTTGCCGTGGGGAAGTATGAATATCGACGTGGTGGTTGAATCAACAGGTTTCTTTACTTCGTATGAGGCTTCAAAAAAGCACCTTACTGCGGGAGCAAAACGAGTAGTTATTTCAGCTCCGGCGAGTGGAGACGAAATGGGAATTGGAGCGACGGTATTGATGGGAGTCAATGAAGGAGCACTAAAGACCTGTCAGATTTCATCTAACGCTTCGTGCACCACAAACGCCACAAGTCCACTGGTTGCTATCTTAAAAGAAGCCATTGGAATTGAAAAAGCCATTTTAAGTACGGTGCATGCCTACACCGCTTCTCAAGCATTGGTTGACGGTCCAAGCAAAAAAGAGTTTCGTGATGGCAGGGCGGCAGCTCTTAATATTATTCCTTCATCAACCGGTGCTGCCAAGGCGACGACCAAAGCTCATCCTGAACTTGCCGGTAAGTTCGATGGAATTGCCTTGCGGGTACCAGTACCAGTTGGATCAATCGTTGATGTAACATTCATCGCTTCTCGTAATACTACTGTTGAAGAAGTAAATGCGGCACTCACGAAAGCGGCCGGGGAAGATCGATGGAAGCATATTTTTACGGCTACGAGCGAACCGTTGGTATCGTCAGATATTATTGGTTCAAAAGTAGGCTCTATTGCCGACCTCTCATTTACTCGAGTGGTTGATGGCAACCTCGTAAAGGTGTTTGCCTGGTACGACAACGAGACAAGCTACACACAAACATTGGTCGAACACGTGGCAGCTGTGGCGCGGATGACTACCTAACAATGAACGACTCAACCTCATGTACGATTCACTTGGCTACTGATCATGCTGGTTTTGAGTTGAAAAATAGTGTGAAGCTATGGTTATTACTTGAAGGGTACGAAGTGGTTGATCATGGAGCAACGACGCTTGCTCCTGAAGATGATTATCCAGATTACATTAGCTTGGCAGCCAAAGCGGTGAGCACACAACCAGCTACGACAAAAGCAGTTATTTTCGGTGGTTCAGGTCAAGGTGAAGCAATGCTCGCAAATCGATTTCAGAACGTCCGAGCCACCGTATACTATGGTGGCAATAAAGACATTGTGAGGCTTAGTCGTGAACATAATGATGCCAATATACTTTCTATTGGGTCTCGCTTTGTCTCGCAAAAAGAAGCCAAAGAAGTCATCCTTGAGTGGCTTACAACACCCGCTTCACCTGAGACAAAGTACCAGCGGAGAATCAAAAAAGCTGAACAAGTATCTAAATAATTATTATGACGTACATTTCGATTGTTCCTGCTCTCATACCGACTACAGAAGCCGAGGTAGTGTCCGCAACAGGAGCACTTCTCTTTGCTCGTGAGTTACAGATTGATGTCGTCGACGGTGTATTTGTCCCAACTGTTTCGTGGCCATACAACCCTCTTGGTGAACCGGTAGCGGTTAAACCACACACTGACCGTTACACTCTGGAGATTGATTTGATGGTAGCGAACCCGATAGCTGCTGCAAACGCCTGGGTAAAGGCAGGGGCTGATATGTTGGTTTTTCACGTTGAGTCACTTTCACTTGAGGCTTTTAAGCGCTTCAAAGAACATACGACAGTCTCAATTGGTGTTGCCTTCCATGGTGATACCCCGCTTGAAACGTTCTTGCCATACGTAGAGGAGGCAGACTATATTCAAGTGATGGGAGTAGAAACGATTGGTGCCCAAGGACAAGTATTCGATACAAAAACAATCGAAAAAGTCGCCTTACTGCGACAACGGTTTCCTAACTATTCTATTACGGTCGACGGAGGGGTAAATGCTGACACGATTCAATCATTAAAAAAAGCAGGAGCTGATAGATTTATTGCTGGCTCGGCGATTGTGAAGCAGGCTGATCCACGCGCTGCCTATGAAGCACTGAAGGCACTGGTCGGTGAATAAGTCACAGCAACAGCGTACGTGAGTTGCTATACTACTAGCATTATATGAAGTACCTTACCTCAACTGAAGTTCGCACACTGGAACTCACCGCTAATACTATCCGCCAAAGTATTATTGAAATGCTTTCTGAAGCTGGTAGTGGTCACACTGCAGGCCCCTTAGGAATGGCGGATATCTTTACGCTCCTTTATTTTGCAATTTTAAAACATGACCCAAAGAATCCTGAGTGGGAAGAGCGTGACAGACTTGTACTTTCAAACGGCCACATCTGCCCCGTGCTCTACGCTACTTTGGCTCACGCAGGATACTTCTCGGTTGATGAATTGTTAACCCTTCGGAAGTTTGGTAGTCGTTTGCAGGGTCACCCACACAAAGAGGTACTACCTGGAATTGAAACAAGTTCAGGACCGCTGGGGTCAGGTCTCTCACAAGCGATTGGTATGGCTTTGGCCGAGCGAATGGACAACCCCTACTCATCAAAGTACTTCTATTGTCTTACCGGTGATGGGGAATTGAACGAAGGACAAATCTGGGAAGCCGCTCTTTTGGCAGGTAAGGAACAATTACATAATTTGATTGTAATTGTTGACCGAAATGGTATTCAGATTGATGGCTACACAAAAGATGTTATGCCCCTTGAACCACTGGCAGAAAAGTTTGCCGCCTTTAACTTCGATGTACAAGAAGTTGATGGACATAGTATGCGCGCCTTAAATGATGCTATCGGAAAAGCCCAGGCCGTATATAGTCAGCCATCACTTATTATTGCGCACACGATTGCCTCAAAAGGAGTCGATGTGTTTGAACGAGATTTCAGGTGGCACGGTAATCCACCAGGGAAGGGGCCGGAGGACCGAGTAGCCAAAGGTCAGCAAGCAGCTGTTGCTCTTGAAAAACTCCGTACGCTTGCCGGAACGATTCAAGCTCAAGATATTTCATAATTATATTTCCCAGTCATTATATGTTCGCCAGTCATTTACAACCAAACCTTACTCCAGAAGGAGTTGAACGAAAAGCCAATCGAGTTGGCTATGGTGAAGGACTTCTCGAAGCTGGTACTCGTGATGAGCGGGTCGTTGCTCTTTGTTGTGACCTTACAGAATCAACCAAAACAGATGCGTTTGCAAAAGCCTTTCCAAAGCGATTTGTGCAAGTCGGTGTGGCAGAGCAGAACCTAGCGTCAGTGGCTTCTGGGATGGCAGCAATGGGGAAGATTCCATTTATTGCGTCCTATGCAACCTTCTCACCAGGCCGTAACTGGGAACAGATTCGTACGACTATTGCGTACAATAATAGCAATGTAAAAATCGTCGGTGCTCACGCCGGTATTTCCGTTGGACCAGATGGCGCCACACACCAAATGACTGAAGATATTGCAATTATGCGCGCGATGCCAAATATGGTGGTCATTGCACCAGCTGATATTCATGAAGCAAGGAAAGTAGCCTTGGCTGCAGCGAAGTATGACGGGCCAGTGTACTTCCGGTTGGGACGAAGCGATACACCGGTTGTTACCACAGCTGCGTCACCGTTTGAAATTGGTAAAGGCGAAATCATGTATACCAAAAATGCCTCGCACGCTACTTCTGTCGGGATTGTGGTTACAGGTTCACTCCTCTTTAATGCGCTGATGGCAGCCAAAGAACTTGAAACCCAAGGAATTGGAGCGACGGTGCTTCACTTGGCAACGATTAAGCCACTTGATACTGAAGCCGTTCGTGCCTTAGCGGAGGGACACGATGCCTTAGTTACCGTTGAAGAGCACCAAAAGATAGGGGGATTGGGTAGTGCGGTAGCAGAATTTCTAAGTGAAGTCAGACCAACGAAAATTGTTCGAGTGGGAATTGATGATGTGTTTGGACAGTCAGGTGAGCCTGATGAATTGGTAGCGCACTATGGTATGGATGTGCCAGCGATTATTGCTGCTGCGACGAAGGCTTTGGAATAAGAGAAGTAGAGATATTAAAAAAGCCGAGGACCAACGGTCCTCGGCTTTTTTGTAATTAGAGACTAATTAATTTTGGTTGGTACGTAGTCGGCTGGTCGGTTATCTAGGTAACTTTGGAGTTCTTCCATAGTAAGGAGTCCAGCTTGAGCGCCAATTTTTTGTACCACTGACATCGAGTTAACCGGTCCCCACGACAGTGCTTCTTCCGGACTTTTGCCGAGCGCGATAGCGGCCGTGAAGGTTGAGGCAAATGAATCACCCGCACCAGTTCGGTCAACTGGTTCGCTCGGATCTGGGTACATTGGCATATGCCATGCTTGATCATCGCCATCAATAACATAGGCTCCCGCTGGACCATCAGTAATAACAGGGATTTTTGGACCAAGCGCACGAATACCGCGTAGGAGCGTCGGGAGATGTTGTTCGGTGGTATTTAAGATTTCCTGCGCTTCTTCTTTGTTACAGAAGAAGATTTCGGTATTGCTGTAGACATCTTTGAGTTCAACTGCGCCGAGCTTAATTTGGAAGGTTCCTGGTTGGAATACGAGCTTTGTCTCAGGGTGTTCGATGACATACTGAGCAATTTCGTGATGGAAGGCGATACCATGTTCACCAACTGAAGAGAAGTAGATGTATCGAGGTGGGACAGGGAAATCAGGGAGTGCGTATGGGTAGGTTTCGTGATTAATCAAAATTGTTCGTTCCGCACCATAGCGAAGTACGTAGTGGTAGTTGGTCTTTTTACCCTCATGAATCTTTACAAAGTCAGTATGAATACCTTCCTGGCGAAGCGCATCAAGACACTCCTTTCCAAATTTATCATGGCCAATATTCGTCACGAGGGCGGTTTCAAGCCCTAGCCGGTGAGCGGACACAGCGGCGTTCGGAGAATTTCCGACAGCTGGTAAGACAACGACATCGTTGTAGGGGATTTTACCGCCAAATGGCATATGGAGGGTTTTTCGTCCCGAATCGAGGTCAATTGATACATCAGCTTGGTCTTTATTTAGTTCAATAAAAGCGTCGATTAAAATATCGCCGATGGCTACAAAATCATATTGGTTTGACATATGTTCTGAGTATAACATCAGCTATACATCATTTTAGAGCAGGCGCCGGTAGATGTGGGTAAGGGTGACTATCTGGTTCGTTATTTTTTGGTATACTTATAACCATGTTTAGGACATTCCTTACGATATTTCTTAGTGTCAGTTTATTGCTCGGGCCACTGCAGGCATTCGCTGAAACAGAAGCGGAGCGTCGAGCGCGTTTGCAAGCAGAACTCTCAAATGTTGAACGACAAATTCAAGCCCAAGAAAAACTTGTAGAGGGGAAGCGGACGGAACGCCGCTCACTCGAACGAGACATGGCAATTATTGAAGGTGAGATTAAGCAAGCACAGCTCGGTATTCAAGCCCGTTCAGTAGCGATTGAACAACTCTCAGATCAGATTGGTGAAAAGGGAGTGGTCCTTTCAATCTTAGAAGAGAAGTCGATGAAGCAACAGCAATCATTAGCAGACTTGGTACGCAAGTCGGCCACTATTGATGATTTTAGTTTGGTTGAGGTGATGTTAAGTAAAGAGAGTTTCTCGGAGTTTTTTACTGATGTAGCAACCTATCAAAATCTCAAAGAGTCATTAAATGATTCACTGGAAATTTTGCATGGTATCAAACGAGATACTATTAATGAGCGAGGTGAGCTTGAGGTCAAGCAACAAACAGAAGCAGAGATGCGACTGATTCAAGAACTTGAAAAGGAACGGATAGAGGTAAAGGAACAGCAAAAAGAAGAGATTTTGACTGTGACAAAGGGTGAGGAGTCAGTCTACCAAGAACTACTCGAATCACAGCAGCGAACAGCTGCTCAGCTTCGAAATGCACTCTTCCAACTCCTCGGAGGTGGAGGGAGTATTCCGTTCCCAGAAGCGGTACGACTGGCTAAGTATGCCAATCAGGTAACTGGCGTTGATACCGCACTTATTCTAGCCATCCTTGAACAAGAAAGTAACCTCGGTTCAAACCTTGGAGGCTGTCTCTTTACTGACAACAAAAGCGATCGACCAGTTATGCACCCAACACGTGATGAACCAGTCTTCATGGCAATTGCAAATATCCTTGGCTTTGATCCATTTACTCGAACCGTTTCTTGTCCAATCTACCAAAATGGCGTTCGACATGGCTGGGGTGGAGCCATGGGGCCATCACAGTTCATTCCTTCAACCTGGGCTATCTATGGTGGAATTGTCAGCAATGGGGCTGGAGGATTTGTCTATAACCAAGCGAGTGATGCAATTCGAAGAATTAATGGTGGAAGTGGTCCTTCAAATCCATTTAACAATCAGGACGCCTTTATCGCGACCGCTCTTTTGATGCGAGACAACGGGGCCGATGGTACCTACGCTGGAGATAGGCTCGCCGCATTACGGTACTACTCAGGCTGGGGTGGAGCTTCAAATCCTGCCAATGCCTTCTATGGTGACCAGGTTATGAATCGAAAATCTCGCTTAGCGGGAGAAATTCAGATTCTTGGCCAATAAGTATTGCCAAAAGGCTACTATCTGCTATAGTGTTCGTCATATATGAAAGCTGATATTCACCCAAAGAACTACCGACCAGTCATTTTCCACGATAACACCAGCGGGGAGCGTGTATTGGTTGGTTCAACAATTGCTACAAAAGCTACTGACAAGTGGACTGATGGTCAAGAATACCCCTTGGCACAAGTAGATGTAACCAGTGCTTCACACCCGTTTTATACTGGACAGGAGAAGGTGATGGATACTGCAGGTAGAGTAGAACGGTTCAAAGCTCGACAGGCAAAGGCGAAAAAATAATTCATCTGCGTCGTTAAAAAACAAAAATCGCGTTCAATGTACGTCTAGTACACCTCACGCGATTTTTGTTTTTGTGCCTAGCATCTAAATCATTTTATCGCCTTTGTTAATTAGCATGAGTTAAGAACGCTTCTATTTTCACGTTTTATTGTGTAGTATACCTCCCATGGACTTTTCTGAAGAAACCCTACAATCTTTTAGAGACAATCATAAGACACAATTTTTGTGTACGCAGTTTGATGCATTGATGAAAAAACGCGAGCTCGCTGCGGAGCTTTTGAATGACCCAGAAATGGTCGAATTAGCCAACGAAGAATTAGCCGAGCTCGATGAGCAACTCAAAGCGTCGTTTGATGAAATGGCGAGAATCATTGAGTCTTCGAAAGAAGAAGAGGTGAAACCGTACGGAGTAGTGCTTGAAGTACGAGCGGCCGCTGGTGGAGATGAAGCGGCTCTGTTTGCTGAAGAGCTTGCTCTCATGTATCTCGGGTATGCCGAAGTACAACGGTGGGCGTACTCAAAAGATCACGAATCAAGAGCTACTTCAGGTGGGTACAAAGAGGCTGCCTTTGAAATTGTAGGCCCGACTGTCTACGATTCACTCCGGTACGAAACCGGTGTGCACCGAGTACAACGAATCCCGGTAACTGAAAAAGCGGGCCGAATTCACACCTCTACTGCATCTGTGGCGGTGTTACCAATGCGTAAAAAGCCTCTCTTTGAGATTAATCCTGGAGATATTGATATGGAGTTCTCGCGAGCAGGTGGAGCAGGTGGGCAGAACGTCAACAAGGTAGAAACTGCCGTTAGGCTCATCCATAAGCCAACCGGTATCGATGTTCGCTCACAATCAGAACGTTCTCAGCTCAAAAACCGAGAAAAGGCTATGACACTCCTGATGGCGAAGCTCGAAGCTATTCATGATGAAGAGGGGGCAAAGAAGCATGCTTCAGAACGAAAAGGTCAAATTGGGACAGGGGACCGGTCGGAAAAGATTCGTACCTATAATTTCCCGCAGAGTCGGGTGACTGACCACAGGATTAAGCAGTCGTGGCATAACCTCGAAGAGATTATGGCTGGGGGAATTGGTTCAATCGTCGAGGCTTTAACAGCTGAAGCTAGTGGCGAAGCTGTTGCAGAATAATGGTGGCTATGCTACCATCTCGTCGCTAAGCGGTTACGCTTTTTGCCTATAACTATTATTATGTCAACATCCAACGATACAACATTAATCCAACGTCTGTTTACAGCCGGAGCTCATTTTGGTTTCAAAAAGAGTCGCCGACACCCAACCGTTATTCCGTACCTTTTCGCCACTAAAGATGGTGTCGATGTCTTCGATCTCGAGAAAACCTCAGCTTCAATTGAAACAGCAAAAGAAGTTCTCAAACAAGCTGGTCTTACTGGTAAGACGGTAATGTTTGTTGGTACAAAAGATGAATCTTCAAAGCTCGTGAAGAAAATCGCTGAAGAGGGAGGTTTCCAATATGTAGCAAACCGATGGATTGGAGGGATGTTGACTAACCTGCCAGAAATCAAAAAGCGTATCAACCGACTCGATACCCTTACGAAGGAAAAAGAATCAGGTGAACTTGAACGAAAGTACACAAAGAAAGAACGAGTGATGATTGGTCGAGAAATGGATAAACTCACATTCAATTTCTTTGGTATTTCAAAAATTACAAAGGCTCCTGACTTCATGGTGGTGGTTGACCCACGACACGATGTGATTGCGGTCACGGAAGCTGCTACCTGTGGTGTACCCGTTATCGGTATCATGAGTTCTGACTGTGACGCTGATAAAATTACCTATCCAGTTGTAGCCAATGATTCACTACAAACAAGTGTGAAGCTCGTACTTGAAGAACTCGCTAAGGCATATCAAGAAGGAGCAGCAGCATATGTCCCACGCCCAGTAGCCCCTCGTGAATCTTCATTCACACGACGAAAGACTGCGTAAGTCGGCACGCTGCCAGCTCGGTCAAATTTATTTGTTCATTCTTAAGTTTTGTATTTTATGGAAATTACTTCAGCACAATTAAAAGAACTTCGTGACATGACTGGTATTTCAGTGATGCAGTGTAAGCGAGCACTCGAAGAAGCAGATGGTGACATGGAGAAGGCGGTCATCATCCTTAAGAAGAAGCGAAGTGAAGCTGCTGATAAGAAGTCTGATAGAGAGATTGGCGCGGGCGCTGTAGGTTCATATGTTCATAATACGAACGAGGTGGCTGCTATGGTACTGCTTGGTTGTGAGACAGACTTTGTTTCTAAGAACGTTGAGTTCGTAGCGTTGGCTCGTGACATTGCAATGCAAGTAGCAGCTAATAATCCGGGCTTCATCACACGTGAAGAAGTACCAGCTGAAGCAATCGAAAAAGCTAAAGAAGTTTTTGCAGCTGAGGTAGCTGATAAGCCAGCTGACATGCAAGAGAAAATTATGGAAGGGAAGTTGGCTTCTTACTTTAGAGATCAAATCCTCCTTGAACAACCATTCATCAAAAACCCAGATATAACTATTAAGGAAATGGTAAGTGGTGCCGTTCAGAAATTCGGCGAAAATGTTTCAATTGTGAAAATTTCCCGAGTGGCGGTAAAATAATGTAATGCTTACACCACCTCTCACAACGTTTGTAATAAGCCTGAGCTTATGGATAGTGTTAACGGTAGTGGTACAATTTGAAAAAAGAACAGGAAAGCGCTTCATTCTGAAGCGCTTTCGTAGTTGGCTTGATTATCTGTTTATTGAAGTAGGTCGCCGAGCTAAAGAGGCGTGGCGAAACTTTGCTCGGTATGTGGTACAGCTGGGGTGGTATTACAGTATTCATTCACTACTTCGTACGTTTCTAACGGTGCTGCTTAGAACATATGAATATATCGAAGCTCATTTTGAAAATAATCGTCAGAAAGCCAAACTTCTCCGGGCTGAAATGAGAAATACGTTTTCTGATAATCACTTAAGCAAGGTTGCAGAGCATAAAGCCAAGGTTGCTTTGACTCCCGAAGAGCAAGCGCGAATTCGGCACGACAAGCTCGAAGATACCCACTAGTAAATTTTGGAGGATTTGCTATGATGCAGGGCACCAATAAATAAGCCGCCTTGGTTTAGTTGGGAGAGGTAAGAACGTATGGGATACGTTCGAACCATTTGTAACAAAAAATATTTCTTCAAAGAGTTTAAAATTTTTTAGCCGCCTTAGCTCAGTTGGTAGAGCAACGCATTTGTAACGCGTAGGTCGTCAGTTCGAGCCTGACAGGCGGCTCAAAAATTTGAAACAATCTAATAAAAGGACCGCTTCACAGCGGTCCTTTTATTTTCTCCATGTTCGACCGTGTCCGCGATTTAAGTTTCTAAAGTGCGGGGTTAGTGCGTGACAATTTGGACATAAGAGTCGTAGGTTTTCTTCGGCATTATTCTCTGCATTACCATCAATATGATCAATCTCAAGAGGTACAACTCCAGTAACTGAATGTTTTATTGACCATGCACATTGAGAACATTTTTCGTCATGTTTAGATATTAAGTAGCGACGTAAGTGTTTTGATAAAAGCTTTACTTTTTTGCCACGATTTCCATCTGCCTGTCCTGCTTTCCAGAGTTTAATATATTCACGATTCTGCTGCTCATGTTGGCACAGATTTGAACAATATTTCTTTTGATAGGGCTTTAGCTCTTTTGAGCAAGTGAGACATTTCATATATATAATAATACCATAGAGGCAATTATCCGATGGTCTAAATACTCTTACGCGCTGAGTTAAATAAGCACCACAATACCTTTATTTCCCCCTGAAAACGCGGTATACTCCGGGGTACACATGTCGGAAGAATCACAGTCGCATTTACTTCCTTACGCGAGACGGCCTGACTTTAAGGTCGGTCGTGCCACGGAACTCACCGGGTCTGATAGACGTTTTTATCGGTTTCTTGAGATTGTTCCAGGAGCGCTATCGTGGTCAGCTTTGATTGGAGTGATTCTCGCTTCAATCTATTTCCCATTCTGGGCGGCTTATTTCATTATTGCTTTTGCTATCTACTGGGTATTAAAGACAATCTTCCTTTCTTACCACGTCCGGTATAACTGGAAGCGTCTTAAGCACCATATGCAACTTGATTGGCAGATGCTGGTTAGTGCACTACCGTACCAAAAATTCCATCATTTAATTATCTTTCCGTATTACAGCGAACCGGTAGAGGTGCTTGAAGAAGCACTACGAGGTCTTACTGCAGCCAAGTATGATCTTAAAAAAATGATTGTTGTGTTGGCAGCTGAAGAGCGAGCAGGCGAGGGGGCTGTTGCGCAAGGTCATGCCATGCAAGAAAAGTACGGTCATATGTTTGGTCACTTCTTGGTTTCAGCTCACCCAGCAGATATTCCAGGTGAACTGGCTGGTAAGGGGTCAAACACACACCATGCCCTTCATCAGGTTCATACTGAGATAATTGCTGCCAACAACATCCCGAACGAAGATATCATCACTTCTATTTTTGATGTGGATACGGTTATTTACCCTGACTACTTTAACTGCCTTATGTGGCACTTCTTGAATAGTGAACATCCTTACAAGAGTGCTTTTCAACCGGTGCCATTATTTAATAACAATCTCTGGGAAGCTCCGGCTTTGTCTCGGGTAATGGCGATGTCGAGTACCTTTTGGCAAATGATTATGCAGGAACGGCCTGATAAGTCCGCTACGTTCTCGTCTCACTCTGTGTCATACCAAGCGCTCTATGAAATAGGCTATGGGCAAGCAAATGTCGTGAGTGAAGATTCGCGTATTTATTGGAACCTTTTGATTGCCAATGATGGAGTGTTTGATATTGTGCCGCTTTCATATCCCATCTCGATGGACGCTACAATCGCACCAACCTTCTTCGGAACAATTAAAAATATCTACAAACAACACCGACGGTGGACCTATGGTGTTGAGAACTGGGTATACATTACTTTTCACTTTACGAAGAACAAAAATATTCCTCTCAAAAAGCGACTAGCAATTGCGGCACTTCAAGGGGAAGGGTATTGGTCACTGGTGACCAATCCCATCATGCTTTTCATTTTAGGGTGGGCTCCAATTTTCTTAGGGACTCGTGAATTTCATGAAACAGTACTTTCCTACGAGTTACCTATCATGGTGCGAAATCTTCTCATTATCGCGATGATTGGATTAGTTATTTCTTCAATCATCTCACTGTCACTGACACCGCCTCGACCAGAGAAATACTCTCGTTTTAAATATGTCGTAATGGTACTCCAGTGGATTATGGTTCCTATCACGATGATTATCTTTAGCGCTTTGCCAGGTCTTGATGCCCAGACCCGACTGATGTTTGGTCGGTACATGGGCTTCTGGGTAACCCCAAAACGAGTCAAATAACCTCTATGCCAACTGAACCACAAATTAAATTACTCTCATATCGTAAACGGCAAAGTTTCTTCTTTTTACTTTTGGCAATTTTTCTCGTCACCTTGCCGATTTTTATTTTTTACACGTCAGGCTACCGTCTGAGTTTTGAAAATGAAGAAACGACAATTGTTACTACGGGTGGAATTTATATTACGACAAATAATCTTGATGTAGACGTCTATTTAGATGAGGTGCAAGTAGACCGTCCGCGTCTCTTTCGGAGTGCCTACTATATCCAAAATATTGAAAATGGAGTTCATCGGTTGGTGGTACAAGGGAATGGTTTACAAACTTGGGTAAAAGAACTTCCGGTTGATCCATATATAGTGACTGAGGTAGCAGCCTTTAACATGCCGGTCGAACCACAAATCCGCCCAATTCCAGAATACCGAAATGCCACTGGAGTCGGGGTGTTTATTGAGAGCAGTACCTCAACTAACCTTTTTGCAAAAGGTACAACCACCGAACCATTTTTGGTTACAACCACCACCGCTACGGGTACCCTGACAGCTAACACTGAATTTGATTTTGTAATGAGCCTTTTCACCGAGATGGCGAGTAGTACTGCTGCCTCATCGACATTGGTTGACCGAATTGAAACACAACTTGAACAGTTTCGGTTTGCAACGAGCAGTGTCCCGGTTGCTTCTACCACTGAAGCATTTATTGAGCGAAACAATATGCGCATCGTCTTAAGAGAAAATGAACTGTACGCGCGCTGGGTTGGATCAGAGAACACTGTACCGCACTATTTCTGCGTGTTTGATGCCGCGACGAGTACACTGGCGACCCGGTATGGTGAGCATGTCGCTTTGCAGGTTGATACACAACGGCTCTCTACAACCACACCACTATGGTTTGCCAATACGCGCGCTTGCCGGAGTGAAATCAAACTTGATAGAAAGTGGCAAACAGTCGACTCGTTCTTCTTCTTTCCTGATGTGAATGATCTTGTTATTCTCAAATTAGAAGACGGTCTCTATGTTACAGAGATTGACGACCGAGCGTGGCAAAATACCCAAAAGATTTACGAAGGGGATGACTTTGAGGTAGTGGTTACCGATGACAATATATACGTAGAGGAAGACGGTCGATATTTTGAGTTGCTTACAACAATCGAAGCAGATAACTAATTCCTATGCACCAAATCCCGGCTGGCCATCAACATCCGCTGTCACAGATGATTGCCGAAATCAATCACATCTTTTCGGAGATTGGTTTTGTGTTTGCGGAAGGTCCAGAAGCTGAAACAGAAGAATACAATTTTGATAAATTAAACGTAGCGAAAGATCACCCGTCGCGCGATATGCAGGATACGTTTTGGTTTAAGACCAAAGATGTTAGCGAGCCAATGGTACTGCGAACTCATACCAGTCCAGTTCAAGCTCGGTTTATGGAACATAACCAACCACCAATCAAGATGATTGTACCGGGTAAGGTATTCCGAAATGAAGCTACTGACGCTACTCACGAAGCGCAGTTTTATCAGCTGGAAGGATTGCATGTCGACAAAGATATTAATCTTGGTCACCTCAAGGGCACGCTCGAATACTTCTTTTCAAAGTTTTTTAGTGGGAGCACTGAGGTACGCTTTCGACCGAGCTTCTTCCCGTTTGTCGAACCAGGTGTTGAGGTAGATATGAAACTACTTGATGGTAATTCAAAGCTCGCGGGGAAGTGGATTGAAGTCATGGGGGCCGGAATGGTGCACCCAAACGTACTTCGCAACTGCGGTATTGATCCAACTGTTTATTCAGGGTATGCCTTTGGGATTGGAGTTGATAGGCTTGGGGTGATGCGATATGGCGTAGAAGATATTCGTGATTATTACACCGGCGACCTTAGGTTTGTAAATCAGTTTTAGTCCGTTAGAGATTAATATGTCATATTATGTCTATGTACTCAAAAGTCTTAACGATAATAAGTTATATACTGGTTGTACAAATGATTTACGAAAACGTTTTAAACAACATCAACAAGGTTATGTCACTTCCACAAAGGATAGACTTCCTGTTGAAATTATTTATTACGAAATGTGTCTTAGTCAAACTGACGCGTTTAACAGAGAAAAATACTTAAAAACTTGTATGGGAAAAAGATACATAAAAAATCGTTTAAAAAGTTTTCTATCTCTAACGGACTGAATATGAAAGTCGTACACTCATGGTTAAAAGAGTATGTTGGAGACAGTCTCCCATCTCCAGAAAAAGTGGAAGAGCTTTTGACCTTCCATTCTTTTGAAGTGGATGGTGTTGATGAGGTGGCAGGGGAGACGGTGATTGACGTGAGTGTGCTACCGAACCGGGCTAGTGACTGCCTCTGTCACAGAGGAATTGCGCGTGAGCTCGCTTCACTGCTTAATACGCAGCTTACACTTGATCCGCTACAACAAACGGTAGAGCTTGCCGTCACTGATAAAATCACTATTACAATTGAAAATCCTACCGCTTGCCCTCGTTTCTCAGCTGCCTTAATAACTGGCATTGAAGTAAAAGAATCACCTGAGTGGTTGAAGAAGCGACTCAATGCACTCGGAGTCCGTTCTATCAATAACATTGTCGATGCTACCAACTACGTCATGTATGCCATTGGTGAACCAACTCATGCCTATGATGCCGACTTGTTTACCCAGGTTGATGGGAAGTGGAATTTTGTCATACGCCATGCCCGACCAGATGAAACGGTTTCTTTACTCCCTGAGGGTGGGACTGAAGGTGACAGAGTCGTAACTCTCAAGGGAACTGAGTTACTGATTGTTGATGGAGCGACCGATACCCCAATTGGTTTGGCGGGAGTAAAAGGCGGTCGGTTTGCTGGGGTACACAGCGGTACTAAACATATTCTTATTGAAGCGGCTCACTTTAATCCAACTATCACTCGTAAAACTGCTCGCCGCCTCGGTATCGTCATTGACGCTAGTAAGCGATTTGAAAACGAACCATCTCGTGAACTCGTTCCGATTGCGCAGGCAGAAGTCATAAAACTTATCACTGATACCGCTGGTGGTACCTTCGAGGGTTGGGTTGACTCATATCAAGCTAAAAAAATAAATCCTGAAGTGACGGTACCCTTTGTGCAGGTAAACGCATTGCTCGGCTTATCTTTGTCACCATCTGAAATGAAAGACATTATGCTTCGAATTGGAGCAGAGGTGACAGCCGAAACACCTGAGAGCTTTACGGTCGTTGGACCATGGGAGCGTAATGACTTATTGATTGCAGAAGATTTTATTGAGGAGATTGGTCGTATCCATGGACTCCATACCATTGTGGCAATCCCACCAGAACCCCAGTCAGTCAGTCGAGTAAACGTGCGACAATTTTATACCGAAGCCATTCGACAAGAGCTGATTGAAAATGGTTTTTCAGAAATTATTACCTCGTCCTTCACCAATAAAGCAGAAATACAATTACAAAATGCTCTCGCTGCCGATAAGAGTTATCTTCGCAATACACTTACTAAAAACATTGAAAAAGCGCTCGATGCTAACTTTCTTCATACTGATTTACTTGGCGTGACAGATGTCAGGGTATTTGAAATTGGTACCGTGTTTGATAAGACCTCCACGTCAGTTACTGAGTATGTTTCTCTCGCACTTGGAGTTCGTACCAAGGGCAATGGTTATAATCCGAAAGATGACGCCATCCTCAAGACCGCTTGTGCTACAGTTGAAACCATACTAAACCTTCCAATCGATTGGAAGGTCGATAAAGGGGTAGCGGAAGCAAATCTTTCAGCTCTATTACCAACCTTACCGGTGCCATCTTCATACGGAGAATTTATTTCCCATAGTCCGGCAATGTACAAAGCAGTGTCAGTCTATCCAGCCATTAGTCGCGATATTGCGCTGTGGGTGGGCGAAGGAGAGTTGGCCTATGATATTGAAGCAACCATCACACACGCTGCTGGCGACTTGCTTGTCCGACTTTCTCTCTTTGACACCTTTACAAAAGAGGGGAGAACCTCCTACGCCTTCCGTCTCGTCTTTCAGTCATTTGAAAAAACCTTGACTGATGATGAGGTTGCTGGATATATGGATACCGTCTACAAGGTCGTCGCCGACAAAGGTTGGGAAGTCCGGTAGTAATAAAAAAGCCCGCGGGTGTGTGTCTCTGTACATTTTGAGACACACACCACTCGGGCAGTTTAGAATTCGGGAAACCAATAGGTTATCGCCAGACCTTGCACATTGTGGTGCGTGACTGGTTCGCCCTGATTAAGGGCGCTCCCAGTAGCCCACCAGACAATGGTGGTAGTGACACCTCGCTTCGCCAGGATTTTGTCCCGCTTATCAGTAACGTAACTGGGGCAGTACACATCGCTTCCGCCTGAGTAATCACACTCAAACTTCGACCAGATTGGCGCCAGTTCAGGATCAACGTAGTTGCCGATTACCCCATACCACAGGGTGGTAAGACTCACATTGAGGCCGATGATACCGGCAGTGATGAGTAACCATCGATCATGCCCGGATGTGTTCCGAACTGTCTTGAAAGCGAGGTATACAGCAATGCCCGCAAGCAGTGCCCCACCTGAGCTGTTGAGGAGTGAACCAGCAGTAACGGCTAACACCGCAAGCAGGATTTTTGCCACAACCGGTATATGTTGAGTGGTCTCTGCTTCTTGATTAAGAACATCTTCCATTTCGACTTCCTCTCAGAAATGACATCTAATATTATACACATAATATTAAAAAAGTCAACTAATTATCCCTTATTTTAACGTTTTTTTACATGGGCAGAATGGGTCTAAAAATGTTATAATGACCAGCAATTATTTGTTTAAACATTCTGCATGCCGGCGAAAAAACCTGAAAAGAGTAAAAATTACGACGCTTCCTCAATTTCCGTTCTCGAAGGACTCGAGCCAGTGCGAAAGCGTCCGGGGATGTACATTGGCACGACTGGTCCTGATGGATTGCATCACTTGATCTGGGAGATTTTTGATAACTCACGCGATGAAGCGATGGGCGGTTTTGCTAATCGGGTTGAAGTGGCACTCTTGCCTGACAATTATATTCGCGTCGTTGATAATGGCCGAGGAATTCCAGTTGATGTTCATAAGCAGACTGGTGTATCTGCCCTTGAAACTATTTTGACCGTGCTGCACGCCGGAGGAAAGTTTGGTGGTGATGAATCAGGTTATAAGGTGTCTGGTGGACTGCACGGGGTAGGGGTATCGGTTGTGAATGCTCTTTCAGAGCACTTGATTGCAGAAGTGCATCGAGACGGTAGCTATCACATGCAGGAATATAAAATTGGGAAGCCAGTTTATAAAACTAAGAAAATAGGTCCCTCAAAACTCCAAGGTACGGTGATTACATTCAAGGCAGATATTGATATCTTCAAAGAAATTAAATACGACTACAAGCGAATCTTCACCCACTTGAGACAACAAGCGTACTTGGTGAAAGCTATGCATCTGACGGTGATTGATGCGAGAGACATCGATGAAGATGTTCAAAAGAAACTTGATCTTAAGGGTAAGCAATATCTGGCCGATGAGCACTTGGTCGTACCACAACAGACTTTCTACTTTGAAGGTGGACTACGGTCATTGGTGGCGTTTAATAACAAGTACCAAAAGCCCGTTCATAAAAATATTTTCTACGTTGAAAAAAATGAGGTTGATGCGGCGGTGTTGTCGGTAGAAGTTGCGCTTCAATACGTCGATGATATTTCACCGAGAATCACTGCGTTTGCGAACAATATCTATAACCCAGAGCACGGGACTCACATCACTGGTTTTAAAACCGCGCTAACAAGAACCCTCAATACCTACGCTAAGAAAAATAATTTTTTCTCAGTCAAAGACAAAGACGCTGGCTTTACCGGTGACGATGTACTCGAAGGTATCACGGCAGTAGTATCGGTAAAGATGCCTGAGATTCAATTTGAAGGACAAACCAAAGCCAAGCTTGGATCAGTGGAGGCTAGAAGTGCAACCGAATCAGTCTTTGGTGAGGCATTTAATAATTTCCTTGAAGAAAACCCAGATGACGCAAAAGCCATCATAAACAAAGTGATTATTGCGGTAAAAGCCCGTAAGGCAGCTAAGGCAGCTAAGGATAGCGTGCTTCGTAAGGGTGCCCTTGAAGGGATGTCACTTCCGGGTAAGTTGGCCGACTGTCAAAGTAAGCGGGCGGAAGATTCCGAAATCTTTATTGTGGAGGGAGACTCAGCCGGTGGATCAGCCAAGATGGGGCGGGACCGAAAGACGCAGGCTATTTTGCCACTTAGAGGTAAGATTCTTAATGTCGAGCGGGCCCGAATTGATAAAATGCTGGCGTCAGAACAGATTAAAAATCTCGTGATTGCGCTTGGGACAGCAATTGGCGACGTGTTTGATATCTCTCGATTACGGTATCACAAGATTATTATCGCAACTGACGCAGACGTTGACGGTGCACACATTCGAACGTTACTCTTAACGCTGTTCTACCGCTACTTTAGACAGTTAGTTGATGGAGGATTTGTCTATATTGCGCAACCACCACTCTATAAAATTCAGAAAGGGAAAGACGTTCGGTATGCGTTTGATGACACTGAAAAATTCTCTATCCTTAAGGATATGGGTGAAGACGTGAGTGAGGATGTTGAAGTAGTAGATGAGAGTGAAGAGGAAGAGACCGAAGAGGTGGTCAAGAAGACAGGGAAGGCACGTATTCAACGGTACAAGGGTCTGGGAGAAATGAACGCGGACGAGCTCTGGGAAACAACGATGAATCCAGCCAATCGAATCTTGAAGCAAGTCTGTGTCGAAGACGCGATGGCGGCCGACCGAGTGTTTGATATTTTGATGGGGAACGACGTTCCAAGTCGAAAATCATTTATTCAAAACAACGCCAAAATGGCGAACGTGGATATTTAGAAATACAAAAAGTCCCGGGCCAATGGCCCGGGACTTTTTGTATTTCTATCGAAATGAAACGATTTGTCGGAATGAATTATTGTTTTCAGTTCGTTCATCGTCACTTTCAACGGAAACTTCAAACGTAAAACTTGATCCGCCATCAGCTTCGAAGCCAAGGGCAAGGGTTGCTCGTTCGTTTGGTCGAAGTGGCGCTTGCGTAGTTGACTCATAGGTTGAACCGTCAGGTAAGCTTACTTCGAAACTCCATGACTCTGAAGTTTTATTACCAATGTTTCGGACTTCAAATTGAATAGCTCCTGTTTCATCTCTCTCAACTGTGCCTGCAACAAAGCGATTATTGATAATTTCTCCAACATTGAGAAATCGAGTTGTAAGGTCGGCGGTACCATTTGGATTTGAGACGGGGATTTCGAAAACAAATTCTGGCTCTTCAACTACCACCGGAGGAGTAACGGCTGGAGCCTCTTCTTCAACTACGACTTCTGGGGTTTCCTCCTCTGCTTCGACTACTGGTTCATTTGGATCAGCAATCGCAAGATTTGTAACGGTTACTGTACCGCTTCCGATGTGTGATGGCTTTGTTTCATCACTTCTTAAAAATGAAATAGTGTACGCGATGTCGGTACTGCGAATTTCATTTGAGGCAACGGTGAAGGTCAGGTTTTGGATATCACCAAGGTTGTAGTTGGTGCCACAGGCGATATTTCGAAATCCATCAACTCCCGTAATTTCAACCGTTACTCCATTTGAACATTCGTACACAAATGCATAGGTACCAGGTGCGTCTACGTCGTCCCAGGAAAGTACCACTTGCTCGCTCGTGGTAATAGTTTGAGTGTTGCTCTGGATGGTGAGGACTTCTGGTTCCTTCATTTCTTCAACCACCTCTTCACGCGCATCTGAGATGCTGCTTGCGAGCGAGGCCAGGGAAGAGAAGGCGCTTGGCGCTACCGCAACGATTTGAACTGATAACCACGCAATGAAACTAATGATAAAAATGAGGCCTAGGATTGCCAAAGACTTCATGACGACAGTTTTCTTTTCAACTTCAATGGTAACGTTATTCATAGTCTTCGCAACATACTACTTTACAACCTATTTGTCAATAGTTATGGTTTTAATCCCTTATTTTAAAGAAGAGGGCCTAAGTATTGACTTTTTAATAAAAGTGCGTATAATATCGGGATACATTTTATGTCTCGACACACTATTCAAACACTCACTGATGCAATTTGGGAACGAAAGACCGCTTTCTTCGGTGTCTTTTTTGTGATTTTTTCACTCTCATACTTACTCTTGGTGGCAATTGATTTTGTCCCTGAACCAAAGGAAGAAGTCGTGCCATTTGAGCCAGCGCAAGAAATTATCGTGCCTGAACAGAATCAGGCTATCGAACAAGCGGCTTCAATTGATGAGCTTGATGAGACTGTCGGTCCGGTTTTGCCGCGTTCAATTTATATTGCCAAGCTTGACCGAACCGTCCCGGTCTTAAATCCAACATCTCGAACCGTAGCTGATCTTGATAATGCTCTTTTGAGTGGAGTGGTACGACACCCTGATTCTGCTCATCTTGCACAAGATGGGAACGTCTTTATCTTGGGCCACTCGAGCTACCTCCCAACTGTCCTCAATCGTAACTTCCAAGCCTTTAATGGTATTGAAGATCTTGAGTGGGGAGATACTATCGAAGTTACGACTGACACGGCAGTTGTGGTATATGAAGTGCAAAATACCTATAAAGCGCGAGCTCAAGATGTCACCGTTCCAATTGCGGGGGATCAAAAACTCCTCACACTGGCTACCTGTAATAGTTTTGGAAGTACTGACGACCGCTTTATTGTCGAAGCCAAGCAAATTTCAGTTCGAACGTTGTAAGAATCAAGCAGATTGGCCAGCTTAGGCAATGTTACGAGAGGTTGTTTAAGAGAAGTACAAAAGCCTATAACTATTGACAAAACTCAATATATGGTATATTATAAATTATCAGGTGCTGGTACACTTTACTGGCCACAGTTCTCTCACACATAGTTTCGTAGACTTTGTTACTCTCGCGTACCGCAACCTGGTAGGTCGGAGTATTGAATTTATGAATAGCAATTATAACAATAGTATTATGAACACATTACTCAAGACCTTTAAAGTCACAGTAGTGGTTTTAGCGTTGGTTACGTTTGTGGCAGGACCGCAATTGGCAAACGCTTCAATCCTTGATGGGGCAAGTCTTCCGGGCTTCGGTAGTCTCGACTTACTTGAGACTCCGACACTTCCTTCAGTTTCTGGTAATGTAGGCAATCAGCCAGACCTTGGAAGCGTTTCAAACAACATTGTTTTCAAGAAGTGTTCACTGAAGACAGATTTCACTGAAATTATTTCTGGTGGATCAATCACCCTTACCTGGGATGTGAGTGGCTTCTCAAATGTCACCATTAATGGTGAATCAGTCAGCGGACCACAAGGTTCAAAAACCTACACTAATATTCTCGTGAATACTACGTATGTTATTGAAGCTGAGGATGGTAACGATAAGTGTCGTACCCAAGTCTCAATCATTTGTTTACCACCACCAGTCGTAACCGAGTGTAAGCTTGAAATCACTAAGGCAGTTGATAAGACAAATGCTATGGTGGGAGATGAACTTACCTACACGATTGTCGTCAAGAACATTGGTACTGCAAATTGTACCGGCGACGGCGTTCGAATTGAAGATGCTATTCAAAATCACATTCAATACCTCCGTTATACGCTCACCGCAAACCTCACTGCTGGTTATGGCAATACACCCGTCTATCAAGACAGTACACGAACCCTCCTTTTTAATGGTCACGTTCTAACTCCAGGTGAGTATGGAACTATCACGTGGGTAGGGAAGGTGACTGCACCAACGCAGTGTGGGGACTTTGAAGTGACAAACCAAGCTCGTGCAACAGCTTACGAACTCAACAACTTCGGTACGTTTGTCCATAGTCAAATTGTACGAACTCAAATTGATAACGATTGTGTAACTCCAGTGGCTCCAAACTGTGAAAGCTTCACCGCAACTCCAGGAACAGTTACAACTGGTACGCCAGTGACTCTCGCCTGGACAACAGTGAACGCCAATCGAGTGGTTATCAATAATGGTGTGGGAGATGTCCCTGTTAACGGTTCTGTCTCAGTGACACCGCTTGCTACGCTTACCTACACCCTTACGGTATTCGGTGCGAATAACCAAACAGATGATTGTCAGGTTACGGTAACCGTATCAGATGATCCGGTACCAGTCTGTGAAAGCTTCACCGCTACTCCAGCTATTCTTCCAAATGGTGGTGGTACAACAACGCTTGCTTGGGTAGTAACCGGTGCCAATTCAGTATCGATTACTCCGACGGCTGGAATGGTGGGGCTGACTGGTTCACAAAGTCTCTTTGTAAATACCAATACTAACTTTACGCTCACCGCAACTGATAGCAATGGAGATACGGTTTCTTGTCCAGCACCAGTAACGGTGCAACCACCGGTAACTGATACGCTTACCTGTGAAAATAACGTTACCTTTGCCGCTTCACCAAACAGTATCGATGAAGGTGATAGTTCAGTTTTGACCTGGAATACCACCGGAGTCGATAGTGTCTCAATTAGCGTTATCAACGCTACGACCTTGAATGGAACGCAAACTGTCTCACCTAACTCAAATACTACCTACGTACTCACCGCAACGGAAGGAAATCGAAGTGTTGATTGTCCGGTAGTAATCAATGTTGATGAAGATAACGGAGGTGGTGGCGGAGGTGGTGGAAGTTCAACTCCACGATGTGAACTCACTATCTCAGATACGACTATCCGCCGAGGTGAAGAGATTACCCTTACCTGGGACACGAGCCGCGCTACTGCAGTCACGATTGAAGATGACCGAGGAAACGTAATCGTCACAACTGATGGTGTGCCAGCTCGAGATAAAGATGAACTCTATGATGGAGAAATTGAACTCCGACCAACTCGAGATACCGAATACACTATTAATGCTGCCCGAGGATCACGAGACCGTGAATGTTCAGTTGAAGTAGAAGTCGAAGACGAAACTGTTCTCTTACAAGCACGAGACCAACAACCACTTGTCGCTGGTATTTCACTCACTGATGTGCCATACACTGGGTTTGAAGCTGGTCCCGTATTGACCCTCTTCTTCTACCTCCTCTTGATGGCGTGGGCATTATACGTAACCTACCTCATTGTCATCCGACGACAAGTTGCCGTTACTGCAAATATTGACTACACCTACCCTGAGGCTGATACTTCACACCAGATGATGCGACAAGCAGAAGCAGTCCGACCAGATCTCTTTGTAACACCGTCTGTAGCACCAGTCGCTACCTCAACAGTTGCTTCTATCCCGGCTAATCTTCCAACGGAAGCAGTTGTAGGATATGCAAACTATGCCAACACTCCGGTCAATCAAATTCCAGTTAGTGATGAAATAGTAACTGATCTTGAAAATCGAGCGCATGCTCAAAAGGCACTTCTTTCAAGCGACGCGGTTCAGTACTTTATTAGTACCACTGAAGGTACGGTTGAACGAAATGATGCGCTTGACGCAGTGATTGTCGAAGCCAAGAAATCATACCCACTTGAAGATGGTTGGATTGTAATCAATGAAGCTCGGATGCAAAATCTCTGTGCAGTGTGTCGAGTTGATGCAGCCACTGAAGCGAAAGCGCCTTCATTCACACCAACTATGGTGCCTGAAGGTTCAGGTTCGCTCGCCGAAGCTATCGTCACTGGCAACATCGTTGCGGCATACGAAATGATTGGTAATCGACCAATGTTCGCACTCGCTGACGCTGCTGCTGACTTAGATGCGGTGTACCGAAACCGTCGAGGTGAACAACATGTTGTCTCTGACCTCCTTACCACCACAACAGCGAAGTTGAGTGATGAAAAGATTAAGAACATGATTGATGCGCTCACTGGAGCAATTGACGGAACGTACACTGACGAGGCGTCAGCGGTCAAGATGTCAATTATGAAGGCAGTGAAAGAAGTCGCATAATCTCTCATTTCTTTAAATCAACAAAAGCCGGCCCTAGAGGGGCCGGCTTTTGTTGTTTTTCAAACTACACTAGTTAACACCACTAACTGTTATATGAGGTAAAAACTGTATAATACAGGTAATGAGTAAGACCCAAATCCTCTCTGCGTTCATCGCAGCCATCACACTGTTCTCTCAGGTTCCACTTGTCATCGCTCAAGAGGGAAGTGAAGCTCCTCCAAGACCCGTAGCGCAACCGTTCGCTACCGATATTGTTGGCTTATGTAGTGAGTATTTCCAGTCCAGCCTCGTGACCATCTCCCGGGAAGGAGAGGCGCTAACTATTAATCAAGGCGAAACACTTACCTTTGAAGTCGTCATCGAAAACAAAAACACACTAGCCATTGCTGGAGCTACCCTCGTTGCTAAAGTGTTTAAACTGGGTGGAAGTAATGCTGACGCATCAGTTGATGTGTCGATTGATCAGTTTGTTGTAAGGGAAAATCTAGGTCTGGGAGCAAACTCCAAAATGCCCACTACGGTAACGTGGCAGGTGCCAACCACTGTTGAACAAGGTACCTATTATGTGAGTTACTCACTCCATGCCCAAAATGGTCAACCCCTTGCTGGAGAATTCACAGCAGATAGTACGTCTCTTGGCACGACCGAGTTTACCGTTGGCGGAGCCGACGTTAATTCACTGGTTACGTTTGAAAAAAGTCGGACAACAATTGCTGGCCAAACCTACGACGTCACTACCTTGCCTGTCGCCCCACGCAATGATGCAATTGCTGTTACTACAGTAGTTTCTAATCCAAGTACAATTGATAAAACAGTCACGGTACAGTGGTTACAGTATGCCAACCATGCTCTCACAGAAGCTAATCTCCGATACACCCAAACTGAGTCACTTACCATTCCAGCTGGTGAGTCGGTTGAGGTTTCTTATGATGTCATTGGTCAATTAGAATCGAAGATTCATCTCGTAGCACAACTGCAAGATGGTGATTCAAAACGAATGTTAAACATTCCAATTGTCCGCGCAGAAGGGTATGAGGTACGAAGTACCGTTGCTGGTCTCACAGCTTTCCCGCTAAGAGCCGGACAGTCAGTTTCCATGGTAGTTTGTCTTGAAGCACCATATACTACCCCGATTCCTGATACGACGATTGAGTTGACCTTGCTTGATGCCTCAGGTGCGGAACTTTCAAAATACACACAGACCAGCATCTTACTCGAGGATACTTACGCTTTTATACAAGCGTTCACTCCAGAGACTGACCTTCAAGCCGTTACTCTGCAAGTGAAATTATTGCTCGGCGGGGGAGAGGTAGAGAGTTATACGATTCCATTTTTATGTGAACAGTTTGCCGATAGTGTGTGTGGCCTAGAGCAAACTGAGCAAGAAGATGTTGCAATAGACGGTACGTCCTTTTTAAAACTTAATATGCCAATTCTCTTGTTTGGTGTAGTTTTAGTTACCTTCTTTATCTTCGCCTGGATCTGGACTCACCGAAAGCCGCGTAACTCTGCAATCCCAAGAAATACCCGGAGTGAAGATATGCCTCACTATAAATAATGATTATGATTTACCGTTATCTTTTAGCAGTAGTAACCAATCTCGTTTTATTGCTTCCTCCAGTGCTCGCGCACTATACCAAGCGTCCAGGCATAGTACGGCCACAGATTAGCGTGTATGTGCTTAGTATGACTGCGCTAGGTTTTTTTATGCTGTGACCCTTGTACTTATGTTGCTTTTCTCTTCAGTGAGTACAATATTCGCACAACAGGCACCAACCGAAACTCCTGCCGCTCGTAATAACCTCTTCTGTACTGACAACTTTGCACTGACTAATATTAAACTGGCTGTCACTAGTACGGTAGCCATCGGGGTACCACAAACCCCGGTTGGATTCACTGGAAGTATTGAAAATCAAAATAGCATCACGGTCCCCGTTGCAGAACTGCGAGCAAGAGTGTTTCAAATTCGGGAAGATCAATCGTTGCGATTAGTCGATACCTATGTGGTCGAAGAAAATATCATACTACCGGCACAAGGCAAGTATTCTTTTGCTGACGAATGGGTGGTACCTGAAAATCAGCCAATGGGTGATTACGCTATCCAGTACGTAATGTCATTCATGGGTGAGACGGCAATAGGGTTGGGATATGGTCCACGTTTTACAATTGCCTCAGAAAGTGAGGTGGTACAGCTTGATCACAACACGATGCAGATTAATGGTCAACCGTATGAGAGTTTTGATCAAACAATAATCACCGATGATCAGAGTGTAACTATAAGCGTTGCAGTAATCAACGCAACAGATGAAGACAAAGTTGTTCCGATACAGTGGAATCAGTATCTGGGACCATACCCGACTGAAGACAGTCGGCTTGATACTAAATCGAGTATCCTTACCATCGCCGCTAATAGTGAAGAAGTGATTACGTATACTACCAAGCCCACTAGTGATAAAGAATTTTTAGTTAATGCAATTATTGATGATAGGGGAGCTAAGTCAATACAGGACTTTCAGTTTCTAAAAGCTACACCTGACCCACGAATATTGGTTGCTGGCGTACGTGATATTCCGTTGTCTGCTAATCAGTCAGCAGACCTATTTTACTGTATTGCTACGCCAGCCACGGCTGAACTTACACCGTATCGTTTATCATTTGAACTGACTGATCCTGCCGGATTAACGGTAGCGTCAGTTGCAGGGGATAGTATTTCTGATGCGAGTATACCAAGTTTTGTGCCTCCTACCAATCAGAATGCTATTTTGCTAACATCCACAATTGAAAGAGATGGTGTACCGGTGTCGCAAGAAACAGTAACGTATGACTGTGACGTATTGGGTGGAGCGTGTCACCAAGAACCGTCTGAAAACATAACACTCTCTGAGGGAATTATATTCAATCCTTTATTTCTTTATGGTGGTGCAGCTTTATTACTCGTGTTACTTATCCTGGTTTGGATTGTCCATCGTCGTGAGTATACACTTCGCCACAACACGAAAGCTCCCGACAGTCTGGGGCCACTACTGATAGTACTGTGTATGCTCGGGGCCAGTGTAGTACCATTTTCGGTAGTCAATGCTCATCCTATCGATATTCCGGGACCTCCAGTCCCACCTATTACGTTTGATGTTTGTGCCAATCCTGGAATTAGTAGTATTGCTATCACAACCGCGGGTGATACATGTGTCGGCCGAGGATGGACTCCTGATATTAGAACCCCACTACCTGTAATGGATTACTTTACTTGGCTTGCCGCTTTTCCTCCCAATCAGTGTGTAGAAACAACATTCATAAATGGTGTCACTACTATGATTGCACGGTATCAAACTAACTGCCCAGTCACACCTTTACAACCCACCACCCCTACCGCAACTCCTCAAGCTTGTGGTACTGGTCAGATAAATGTCTCCTGGTCAGCCGTCTCTGGAGCCACCAGCTACCAGCTCCGCAACGGCGCAGGTACTGTCATCTACGATGGACCAAGTACTTCATTTAGTCACACTGGTTTAGCTAATGGCTCAGCCCAGTCATATACGGTGCGAGCGACTAATAGTGCTGGTTCATCTGCCTACTCAGGTTCTGTTAATGCAACAACACCAAATGTTTGTCCACCCGCCACCCCAACTGGCCTTAACGGCACTCCCAGCTCCTGTGGTACGAATCAAATTAACCTTACCTGGAACAGTGTTGCCGGAGCGTCTGGATATGATATTCAAATTAATGGAGCATGGCAAAACGTCGGTAATGTCACCTCATTCACCCATACTGCACCGTTACCTAATTCCCTGTATACCTACCGAGTGCGAGCTTGGAATGGAGCTGGAGCGGGAGCGGAATCAGCCTCGATAAGTCGGACATCACCAAATATTTGTGCACCAACCACCCCCACCACCCCTACCGCTACTCCCGGCTCATGTGGAACTGGTCAAATAAACGTTTCTTGGAATGCTGTTTCTGGAGCCACCAGCTACCAGCTCCGCAACGGTGCCGGTACCGTCATCTACGATGGACCAAGTACTTCATTTAGTCACACTGGTCTAGCCAATGGCTCTGCCCAGTCATATACGGTGCGAGCCATTAACGCTGGCGGCTCATCTGCGTACTCAGGAGCAAGGAGCGCAACGGCTCCAAGTAGTTGTGGTCAGTCAGATGTTATCGTCCCCTCAGTCAGTGGGGCAACGTCAGTCAATCCGGGTAGCGCAACCAATTATAGTGCGCTTGTACGAAACCAAGGTACTCTTTCAACCGGCGCACCTTTCAATGTTCGATTTTGGTTTGACACTGATACTAATGCCGGAAATGGAGGCTTACCAAGTCAGCCAGCTTTGTTTAGGAGTGGTATTCCAGCTGGTTTTCCAGCTGGTTATAGTGAGTCAAACGCCAACGTAAACTACACCTTTTCAGGGCCTGGTACTTATTATCTACAAGTCTGTGCGGACATAAGTTCTGAAGTGACAGAGTCTAATGAGGGAAATAACTGTAGTGGTTGGACAACTATTACCGTGACCCCAGCTACCCCAGCTACCCCAGCCACCCCTACCGCCACCCCTCAAGCTTGTGGTACTGGTCAGATAAATGTCTCCTGGTCAGCCGTCTCTGGAGCCACCAGCTACCAGCTCCGCAACGGTGCAGGTACTGTCATCTACGATGGACCAAGTACTTCATTTAGTCACACTGGTCTAGCCAATGGCTCTGCCCAGTCATATACGGTGCGAGCGACTAATAGTGCTGGTTCATCTGCCTACTCAGGAGCGATGAATGCGACTGCGCCAGTTGCGTGTGCGACTGCACCAGCACAACCTGCAACCCCCACCGCCACTCCGGGCTCTTGTGGCACAGGAGCAGTCACTGTTTCTTGGTCAAATGTAACTGGTGCAACCGGCTACGATATTCAGTTCCGCCTTTCTCCAAGTGGTGGTTGGACAATAGTGAATGATGTCACGAGTCCCCGAACTATCACTGGACTTAATCCTGGATCCACCTACGACTTCCAAGTCCGAGCTAAAAATGCTGTTGGAAACTCTGCCTGGTCAGCCTTCGCGACTGCCAATGCTCCAGCTGTGTGCGCACCTCCAGCAGCAACTACGCCAACTGGTCTTACTGCTACACCACAAGCCTGTGGTACCAACCAACTCTTCCTTGATTGGAATGATTCGACTAATGCAGCCAGCTACAGTGTGTATCTCAGTAACGGTACCTTCGTTGGTAATTCAGTTGGTTCAAATTACACCTTTACAGGGTCACCAAACACCAGCTATTCGTTTTATGTCCGAGCGAATAACGCAGCTTCAGTTCAATCAGGAAACTCTTCTACCGTAACGGCGACGACGCCAACTATCTGTGCGCCTGCTACACCAACCGGCCTCACCGCCACTCCACAGGCCTGTGGTACTAACCAGCTCTTCCTTGATTGGAATGATGTGCCGGGAGCTACTAGTTACAGTGTGTACTACAGTAACGGTACATTTATCGCAAACTCAGGTGGTTCAAACTACACCTTCACTGGAGGCACGAACACTTCATATTCATTCTATGTTCGAGCTAACAACGCGGCGGGACAGTCTCCAAATTCTTCCACCGTGACACGGTTTACTCCTGCTTCGTGTCCAACATTGCCTGACCTAAGGGTCAACGGGTCTAATGGTCCGGTATCGGTGAATTACAACACTGGGGTGAGTTTAACGTGGACAAGTACTGGTGCTACACCGACGTGTACGTTAAGTGGCGCTGGTATAACTGCCGGATCACAAATTGTCACTGCAAATGGAAGTGTGGGTGCGACAATTACACAAAGTAGCCCATATATTCTGACGTGTGGTACCGAATCAGATACCGTTCAGGTAAACTTAAATGCCCAAGCCCCCAATGCTCCAACAGTAAACTTCCCAGCTGCAAGTACAGCTGGAGTAGCTGGTACTCCAGTGCAGTTTAGAATTGTGTCTACACATCCAAATCCAACGTCGCAGTTCTACTACACGATTGATTGGCAAAATAATGGATCAAACGATACTCCATCTCCATCACCGACATACACCACAGGTCAGCAATGGACAATTAACAATACGTGGTTAGCCGATGGGACATATACGGTGAGAGCGTGTGCTCGTGATATCGGTAATACACTTCCAGCTGCCTGTACAAATCACACCGTAACCATCACTTTACCACCACCACCGAGTGTGACCCTACAAACAAGAGTGAACGGCACTGGAGCTTGGTTAAGTAGCAATCCAACGATAAATCCTGGTGATACCATAGCGCTGCGCTGGACGAGTGTTGGTGCTTCAAGTTGTACCGCAACGGCTGGTAGTGGCTTCTCAACCGGAGGGTCGCCTAACGAAAATGGGACTGACAATTCAGTCACACCACCAGTTCCAGGAACGAACGCCGTCTATACTGTTTCGTGTACAGGTCTTGGTGGTACTACCGACAGGACGGTTACTGTTACCACTCGAAATTATCCAAATCTTACCCAACCAGATATTACGTACAATCTTTCACCAACGTTTAATAGTGTGACAGGAATGTATGACTATATTGATATTGTATTTCAAACGAGAAACGACGGTGAAAGTGATACGTTAGCTAGCGCTAACTACGAATTACAGTTTGACCGTAGTGGTGATGGGTATGAGTTCACTACTACTGGTTCACTTGGACTACTCACTGTTGGTTCAGCGGTTAATCGAACAGAACGGGTAACTGGCTCAATACCATTTGGTGCTGCGCGGACAAGAGTCTTCGTCGATAGTACAAATACCGTAACTGAAACTAATGAAGGGGATAACAGTCGTGTCTTTACCTTTACAATTCCGCCACCAGATCCTGGTTTAAATCTTACTGCTGATAGGTATCGAGTCAAACAAGGTGAAACTATTACATTGACGTGGTCTACGGCAGCCACCTACCCAATGAATTGCCGGGTCTATGGACCAGGGGTAGACCGGAATCCAAGCGGTACCAGTGGTACTGAGGGTAGTGGTCCGATTAATGCTAAGAGCCTCTTTACCTTCAGTTGTACTGAGCCGGTGACTAATACGACATTTACCGATAGTGTGAATATTGAAGTGGTTGCGGAATTGGAAGAGATATAAATCAGATTACTTGTTTCACGAAGAGCGTGTTCTTGCTGATAATAAAAAGGCCGGCCCATAAGGGCCGGCCTTTTTATTGTGGGTAGTTCTACCTGGTATTTTCTGCAGTCAGTTTCTCTATTAGTTCCTCTAAGTTCAGAGTTACTGACTCACCGGTATCACGTGATTCAAGAGTAACGGTCTTATTCTCCACTTCCTTATCACCGATGACGATGAAGTAGGGGAGTCGGTCCTTCTTAGCTGTGCGAATCTTCTTACCCATACTTTCGTTTGATTCATCAAGTTCAATCCGGAAATTATGGTTTTTCAAATGGGCTGCAATCTCTCGCGCGTACGGGGTATGTGTATCTGCTACGGGGATGATGGCTAGTTGTGTTGGGCAGAGCCAAAGCGGGAAGTTACCTGCAAAGTGCTCAATCATGATAGCCATAAACCGTTCGAGTGACCCCGCGATTGCTCGGTGAATCATGACGGGTGTTTGCTTCACTCCAGTGTTATCTGTGTAGGAAAGAGAGAAACGCTCCGGCATCACAAAATCAAGCTGAGCGGTCGCCAGCTGACGTTCACGACCAATGGCGTCTTTGAACATAAAGTCGAGTTTTGGTCCGTAAAATGCAGCTTCACCTTCAATCCGCTTATACGGTAAGTTGAGTCTCGTAGCAACTGCTTCGAGCATAGTCTCAGCTTTTTTCCAGTTTTCTCTATCACCAAGATAGTCTTCCGGCTTGTTTGGATCGCTAGTAGAGAGTGAAACCCAGAAATTACCATCATTGTACATTCCTAGTGAGGTGTAGAATTCTTGTATCACTCGAACGATATTTTCGACTTCTTGGTCAATCTGATCAACAGTACAGAACACGTGACCGTCATCTTGTGTGATACTTCGAACGCGCCCTAACCCAATCAATTCACCGGCTTGTTCATCCCGGTAGACCATGGTTGTTTCAGCATAGCGAATAGGAAGTTCTTTGTATGAGCGCGGTCGGCTGTCGAAAATTTGGGTATGATGCGGACAGTTCATAGGCTTCATGACAAACTCAGCGTCAGATTGACCTTTTACTTTGAAAAGTTCATCACCAAACTTTTCCCAATGACCAGAGGTTTTGTAGAGGTCACTTTTGGTTATGTGAGGGATGGTGACTTTTTGATAGCCGTATTTGGCTTGAATAGTCATGATTTTATCGACGATAAGATCACGCATCATCGTACCGCGCGGAGTGAAGAGCGGAAGACCAGGTCCGACCAAATCAGAGAAGGTAAAGAGGTCAAGTTCTTTCCCAAGTTTACGATGGTCACGGGCTTTTGCTTCTTCAAGTTGCTTTTCGTAGCCTTCAAGTTCTTCTTTTGTATCAAATGCGATGCCGTAGATACGAGTGAGCATTGGGTTTTTTTCATCTCCGCGCCAGTAGGCTCCCGCAATTTTGTCGAGCTTAAAGGCATCAGTACTAATGTCTTCTTTCGGATTGTTACAGTGTCCACCCCGACAAAGGTCGGTAAATCCACCGACTGTGTAGAGGGTAATCGTCTCGCCTCGTGAATCAATTTCATCAATCAATTCAAGCTTGTACTGGTTACCAGCAAAGACTTCTTGAGCACGATCTACCGTCACGACTTCGTGAGTGAATTCAGTCCATTTGTTGATGAGTTTCTTCATCAACTTTTGGAGGTCTTTGAGATCACTGTCACCAGGTACATCTCCCTCAGCGAAGTCGATATCGTAGTAGAAGCCCGTATCGATAGCCGGACCAAGGGTCAATTTTGCATGGGGATACGTTTCAATGACCGCCGCAGCCAAGAGGTGGGCTAGTGTGTGTCGTTTATTGTTTAGTTGTTCTGACATAAAGTGTGATGATTTTCAAAATTAGCAAATTACTGCGTTATGGAGCCTCAAAGTTTTTCTCACCGTATGCCTGATACGACTCGAAAAACTTTTTCTCCATGCCTTGTACGTTATCTAATTTTGAAAATCTTTGTGGTTAGGTTAATAAAGTGAATAAAAAAGCGCCCGAGTGAATACACGAAGGTTCGTATACTCACTCGGGCGATCTAGACCGCGGTTCCACCGAGATTCTGGCAGGTATGCCTGCACAGCGCTCATTAGTTCAGATTAGGGAAGTAGTCCATTTATGTATCATATATGATACATAAACTAATGGTTGGTGGCCACTACAATCTCTGATGTAATACATCGTAGCATGAGTATTAAATCAGTCAAACACCGTGTGCTAAACATAGCTGTTAACAGATATGTTTAGGGAAAAGAAAAACCGCGTCGATTGCTCGGCGCGATTTTTAGTAGAACTAAGCCAATACGAAATCCTCAATTCGTGCAAGTTTTAACCAGCCGTGAAAATTTACAAGTAAACTTTGGAAAGATTTATCCAGGATAGCGTCATCAGAAAAATTGAACGCAAGATAGACAGTCTGTTCGTTGAACCTGACTATTTCGAGAAAATGATCTGGAAATATTATTTTGGCTTTGTTTTCGAAGAGGCAACTTTCTTCATCTGTTAAACGTTCGCTCGACAAGACTCGAATGACGTTAACCTTATCTACCTTATGCTTCTTATATAGCGGGTGTGAGATTCTTGGGTCGAATACGAGAGTAGCTTCGCGCATGTGTCGCATCAAAATTTCTCCAGATATAGATCTGCTTCTGAAGCCATATTAGACAGTAACATTAGCATTGTCAACAGGTGCGATATTTTTAGCTCTATCAATTAAAATACTCGGTTCGTCGTTTCTGATATCAAGCTTGCCTTTGATAGCAACACAGGTGCCGGGTTGAAGAATGTCTTTTTGTTCAAGGTAGGTAGAAGGGAAGGCGGTGAGTTCAATCGAGTCAGTCTGGTCTACAAGTTTAATAAAGGCCATTTTGTCGCCTTTTTTAGTCAGGAGTTCACGGACACTTTCGATGAGTCCGGTCGTCACTACGGTCGTTCCTTTGTAGCCAGCGCGGACTTGAGCAATTCTTGGTCTTTTTTCAACTTCTTCTTTGAGTGCATTGAGGGGATGTCCTGAGACATAGACGCCAAGCAGTTCTTTTTCCCATTCTAGTTGCTTCATGAGTGGTATCTCTTCAGCTGGTTGAAGCGTGAGGTTACTCACACTTCCCATGTCAGCAAACAGAGAATCTTGCCCCATTTCTTTTCCTGAAATTAACTCACGGTTGTATGCAAGAAGATTATCGAGATTACCAAAGAGTTGACCTCGATTAGAAAACGTATCAAATGCACCAGCGCAGATGAGCGCCTCGAGTGATTTTTTATTGAGGTTTCGGTCGTGAATTCGGGTGAGAAAATCTTGCAGTGAAGAAAATGGTCCATTGGCTTTCCGTTCACTCACGATAATTTCTGTAATTCCTTCACCAAAGTTCTTGATGGTTTTCAGACCAAAGCGAATGGTTTGCTTGCCTGGTACCACTGAGAAGTCAGCAAACGACTCATTGACGTCGGGTGGAAGCACTTCAATTCCCATGCGTTCACACTCATGGATAATTTCGGAAATTTTCTCAGTGTCACCGGAGTCAGCGGTCAAAACAGCCGACATGTACTCAACAGGGAAGTTGGCTTTCATGTAGGCGGTTTGGTAGGCGACACGTCCGTATGAAGCAGCGTGAGCCTTGTTGAATCCGTAGGCGGCGAACGGTTCGATGAGTGACCACAGTTGATCGGCTTTACTCTGACTCAGTCCATTTTCAACTAAACCTAAGAGGAGTTTTCCTTTTTCGGCTGCCATAACTTCTGGAATCTTTTTACCCATGGCTTTTCGAAGCTTGTCGGCTTCCAACCACGAGTACCCAGCGAGCTCGATTGAGATCATCATCACGTCGTCCTGGTAGGTAATCACACCATACGAACGGTCGACAATTTTTTCCATTCGGGGATCAAGGTAGGTAACGAGCGAAGGATTATTCTTACGCTCGATGTATTGCGGAATCATTTCCATCGGCCCGGGACGATAGAGCGCTACCATCGCGTTGATGTCGTGAATGGTTGAGGGTTTGAGTTGTTTTAGGAACGCTGTCATTCCAGAGCCATTTAATTGGAAAAGTCCCATGGTTTCACCACGAGCCAACATCTCAAAGGTGAGTTTGTCATCAATGGGTACATTTTCAATATCAACTTCAATGTTGCGAATCTTGCGAACCCGTTTTACTGCGTCAGCCAAGATGGCCAAGTTTTTAATTCCCAAGAAGTCGAACTTGAGTAAACCAACACCATCTTCACCGACTGACTTCATTTCATATTGGGTGATAAATTTGCCCGTTTTTGGGTCAGGTTGGATTGGGACAAATTGGGACAGTGGAGCAGGGGCGATTACCACACCAGCGGCATGAACACCAAGGTGACGGACTCTCCCTTCGATTTGTTTGGCAAGATCTAACACTTCTCGTGACTCAGAATCTTTTTTATAAAGTTCAGCTAAGTCAGGTTCTACCTGTAGCGCTTTATCGATGGTCATGGGAAATCCCTGGGCACCAAGGGGAATAAGCTTTGCAATCCGGTCACCAACCGAGTACGAATGACCGAGCGCGCGAGACACATCACGCACAGCAGCTCTGGCCATCATGGTTCCGAACGTTCCAATCTGGGCTACTTTATCTGCACCATATTTTTCTTTGGCATACTCAATAATTTCGTCCCGCCGGTTATCAGCAAAGTCCATATCGATATCGGGAGCTGACGGGCGTTCAGGGTTGAGAAAACGCTCAAAGGGAAGTTTATATTCCAGTGGATCTACGTTGGTAATCCCCAGTACATAGGTTGTGAGTGAACCAGCAACGGAACCTCGGATGGTGGTAAGGATTCCTCGCTCTCTGGCTTCCCGAAGCAAGTCACCTACTACCAAGAAGTACTTGGCATACCCCTTCATTTTGATGACCTCAAGTTCGTAGTCGAGTCGTTCCATCACTTCAGGATTGTCTCTATCAAGTCCTCGCCAGGTTACACCTTCGTAGGCACTGACCTTGAGTTCTTCATCTGGTTCACGACCACTTTCGATAATATAATCCGGGAAGTACCAATGAGTTCCAATTTCAATCTCTACCGTACATTGTTCGGCGATTTTGACGGTATTTGAAAGCGCTTCAGGCGTATCAGAAAACCACTCTTTCATTTCAGCTTGCGAAGTAAACGAAAAGTTTTCATCTAGGGAATGATCACTTGAGGTATCAACCACCCCTCCATTTTGGATTTTAATCATTGTCTCACGGGCGATACGGTCGCTTGGTTTGAGATAGTAGACGTCGTGAGCGGCTACCAGGGGAGTATTGGTGCTGATGGCTAGAGCTTTAATTTTTGCCTGGTTTTCCATATGACCAAACATTTCGGGGTGGTGAGAAATTTCGAGGTAACAGTCGTCGCCAAACACACCTTTGTACCAATCAAGTTGCTCCGCTGCTTTTTCGGGATTAACATCCTTCAGGGCTTGGGCTACTTCGCCAGCAAACGAAGGAATGATACAAATAATGTCTTCATGGAGCTCTTGTAACAGTTCGTCATCAATCCGTGGGCGATAGTAAAAGCCTTCGAAGTTTGAACGGGTAACAAGCTGAATAAGGTTTTGATAGCCCTTGAAGGTTTTGGCGAGTAATACGACCCGACTGCGAGGTTTGTCTATTTGCGTTTCTTTATCAAAGCGGGTGCGTGGAGCTAAAAAGGCATCTAGTCCAATAATGGGTTTAATACCCTCATTGGTACATGCCTTATAAAAGTCGATAGCCCCGTAGAGAGCTCCAGCATCGGTAATTGCGAGGGCGTCTTGGCCGTCAGCTTTGGCAGCTTTGGCTAGTTCTTTGGGGGTGGGGAGTGCATTTAAGAGCGAGTAGTGTGAGTGGACATGAAGGTGGACGAAGGAGGCTTCGAGTTTCGGAGTTACTGGCATAGTATACTTAGTATACCAAAAATCGTATGAGAGAGTTATGAACAGCGTTGTCTGGCAGATTGGAGTTGATGAAGCAGGAAGAGGGCCACTGGCGGGACCGGTTGCGGTAGGGTTAGTGAAAGTAGCAGCTGACTTTGACTGGAATTTACTTCCTGGGGTGGGAGATAGTAAGAAGGTGTCGACGAAGAATAGAGCAGAGATATTTTTGGGAGTAAAACTATTACAACAAGCAGGGAAGCTTGATTTTGTTGTGATGTTAGGAGACGCTGAGGCGATTGATACAAAAGGAATCGCTGTGGTAATTCGTGAGTGTATCCAAAACGGTTTGATGAAACTACAGCTTTCACCGATTGCGTGCCATATAAAATTAGATGGTTCCCTGAAGGCTCCAGCGGAATATTCGCAAGAGACAATTATAAAAGGTGATAGTAAGGAATTAGTGATTGGTTTGGCGTCTATCTGTGCGAAAGAAACTCGTGATGCATATATGCGGGAAATTGCTCCGCAATTTCCCGCATATAGTTTCGATACCCACAAAGGCTACGGTACAAAAGCTCATCGGCAAACAATTGCTTCCATTGGACTCTCATCTATACACCGCGTAACCTATTGCAAAAATATTCATATATGGGATACAGTATAGATTCCACCTAGCGAGAGGTTAGGAGGGGAATGTACATGGGGATCTTATGGCGACTACACCACTACCGGGACTTTCGATAGAAGCTCGGAATCGTGTCGTAAGAGACGGACATTGTCCAGGTTTGGCAGGACAACTTGAGTCTCGTTTGCATAAACCATCAACAGCTACTTTTGAGGAGGTTCAAGAGATTGTCCGCAACCGCGGTTGGGACGTTAAAATATAGGTCTCCTGGTCCTATTGGTATAGCCACCGTAAACATAAGCCTAGGCTTATGTTTACGGTGGCTATTGCTTTTTTAGGCCGTTTTGATATAGTTCTGCCACTATGGTAATTCGAATGCGTCACACGCGGTCACACACCGCCAATCGCCGGTCTCATCACGCCCTTACAGCGCCTGAGCTTTCGGTGTGTCAAAACTGTGCTGCCAAGCACCGACCACACCACATGTGTTTGAACTGTGGATTTTACAACGGGAAAATGGTGGTAGACCTTGCTAGCAAGAAAAAGGCCCGAGAAGCTCGAATCGAAGCAAAGCGAGACATGATTCGTTCCCAAAATGGCGAAACTACTCCAGAAGCAGAGGCTGAAGCAAACAAATCATAGTCATAAGTCCCGAGTCCGGGACTTTGTGTTATCAGGATACAACGTGTCTTTGTTTGGGGATTAAGGTCATTGAAGTTTTATAAGAGATGATACACTTGATGCAGTAATAGAACTTTAGTACATTCGTATGGCAAATCGACATCTTTCACGCAGTATCGTCCTCCAGTCACTTTTTGAGTGGGATTTAAATGCATTAGAAAAAAAAGCTGTTCACGAAGTCCTCATACGAAACGTCACTGAATTCGCTCCAAACAAAACAGATCTGCCGTTTATGACAAAGCTCCTTGATGGAGTAATGGCAAAGCAACCAGAATTAGACTTAGTCATTGAGAAAGCTGCTCCAGAGTGGCCAATTGACCGTATCTCACCGGTTGATAGAAACATTCTTCGACTTGGCCTCTATGAGCTTTTATTTTCTGACCGGAAAGAAGTGCCCGCTAAAGTCGCCATCAACGAAGCAATTGAGCTCGCTAAACAATTCGGTGGAGATAATAGCAGTCGGTTTGTGAACGGGGTACTGGGTGCTGTCTACAAAGAAATCGGTGAGCCAGGCAAAGAGGAGACAGGGAAGAAGCGACCAAAGGATGTACCATTTGAACAGATGCCAATTGAACGGCTCTCGGGAGCGGTCGTATATGCTGAGGCCGACGGGCACATGTACCTGGCTCTCGTTCATGATATCTTCGGTCACTGGACGCTTTCAAAGAGTAAGGTAGCTGAATCAGAAACTGTAGAACAAGGAGCAGTGCGAGCCCTCCAAGAAGAGATTGGTTTGCCAGTCGTGATTGAGGCTGAGCTGGGTAATAATGAATACATCGCTTCACAGCCAGAGGTAGGTAAGGTTCGAAAGCAAGTCCACTATTTTTTGGCGAGAGCTCCGTATCAAGAAGTAACGTTGGCCAAAAAGGGCGGACTTGATGACGCGCGGTGGTTTAAGGTGGCAGAAATCCTTGATTTGAACTTTTACGAAGATATTCTCCCGATTGTGACCAAGGCCATCACGATGCTAGTTGGCAGGGGAAGTAAATAATGCTAGTGTTCCAAAATACATCAACCCTAAACCAATCTACTGAATATGGAAGACCGAAACTTAACGACTGATTTAGAAAAACTCCAAAAAATACTCGGTGTCACATTTGCTAATACGACGACCTTACTGACTGCTATAACTCATCGGTCGTATCTTAACGAGCACCGTGAAGCAACGTGGGACCATAATGAACGTCTCGAATTTTTGGGCGATGCTGTACTAGAATTAGTCGTAACTGATTATCTTTTCCACGAGTATCCAGATAAGCCAGAAGGCGAGCTCACCGCTATCAGGGCGGCTCTCGTTAATACCATCTCACTCTCAATCGCTGCTGAGAAGCTCGGGGTAAACGAATTCCTTCTCATGTCGAAAGGAGAGTCAAAAGATGTTGGGCGTGCTCGACAGTATATTTTGGCTAATGTGTTTGAAGCCTGTATTGGAGCTATTTATATAGATCAAGGGTATGATGCAGCCAAAACCTTTATCGCCGGAAGACTCTATGGACGAACTGATGAGATTGTGAAGAAGCGGTTGTGGCAGGACGCTAAGAGTCGGTTTCAGGAACTCGCTCAGGAACATGCCTCAGTAACACCAACCTATGAGACAACGGGACAAACAGGACCAGACCATGACCGTATTTTTACAGTTGGAGTATATCTTCGTAATCAAATGATTGCGGAAGGAACTGGCCGCTCGAAACAAGAAGCTGAACAACAAGCAGCTGAACGGGCAATTGAAACGAAAGGGTGGGAAGCTTCTTAGGGAGAGCAAACTCCGTGATATAATTTCGAAATGGTATCAAAGCGTTTAGGTTTTACGCTCATTGAGATTTTAGTCGTGATTACTATCATGGGTATTTTATCAGCGGTTGTTTTAGCAAACCTCGGTGAAGGCCAAGCGCAAGCTCGCGATGCGGAACGAAAAGCTGACTTGCGAAGCATCCAATCAGCCTTGGAGCTGTACAAGCTAAAGTATGGTCGGTATCCTGCTGGCTGTCGAGCGCCGGGTAGATGGTCTGGTCAGATTGGTACTGCATACCAATGTGGCGGTAATAACAGTCAGTACATTGTGGGATTAGCGCCAGAATTTATTCCTGTTCTCCCTAGTGATGCGAAACTTAACGGCACAGACTCAGGGTATGTCTATACGACCAACGCTCAGGGTACGGTGTATAAACTCATGGCGCGGTTGACTGTTGAAACTGAAGCAGATACGTTAAGTAGTACGGAAGCTTTTTCTAATGACTTCAAGAGTTGTGCCACAAATATTAACGGTACAGATATCTGTGACGCTATTATGCCAAGCAATCCTCGGCCAGCTCATTGTGAACGAACAAATATAATATTTCAGACGTCGTACGGTTTATGGGGAGGTTTTGCCTCTGGTAATACAGCAAATATTGTAGAGCGTGATACGGAAGCGGTCATCTGTAATATACCGTAGTCGTGTGTACAGGACTTAGAAGACCGTAGGTGATAAATGATAGAATATAGATATGATTTATAATCTCAAGCAACGAGGCTTTTCTCTGATTGAGCTCCTAGTCGTAATTGCTATTATCGGCATATTGGTCACCGTCTTGACGGCGAGTTTTTCAGAGGCGAGAGAGAATTCTCGTAATAAAGCATTGCGAACTACGTTGAGTGAAGTGCAATTGGCAATTGAACTGTACAAGGCTCAAACAGGATCCTATCCGCTTCCAGCTTCACAATGTAACCCTACAGGTTCAAGTATCATAACGAGTGACAGTACCTGTAATTCAGTGTTTCGATATATTGATGGATTGGTACCAAATTATATTGCCGGATTACCAACTCATGAAAGCTCAGGTAGTGATGCGTGCTTAATTACCTATGCGGTTGATTCTAGTCAAACATTTTATAAATTAACTGCAGTCAATTGTTATGAAGGTGCAGCCAGTCAAGCCGAAGGAATCAAACAAGATGATGAGTTTGCTCGCTGTCCAAGTACCTGCGCATCGAGTGGGTCATGTGTCCCAAGTAGTGCTGATTTTTATCAGTCGATGGCCGTCTATAGTTCGGGTGGTGAATGTCTCTAGGTCATGTACTTAAAAGAACTTTCAATTAATGGGTTTAAATCATTCGCTAAAAAAAGCGAATTTGAATTTTCAGTACCAATTACCGGTATCGTTGGTCCAAATGGGTCAGGAAAGAGTAATGTGGCTGAATCATTTCGCTTTGTGCTTGGTGAGCAGTCAGTCAAGTCGATGCGCGGTAAGCGAGGAGAAGATTTAATTTGGGGTGGTTCAGAAAAGATTTCAAGAGGCAATCGAGCAAGTGTCGAGCTCGTGTTCGATAATTCAAGGCGGACGTTTGCGCTCTATTTTGACTATGTAAAAATCGAGCGCATCGTCCACCGAGATGGACAAAATGAGTACAAGCTTAATGGCTCAACGGTACGGCTGAAAGATGTACACGAGCTACTTGCAAATGCCAACATTGGTTCAACGGGTCACCATATTATTTCTCAAGGTGAAGCCGATAGGGTGCTCTCGGCTGGGCCGCGCGAGCGACGCGAGATGATTGAAGATGCGCTTGGTCTCAAAGTCTACCAAATTAAAAAACTTGAAGCTGATAGAAAACTGCAGAAGACGCACGAAAATATCGGACAAGTCCAGTCACTCAGGCGGGAGGCTGCTCCGCATTTAAAATATCTAAAGAAGCAAGTTGAGAGAGCGGAGCGTTCACTGCAAATTCAGCAGCAATTGAAGCTAGCCTTTGCACACTATTTAAAGCGGGAAGATACCTATTTGGCATATCATTTTGATACCCTGACTACGCTACGACATGAGCCTGTTACTGAGCTGGCGGAAGTAAAACGGTCTTTGAGCGAAGCCAAGAAGGCGCTCGAGCAAACCGAAGATACGGAGATGATTGAGAAGATTGCTACTGCTGAGGCTAGATTGAAAGAGGTGACCCGAGAACGCCAAGGTGCACTCCATGAAGTGAGTCAAATTGAAGGTCAGATTAGTTTCTTGGAGCGTAGAATTGCGGCAGCTTCGAGTCGACCGGTTGAGAATAGTCGTTTAATTCCACAAGCTGAAGTTGAGGCTTTTATATCAGAAGTTACGCAGTCAGCCGAAAAGGCAATTGGCCGTGGTGGGGAGGCAGTATTGGCACGAGCCTTGGCTGATATTGTTCACCAGCTCCGGTCGTTTTTAAAAAAGAATGATTCGGTCACCGTGGACCCAACGCTAGCTGATAAGGAAGAACTAGAAAGGCTTACAAACACATTACCGAACGTTCAAAAAAAAGCAGAGAAAATAGAAGCTGAAGTACTTGAGGCAGAGTCTGTGGTGGTAAAACTTCGCTCTGCTAAAGTAACCGATCTTGAATTACAGCGAGAAGCCGAGCGATCTATGTTTACGTTTATGCAAAAAGAACGGGACCTTGAAGCGGCTATTAGACAGATTGATAGTCAATTACAGGTTCTCGAGCGAGATCGAGATGAGTTTAAGCGTGAATTACAAGAAGCGGTGACGCTTCTTGGTCGTGGAGCAGCTGATTATTTTTCCCATGAAATAGTTGATGGTAATGGACAGATTATTTCTCATGCAGACATTGTTGGTGAAGATAGAGATGCACAACGACTTCGCCGGAGAGACTTGGAAAAGCTCAAGATTCGCTTAGAAGAATTAGGGGTTGGAGGTACTGAGGATTTATTAAAAGAATATGAAACTGCTAAAGAACGAGATGAATTTCTTGAGCGAGAACTGGCCGATCTTGAAGCTTCGGTACAAAACCTCAAAATATTGATAGCAGACTTGCAAGCCAAGCTAGAAGAGCAGTTTACTGAAGGCATTAAAAAAATTGCGGTTGAATTTCAAACGTTTTTTACACTGATGTTCGGTGGTGGTTCGGCTGGTCTTGAGACAGTCGTGATTAAAAATCGCCAGACTGATGATGAGGCGGGAGATGATGAAGGTCCATCTCAGCTGGGGGTAGAGCTGTCGGTTTCGCTCCCGAACAAACGTGTTCGTGGACTTGATATGCTCTCAGGAGGTGAGAGAGCCCTCACTTCAATCGCACTAATCTTTGCGATGAGTCAGGTGAATCCGCCACCATTTATTATTTTGGATGAGACAGATGCAGCACTTGATGAAGCCAATAGTCGGCGGTATGGCGATATGATTGAAGCGCTGGCTCGTAAGTCACAGTTGGTACTTATTACTCATAATCGCGAAACGATGAGTCGAGCCGGAATCTTGTACGGTATTACGATGGGTGGGGACGGAGCCTCTAAGATGTTGTCTGTAAAATTTGAAGAGGCTGCTGTAAATGCGAAATAGGTATGTCAGAAAAATTTTTCAGATTAAAGAAAGCGGGTGAGAACGAAAGCGGGTATGCTTCGTACGAGCGAGTCGATGGAGAGGATTGGGTTGGGGATTTCCTTTCATCAATGAAAAATACGGTACAGCACATTGCTGTTCAGGCTGAAGAGAGTGTTAGTGGAATTGCTGATGCGATTGAAAATCGTTCTCTTACCTTTGAACAACGTAAGGCCCTTAGTGATGTACTCTTAAACATTGCGCCGCTCGCAATGGCTGTAATGTTGCCTCAACAGAGTTCAGAAGATCCGCCAGTATCCCCGACTGAAGAATTAGTGAGTGTTGATGTGTCGGTTCATGAAAAGTCTGAGATTCCTGTTCCTAGTCGGGAAGGTATTGATACAGAAAGAGGGAACCAAGAAGACAAAAATGAATTTCAGAAAGAGTTTGAAAAGAGGCTGGCGTGGTGGCAGTCAGATATGAAAGATTATTTCGAGACCGCATTGACGCTCGCAGATGAGCGGGTGGTTGGTGCAGAGCAGTTGACTCGGGAAGAATATATTCGTACACAGACAAAGTTTGAACCACACAAAACATGGGGAGAATTACCAGAAGCTACCCAGGGCGAATTGCTCAGACTACTACCAGCACTGGCAGTTCAAGAATCTGGCTACCATAATGGATTGGTAAGTAATGCCGGAGCAGTCGGGATTTTGCAGCAGTTACCAGGAACGATTGAGCAATTGTCTCCATATGAAGCAGATGAGGTGCAACGTTCACTTGCCAAGCAGACAGAAGTAGCGGGTGCATATTTTATAAACGCGCGCTATGTAATGTTCGATAGTGAGCGGTATGGTGTCGGTGAGTTAGTCAAAAAAGAGCTAGCCCGAAGACATGGTGCTGAAGAATTTGAAAAAGAATTTCTCCCGCGACTGCTTGTTAATGCCTACAATGTTGGACCAGCTGGTATGGCTGGAGTGGTGCGGGAATATTTTGAAGTTGAAGAACACCGCGATTCGGAGTTGCACGGTGAAGCATTATTTTTTGATATTATCGAGTGGGCTCACAAGCAAGATAAAGGCGCAGCAGCCAGCTTTGGGGATGATGCGAGAAACTATGTCATTAAGATCTACGCTGCAGCCACACTCCTTGAGCAGAGAAAAGAAGAAAATGATTGACAAAAGTAATATTCATAGTATTATATTAACCTCTTCATTTTGAGTAGAGGATACGTACATTGCGAAAGAAAATTGAACCGCGCTTCCCTGAGAGTCTGGAAAGGTTGTCAAAAGCTATCAAAGCCTATGGCAACAATGCCAAACTAGCTCGTCTTACGGGACTGTCGGTTGCTACGATTGTAAATCTGACCAAGGAAGAGAATCCTACCCGGTTTCCGTGGTCACAGACTGTTGAAGCTTTGTGGCAGGTGCTTCCGGCGGAAGAAAGAGTTCCCGAAACGACACGGGGCGTGGTGAAGACAGCTAAGAGTAGGTCATCTATCGCAACACAAGATGGCAATCGCCGGGCTCGTCGTTTCGCTAAGTTGCCGCATCGACGAGCTAGTCTGCGACGAATCACCCGTCCGGTTCGGGTAATTGCTGGACAACCTTTCTAAAAGGAAAAGCAAAAAAACCCCGGGGTGCCATAGGCATCCCGGGGTTTAATTTTTTATGTGGTTATCAATTCAAAATCAAGCTGACGTTCATCCTTGTCTGCTCTCGTTAACTTTACTCGGACGGCGTCACCAAGGCGGTAAATCTTACCAGTCTTTTGACCTTTGATGCGATACTTGCTTGCTTCGTGTTCGAAGAAGTCACTTTTAATACTGGCGAGCCGTACCATACCTTCAGAGAGGGAACCAGTCTCCTGAACATAAATGCCCCAGTCGGTCACTCCGGTAATGACGCCAGCAAATTCTTCACCTACTTTATTCATCATGTATTCAACCTGCTTGAATTTGATTGAATCACGTTCGGCTGAGACCGCTTCCATTTCTCGCTGTGAAGATTTGATTGAAGTTTGTTCAAACTTGGCTACTTCTTGACCACTGATAGTGCTCCCATCAAGGTGGCGACGAAGCATTCGGTGCGCCATAAGGTCAGGGTAGCGACGAATTGGGGAGGTGAAGTGCGTGTAGTACTTAAAGGCTAGTCCAAAGTGACCAATATTTTTAGTTGAATACACAGCCTTGGCCATGGAACGAATGCTGGCAGTCTTGATGAGGTTTTCCTCTGGCTTACCCTCAACTTCTTTCATGAGTTGATTGATAGCTTTCGCTCCGACGATGCCATGTTTGGTTTCAAACTCATACCCAAGGGCGTGCACGAACGTAGCGAGCTCTTCAATCTTATCTGGATTAGGTACGTCGTGAATTCGATAGACAAACGCCAGTTCGCGGTTTTTAGATTTTGCGATGTTATTGATGTAGGTGGCGACTTCACGGTTCGCTAAGAGCATGAAGTCCTCAATCATCATCATGGTTTCGGTTCGGACTTTGGTATAAGCACGAATCGGTGCTCCGCGTTCATCAAGTTCAAATTTGACCTCAGGTTGCTCAAAGGCAATCGCACCATTTGCGTATCGTTTTCGGCGAAGCTTTCGACCGAGCGTCATCATGATATTGAGTTCATCCAAGTACGGTCCAGCCTGTTTGTCCAAAACTTCTTGCGCTTCTTCATAGCTAAACCGTTTGTCTGAGTGAATGACGGTTTGGCCATACCAAGCGTTTTCAATATGAGCATCCGTGGTGAGTTCGAAAATAGCTGAGAAGGCAAGTCGGTCTTCGTTTGGCCGAAGTGAGCAGAGGTCGTTACTCAGGACTTCCGGCAACATCGGAATTACTCGGTCTACGAGGTAGACAGAGGTTGCTCGTTCTCGCGCTTCTTGATCAAGCGGTTCACCATCTCGCACGTAATGCGACACATCGGCGATGTGAATGCCGATTTCGATATTACCGTTAGGGAGAGTCTGACAGGAGAGAGCATCGTCAAAGTCCTTGGCATCATGAGGGTCAATCGTCATAGTGGTTACACCACGGACATCCCTTCGTTTTGGATCTTTTAAAGCATCAGCAAAAATCTGTTCTTTGTTTTCATATAAAACGTGGGCAGCTTGTTGAACAGACTCGGGAAATGCTTTTGAGAATCCACCAGAGCGAATGATGGCCTGCATCTCTGTCTCGTGATCACCGGCTCGACCGATTGTTTCAGTAATTTTTGCAGCCGGTTCTTGGCCTGCGTCACTCCAATTATCAATCTCAACGACCACCTTCATCCCGATATCGTTACCGGTAGCGGCCGGGAGAAGTGGGCGAACGTGAATGCGACTATTGTCAGGTTGGAGGAATTTAATGGTTTTGCTAGCGTCAGTCTTTTCCTTTACGACACCAATAAGCTCGCGGTGGGCCGGTTTGACGACGCGCTTGACGATACCGCCTTGGCGGCGACCAACGACTGCCTTTTCAAGTTCGACTTCGACAATATCACCATCAAGGGCAAATCCAAGGGAGTTTCTCTCGACAACAACATCTTCAGTCAGGTCAGGGTGGGCAACAAATCCAGTGCCCTTGCCACGAATCATAATCGGGGCTTCAAACGTTTGTTTCATGGCTGGAGTATAGCATTTGAAGGCTACTTCGTCATGTAATAGATGATATGTAAAGTGGAGTGATTTTACATAATAGAGGATTTTATATTATTCAAATATATTGACTTATGGTCAATAATATGTTATTTACATTGACAGAAAGAATATTGTTTTTCACATCGCAATTTCACCTAATTCAATAGGAGAGTCGGATGACTGTCGCAAAAAATATCAATCGCTTGTTCGCACCGGACTCGCTGACATTGTCTGATGATGCCATCATCTATTATGGCTCCAAAGATGAAGCGTTGGCTGCCTGTCAACGACTTGAGCTGGTTTTTCCTTCGCTCAAGACGCCAGGCTCTGTCATTCAAGCTGAGATCGAAGCAGAGCGCCATTTGACCGAGCTCGAGAGAGTTTGTGGCACGATGCACCTCAACCCACTCATGGAGCATGAGGTAATTGCTTACCAAAAGTCAAAAGTGCAACGGACCTTTGGTGAGCGTGCAGGTATCAGCTTTCGGGAAAGTCTCAGGAGACTGAAACAATTCTTCATGCACGGCGCCTTAGGCAAAGTGTTCGCCTTCGCTATGTGGCTGTTTGGTTACCCGGCAGTATACGCACTCCTTGTTGGCTTTGAACAAACCGCTGATGGTCGGTGGGATGCAACTCCAGCACAATATCTCATCATAGGGATTGGTGTATTGTTAGTTGTCATTGCAATTCAGCAAGCAGCAAAGGATACATCCCCGACTCAAAGATCATCAAAATCATCCCGTACTCTCTCCGAAGAAGAGCTTCGGGAAAAAGCCAAAGCCTATGGAAAAATGATGAAGAAAAAGGGCGAGTGGGTACCCACCCAAAAGGGTCTTGAGATTTTGTATATGCGGAAGTTCGGTCATTCACGTGAACGTAATAACGAAGCAAGCGGTCCTGAGATCAAAGGTGTTGAAACTTCAGTGTCACTGAAGAAATTCCGTAATATTGTGAGGTGGACCTTGGCGGCCCCGTTGGCACTGCCGGTCATCCTCGCTTTGTACGTGCCGATTGCACTCATTGGTACGTTCTTTGTACCAGTTGATTCAGGTCGGCGCTGGCGGAAGATGTCGGTCGAGAACTTTCTGGCCGGTAAGGAGCTTTCGTTCGATATTATTGCCGCCCTGGATCGGATTATTGCATGGTTCCCGGGTGAACAAATCGAAGTAATTGCTCTGTGTAATCGTGGTGAAAAGGTTTCGCAAGAAGCCTTTCTCGCGATTGATGTTCGCGGTCAAGACCAAAAGAAGTTGTACCTCGAACATATTTTGCACTGAGTCAGTCATCAGTATGACTAGACATTAGGCGGGACACGCATGTGTCCCGCCTTTTCTTTTTTATATCCATGACCCGTACTACTAATTTTAAAAATGCTCTTCCAAAGACTAGCGGGGAGCCCATTCTTATAAAATAGAGTGCAGGTTGACGTTTTAATTGAATCTGGTATGCTAGCCCCACTATGTTAATGATGCGATTACAACGTGTTGGCCGCAAAAACGATCCGTCGTTTCGAATTGTGGTGACCGACAAACGAACAGGACCAAAGAGCGACAAGCATATTGATCGTCTTGGTTCATACAATCCAAAAATGAATCATGTTCAAATTGATGCTGCAAAGGCTAAAGAATGGATTGAAAAGGGTGTACAACCATCTGATACTGTCCACAATATTCTCGTTGGACAAAAGGTAATTGAAGGAAAGAAGAAGAATGTATTGCCTAAGAAGTCACCAATTATTGACGAAGCAGCTATCAAGCGAGCTGAGGAAGAAGCCGCAGCAAAAGCTAAGGCAGCCGAGGAAGCGGCAGCAGCGGCTCCAGCAGAAGAAGCTCCCGTAGAAGAGGTTGCAGCAGAAGCACCAGCTGAAGAAGAGGCTCCAGCAGCGTAAGCTACTCCACTTTTTGTTGTTGACGCAAACGAGTCAGTCTCGTATGATTTTATGTAAGGCCCGTTGCAATCTTGTAATGGATGCTTACCAGTTATAGATAAGATATAGATGTATGGATATGCACGAAGATAAGCAATTTCTCGAAACGCTCGTAAAGGCACTCGTTGACCACCCAGATACCGTAAAGATCAATCGAACCGTAGACGAAATGGGAGTACTTCTCACGCTTGATGTACACGCTGACGATATGGGGAAGATTATCGGTCGCTCAGGTAATACCGCCAAAGCCATTCGAACCCTCTTGCGAGTGGTTGGGATGAAGCACGACGCTCGGGTGAATCTCAAAATCAATGAACCAGAAGGAGGGAAGGGTATGAGCCGTGAAATGTCAGAAGCGATGAAGGAAGATAATCCGGTTAGTGAAACCAAGTCCCTCGACCAAGCCATCGAAGACCTAAGAATTTAGGCTGGAAAATTTCATTGTTGTGCTGCAGAATTTTTCGGTCAACGTACATCTAGGTACGCCTTCCTCAAAATTCTTTGCACGTCTCGAACTTTCCTCAGCCTAAATCCTGAGGAGGTGTCGAAGAAACAAAAACAACGGGCGCTTCGGCGCCCGTTGTTTTTGTGCTAGCATGCAACCATGATTAAAGGAGTTGATTATATCGGTATTGCGGTCGTTCCGTTTCTTCATGATGGAGAAGGAAACTATCTGGTGAGTCTCCGGACTGATAAATGCCGTGACGAACACTTTACCTGGGAACCGCTCGGAGGTGGGAGATTAAAATTTGGCGAATCAATCGAAGCGGCAATCATTCGCGAAGTTATTGAGGAAACAGGAGGAACACCATTTAATTTTGAATATCTCGGTGTACGAGAAGTGTTACGAGAACATGATGGTAAACCAACCCATTGGCTAGCATTTGATTACCGAGCACAAGTGAACCGTGGGGAAGTACAAATTATGGAGCCTGAAAAATGTGCTGAAATTAGGTGGTGTAAAGTAAATGAAATTCCAGAACCACAGCACTCCCAGTTTCCACTCTTTCTTGAACGGTATAAGAATAAGTTGTAAATGTATGAATAATGAATCATTACCACGCGAGAATACGAAACCTCCAGCCTTCGAAGTAATATCTAAGCGGCCAGGTATTACACAATATATATTTCCGCATGTTGTGGTAAATATTAATTCTTTGCAGGAAGAAAATCGTGGTGCTCCTGAGCTCATATATGCAACGTATGATCGAGACTCTGACGAGGCGTCACTTGATAAACCTGCCTTTAAACGTCCAGGTGTCGATATGCAATACGTTTTAACTTGCATTCAAGCTGTCGCGCAAGATACAGGAGAAACCCGGTTCTGGGTATCTCCGTATAATGAAGATTCCCTTGGTGGCGAAAGAAGATTAGAACAATGGAAAAAGTATTTTAGAGAAGTTGAAGAGGCACCGGAACACGGCTACTATATTTATATCTAAGTTATGAAATTTCACGTTATTACGTTATTTCCGGAAGTCTGCGCTGCGTATACTGATGCGAGTGTACTTGGACGGGCTCAGAAAACAGAGAAGGGGAAAGGGGCCAAAGTTCGTGGGAAGAAAATTGAAGTGACATATTACAATCCGCGCGACTTCACCCGTGACAAACATAACCGTGTTGATGCACGTCCATACGGTGGTGGTCCAGGAATGGTGATGCAAGCCGAACCAATTTTAAAAGCCTGGGAGAAAGCAGTCGGACGGAAAAAAGATCAAACAAAGATTAAGACCTTAATCATGTCGCCACGCGGAACAGTCTTTACGCAAGAATTAGCTAAATCCTACGTCGCAACGTACGAACACTTAGTTTTAATTAGCGGTCGGTATGAAGGAATAGATGCTAGGGTTAAAGAGATTTTGAATGCCGAGGAAGTAAGCGTTGGTGACTACGTGCTTACGGGCGGAGAGCTTCCAGCATTAACTATTATTGATGCAACCGCCAGACACATAAAAGGTGTCCTCGGTACCCATGATTCACTTGAAGATGATAGAGTCACCAGTGGCGAAACGTACACCAGACCAGCGACGTTGGTGTATAAGAAAAAAGACCACCCTGTCCCAGCTGTGTTAGTAGAAGGGGATCATAAAGCGATTGAAAAATACCGAGGCAGATAAGCAAAAAGGCCGCACAATAGTGCGGCCTTTTACTTGTGTGTCTAGTCCATCGTCCATGTCTGCGGGTAGTTCGGTAACCCAAACTTCGTATTGAAGAGTACCAGTATCAGTAGTGCTATCGGAATTGAAAGAGCATAGAGACCTAGAAAGAATCCCATAATAAGCCAGCCAGGCTCATTTCTTTCAAGATTATGAAACGCTGACCACAACATGAAGAGTAGCAACACGAGCAACATAAAAATGTTAAAAAGAAGGAATCCTAAGACGCCCCCGATACTTTTGGGTTTATTGTTTACCCAGTACTGATGACAACCCTTTCTTGTTGCAATCAACACCATTGGAATCTCATGATAACTTTCGTGCACAGTTCTGCATAAAGGCTCAGTATAACCCTGCAGTGATTTTTTGAATGATGCGAAATCAAAGTACATGGTATCCCTCCGTTCTCGGTGATGTATGTAAATATAGTGAATACGTGCTCAAATTTCAACTTCTGCATCAATGTATCTTGCTCGAGCTGCTACAAATACAAGAAGACCCCTCAGATGAGGGGTCTTGGGCTGCTAATCTAGAATTCAGCTTCACCAAAGGTGAGACAAAGTCCAGGGTAACAATAGGCGCCGGCAGTGCAAACTAAGACATAACAACCATCTGCTTCACGGTATGTAATTGCCTGTACTTTTATTTCTACAGAGTCATAGGTCGATTTATTATCACCAAAAGTATAGGGTTCGACGGTAAGGTGATAGGTTAAACCAACCGAAAGGACTGGAAAATCAGCTTTTTCAAGGCGTACCGTTTGCTTTGGGAGCAGATTAGGGTTTTTGTATGACTCCAAGGGGGCGACGATAAACGCTACTTTTTTGGCAAGGAACATGATGAACTCCTGATAAATTCGTGACTGACTGCTTTTAACCATACTAATTTGAAGGGATTCGTCAAATTGTACCCTTTAAACCCTTGCGTAATTTATAGCTTGCTGTATAATCCTCGCACAAACGCAGGGGATGCGATCTCGGATGAGTTTTGGATGGGAGATGTCATAAAAAGCGGGGGTAACCTTTCACGGTTGTGAGAATATTATTTATCGGGTAGGGATACAAACTAATAAAACGCCGGAGCGGGTTTTTTGTTATGTTGTCTCTCGAATAACATATTTTGTAGTATGCATACGAAAGAAGTTTCAGTCGGTCACTTGCCGCAGAAGCGTTTTGAGAAAAGCGCGGCCGCACGAGTACCACTACCAGACCTCATTCAACCACAGCGAGAATCATATACGTGGTTCATCGAGACAGCGTTGAAGGAAATTTTCAAGGAATTTTCACCGATTACTGATTACTCAGAAAAGAAATTTGAACTGCAATTCAAGCGGTACGAATTAAGTGAGCCAAAATGTACGCCAGAGTTTGCCAAGGAAAACAAGCGAACCTATGAAGCGTCACTTCGAACGACGGTTGTATTGAAGAACAAGACCTTCGATAGTGAAAAGGAACAGGAAATCTTCATGGCTGATGTGCCAGTGATGACCAATAACGGTACGTTCATCATCAACGGTGTTGAACGCGTCATTGTGCCACAGCTAGCTCGGTCATACGGTATCTTCTTCACCACTGCTGAATCTAAAGGAAAGACACTCTTTGGTGCCAAAATCATCCCAGCTCGTGGAGCCTGGGTAGAAATTGAATCTGAAGCTGATGGTGTTATTTACGTAAAGATTGACCGAAAGAAGAAGTTCCCAATCACCTCACTCTTGCGCGTCCTTGGCCTTGCGACTGATAAAGAAATGATTACGCTCATGAAGGGCGTCCCTCGAGGTGAGGAGTACATCAAGGCTACCTTGGCAAAAGATCCAGCCAAGACCGTTGATGATTCATATATTGAAATCTACAAACGTCTTCGTGACGGTGACTTAGCGACCGTGGATAACGCTCGTGAATTCGTGAAGTCAATTTTTGCTCCAGAGCGATACGACCTTTCAGAGATTGGACGACATCACTTCAATAACCGATTTGATCTCCCAATCACCGCCAAGGCAACAGCCGAACGAACTATTTCAACTGATGACATGAAGCTCATTTTGACTCATATCATTACGTCAAACCATGATGCATCTGCGTTGCCTGACGATATTGACCACCTTGGATTCCGTCGCGTGCGGTACTTCGGTGAAATGTTGCAACAACGAGTTCGCGTTGGTATGACCCGAATGAAGCGAAATATCCAAGACCGAATGTCTACGATTGAAGCTGAAACATCACTCCCGATGCAAATCATTAATCCGCGTCCGCTCCAGGCTGCGATTAAGGAATTCTTCACCACCAACCAACTCTCACAATTCTCACAACAACAAAACATCCTTGCCGAGGTTGAACACTTGCGAACGCTTTCAGCCCTTGGTCCAGGAGGACTTACTCGGGAACGAGCGGGCTTTGAAGTCCGTGACGTTCACCCGTCTCACTACGGACGGCTCTGCCCAATTCACACACCAGAAGGACCAAACATTGGTTTGATTCTTCGTCTTTCAATGTACTCACGAGTCAACCGATTTGGGATTATTGAAACGCCGTACATTAAAGTAGTAAAAGGGAAGGTGACTGATGAGGTTGTGTACTTTAACGCTCACGAAGAAGAACGATACACGATTGCTCACGCAGCGATTGAAGTTGATGATAAAGGTAAGATCAAAAATGAACTCGTCGAAGCCCGCCGAAAAGGTGAGCCCCGTACGGTAGACCGAGAAGAAGTTGAGTTCATGGATATTGCAACGAATCAACCATTCTCTGTAGCAACTTCAATGATTCCATTCTTAAACCACGACGACGCCAACCGTACGCTCATGGGTTCAAACATGCAGAAGCAGGCAACTCCTTGTATCGTACAAGAGGCCCCGATTGTAGCTACCGGTGTTGAAGCGATGTCAGCTCGAGATATTGGTCGAGTGATTTATGCCGATGAAGCTGGAGAAGTGGTTGAAGTAGATGCCAAGCGGGTGGTGGTAAAGAATAAAGATGGCAAGAACAAGGAATATACCCTCACTTCATTCCAACGAACGAACGACTTCTCAGCCTTCTACCATAGGCCAGCCGTAGCGCTTGGACAAAAGGTCAAGCGAGGCGACCTCTTGGCTGACACCTCATCAACAGACAATGGTCAGATTGCCGTAGGGCAAAATGCTATGGTGGCCTTCATGAGTTGGAATGGTGCCAACTACGAAGACGCGATTATTATTTCAGAACGACTTGTAAAGCAAAGTAAGTTCTCAACCATTCACCTCGATGAGCTCGATGTCGCAGTCCGCGACACCAAGCTTGGTCCAGAAGTCACAACCCCTGACATTCCAAACGTTTCAGAGCTCAAGCTCCGAAACCTCGACGAAAGTGGAATCATCCGCATTGGTGCAGAAGTACGACCGGGAGATATTTTGGTTGGAAAGGTAACACCGAAAGGTGAAACCCAACTTACTCCAGAAGAACGACTTCTCCGATCAATCTTCGGTGAAAAGGCGAAGGATGTAAAAGATACATCACTTCGACTTGAAGCTGGAAAGCGAGGCCGTATCATCGGTGTAAAGATTTTCTCTCGAGAAAATGGTGACCAACTTGAAAGTGGTGTTATCAAGCGAATCCACATCACTATCGCACAAGTTCGAAATGTCTCAGTTGGAGACAAGCTCGCTGGTCGTCACGGTAACAAGGGAGTTATCTCACGAATCCTTCCTGAAGAAGATATGCCATACACGGAAGATGGAACACCAGTTGATGTGCTTCTTACTCCACTTGGAGTACCAAGTCGCATGAACCTTGGACAGATTCTCGAGCTTCACTTGGGAATGGCCGCTAATACTCTCAAGTACCAAGCGATTGTTCCGCCATTTGCGGGAGCAACAGAAACTGACGTAAAAGCTGAACTCAAAGCTGCCGGTCTTCCAGAAGATGGAAAAATTCAACTTCGCGATGGTCAAACCGGTGAGCCGTTTGCACAGCGAACAGCAGTTGGGTACATGTACATCTTGAAACTCCACCACATGGTAGAGGACAAGATTCACATGCGATCAATTGGTCCCTACTCACTTATTACCCAACAGCCACTCGGTGGAAAGGCACAAGTGGGAGGACAGCGGTTTGGAGAAATGGAAGTCTGGGCGCTCCTTGGGTATGGAGCCGCTTACACCCTCCGAGAAATGCTTACTATCAAGTCTGACGATATTGTTGGACGAAGTGCAGCCTTTGATGCGATTGTACGGGGAGAGAAAATTACTCACCCACACACTCCAGCTGCCTTCAATGTGCTCTTGAATCAACTTCGAGGTCTCGCCCTTGATGTGAGGCTCGACCGTGAAGAAGCTCCTCGACGTAATTATGAGTCTGCGTAATGTCTTCGCCTATGTCTACTGAAACTTTCAAAAAAACCAGTCCAGCCCCGGTGACGTACACTGGAGTAAACCTAAAGCTAGCTTCTCCTGAGACCATTCTTGAATGGTCTCACGGCGAAGTCACCAAGCCAGAAACAATTAACTACCGAACACAACGTCCAGAAAAGCACGGTCTCTTCGACGAACGAATTTTTGGTCCCGTTGAAGACTACGAGTGTTCTTGTAAGAAATACCGAGGTATTCGATACAAGGGAATCGTGTGTGAAAAGTGTGGCGTAGAAATTACTCGCGCTATTGTACGACGGGAACGAATGGGTCATATCGACCTCTGTGTACCTGTCTCACACATCTGGTTCCTTCGAGGTGTGCCGAGTCGAATCGCCATGATTCTTGGTATTACTGCCTCTTCGGTTGAAAAAGTTATCTACTTCGCTGGATACATTGTCACCAAAGTAAGCGAAGGTGATCGAACAAGAATTCAAGCTGAACTTGATACTGAATTCAAGACCAAGATAAAAACGCTTCAAAACGAAGAAGCTCGGGACGCACTCAAGACCCGAATGGATGAAATCAAAAAAGAAATCGACAGCATTAAGGCTGGAGTCGTACTCGACGAAGGAACCTTCCACAAGTTCTCAATTAAGTACAGTACTTTGTTCGAGGCAAAAATTGGAGCTGAAGCGATTTTCGAACTCTTCAAAAACATCAACCTTGCTGACTTGGCGCAAAAGCTTGAAGAAGCGTACACCAAGGCGGGTGCGATGGAACGAGCCAAGCTCGATAAACGACTCTCACTTATTCGTGGGATGCTAAACGCGGGCGTACGACCAGAGTGGTTGTTCCTTACCCGTATCCCAGTAGTACCACCAGCGATTCGACCAATGGTTGCGCTTGAAGGAGGACGGCACGCGTCTTCTGACCTTAATGACTTGTACCGACGGGTTATCAACCGAAACAATCGTTTGAAGAAGTTGATTGATATTCAAGCACCAGACGTTATCTTGCGAAACGAAAAGCGTATCTTGCAAGAAGCGGTTGATGCCCTCATCGACAACTCAATCCGACACGGTGGTGGTGCATACTCAGTCATGAGTCAGGCACAACGCCGACCATTGAAGTCACTCTCAGACTACCTTAAGAGTAAGCAAGGATACTTCCGTCAAAACCTGCTTGGAAAGCGTGTGGACTACTCTGGACGTTCAGTAATTATCATTGGTCCGGAATTGGCTCTTGACCAATGTGGTCTACCAAAGCACATGGCGCTTGAACTCTTCCGACCATTTGTGGTGGCTGAGCTCTTGAAGCAAGAGTTGGCATACAACATCCGTGGCGCAGGGCGTTTGATTGAAGACGGAGTGCCGGAAGTATGGGCCATTCTTGAAAACGTTATCAAGCATAAGTACGTACTCCTAAACCGAGCACCGACACTGCACCGACAAGGTATTCAAGCCTTCCGACCAGTATTGATTGAAGGTAACGCGATTCAGGTGCACCCACTCGTGTGTCGAGCGTTCAACGCTGACTTCGACGGTGACCAGATGGCGGTACACGTACCACTCTCAGATGAGGCACAACTTGAAGCGAAGGAAATTATTTCTGCAAACAACAACATTCTCAAGCCAGGTTCAAGTGAACCAGTCGTGTCTGAAAAGTTGCTTGATATGGCTCTTGGTGCCTACTGGATGACGAAGATAATTGATGGCGCAAAGGGTGAAGGGAAGTTTTTTGCTTCACCAAATGATGCTATCAATGCTTTCGACTACGATGTTATCGACTTCCGAGCCAAGGTAAAGGTGCTTGCAACCGACACACCAAAGTACGCTCAATACGAAAGTGGTATTTTTGAAACCTCAGTTGGACGACTTCTCTTCAACTCAGTGCTTCCAAGTGACTACCCATTCATCAATGATGTGGCAGTCCAAAAAACCCTCTTCCAAATCATCATCGAAATCATCGATGATAGAGGAACTCAAGCGGTACCACCAATTGTCGATAAGCTGAAGAAATTTGGTTTCAAGTATGCAACGAAGTCAGGTGTAACCTGGGGAATCGACGAAGTAGTCGTGCCAAAGGAGAAAGCTGCTATCATCGAAGCCTCACGTGAAGAAGAGCGACAGATTATTGAACACTACGATGAAGGGTTACTTTCACGTGATGAGCGACGTCGGATGATTATTGAAATCTGGCACCGAGCCAAGACTGAAATCGAAAAGGTGCTTCCAAGCACCTTGAGTGAAAACGGTTCTGCCTACGAAATGTGGAAGTCGGGTGCTAGAGGCTCACTCGGACAAATTGCCCAGATGGCAGGTATGAAGGGACTTATTGTTAACACTCGAGGAGAGACTCTTGAGTTCCCTGTACTCTCTTCTATGAAGGAAGGTATGACACCAATTGAATACTTCAACACGACTCACGGTTCGCGTAAGGGTCTCGCTGACACGGCGCTTCAAACTGCCAAGGCTGGATACCTTACTCGACGACTCTTCGTGGTTGCGCAAGACGCGATTGTGACTGAAGCTGATTGTAAGACGAAGAGTGGAACAACCATCAGTCGAGTATCAGCCTCAGGAATTGAAATTGCCTTCTCAAAGGCAATCAAGGGACGTATCCTCGCCGAAGATGCGGTAGACGGAAAGGGAGTAGTGCTCTTCAAGAAGGGGCACCTCGTCTCACGACGTGATGCGATTGCAGTTGAAGGTACTACCTGTTCATCAGTGGTGGTACGTTCACCAATGACCTGTAAGACCCTGCGAGGAGTCTGTCAGCAGTGTTACGGTATCGACCTCACAAAGAACAAGCTGGTTGATATTGGAGAAGCGGTAGGAACAGTGGCTGCACAAGCGATTGGTGAACCAGGAACACAGCTGACGATGAACACCAAGCACGCTGGAGGAGCGGCGTCAGTCGGAGGAGACGTAACCCAAGGTCTTCCTCGTGTAGAAGAAGTCTTTGAAAAACGACAACCAAAGATTCCAGCTGTCGTTTCTAAGTGTGACGGTGTTGTAACTGACATTCGAACTGAAGGACGTGAGAAGGTGATTGTGGTTGCACCAGACATGGGCGCGAAGGGTGCTCCAAAGAAAGCTGACAATATTGAATATGGAGTACACTACCGTCGTGTCACTGCCGTCTCAAAGGGTGACTCAGTCATTGCCGGACAACTCTTGACTGACGGTTCTGCGCTCTTGCCTGAACTCTTCAAATACGGTGGACAAGAAGTGACTCAGGATTACATCATTTCTGAAGTAAATAAGATTTACGAACTCCAAGGTGTAACCATCTCACGAAAGCATATCGAATTGATTGTGAAGCAGATGATGACTCGCATGAAGATTACTCATCGAGGAGACAGTAATTTCACGATTGGTGAAATTGTCGAAGAGTGGATTATTGTTGAAGCAAACAACAAGCTCAAGGCCGAAGGAAAAGAACTCGCGAAGGGCGATCGATTGATTCTAGGAATCACCGAAACATCACTTTCACGAAAGAGCTTCCTCTCAGCTGCATCATTCCAAAACACGACTCGCGTATTGATCAATGCTGCCGTAAAGGGAAGTAGTGACAATCTTGCCGGACTTATGGAAAACGTCATCATCGGAAAGCTCATCCCAGCTGGAACTGGTTTCCAAGGGAGTGCGAAGTATGACATGATTGCGGACATGCAAGCGAAGCAATAAGACTCCTTTAAATCGCAATCTGCTTTGTTGCTCTTCAGTCAAATTGGCGCTCACCGTACATCACGTACGACTCGGCACAATTTGCTTCGAGCGCCTCGCATCTTATCGATTTTAAGAAGCCTTAGAGAAAACTAGAAAACAAAAAGCCGGCCCCTTCGGGGCCGGCTTTTTGCATTAAAAAATCAGCGAGCCGTGCGGCTCGCTGATGTGGGCTTTTGAGGTAGAAGATGATTGTGGTCACGGAAAGAAGAGAAGTCATATCCAAACCAGCCATCCCAAGGCTCCTCTCGGTTACATTCTGATTCAATCTCCATTATAAGGAAACGTGGCCAGGGGTGCCATAGTGCAGTCTGAGCCAGTAAAAAGCTTTTGTATTTCATACATCACCTCACAGTCTCGCTTGATTCTACATAAAATAACCATAGACACAACATAAAAAACGAAACCCCACACAAGCGCATGGGGCTTCTGTGGGGTACTAGACTGGTTTCTTTGGTGGTGGCAGCATTCTACGTGCAATTATGTAGCCCTCATCAACTTCTAAATCTAGAGGTAGTGGATACCACGAACGAGTTTCAAAACTCCAATACGAACGAATGGTACCACTACTCATGATTATTCGAAGTGGTGAACGGGGATTAAGATATTCTTCAGACTTAAATGTGCATCGCTCTAGACTTTGTTCTATCGTGATGTACGTTTCGACGCTATAACTTGCAGATACAATAGCCGCTTCAAGATGGGCTGATTGATAGATTCGTTCAAATTCTTGAAAGTCTTTTGTAACGTTTACTTGAAACTGTCGGCGGGTTGGCCAGACAGTGAATGTTACACTGCACGCCATACATACCTCCATTGCTTCCGTATCGAAAATACCACGACACTAAGAAAAATCAAGTATTTAGAGCTTTTCATCCATCACGGTATACTAGTCTTACATGAATGATGCGGTGCAACAGATTAAAGATAGAATCAGTATTTTGGACGTAATTTCTCCGTATGTAGAGTTACACCGAGCAGGGAAGAACTTTAAAGGGAAGTCACCCTTTACTGCCGAAAAAACCCCGTCATTTTATGTCTCTCCAGATCGAGGGATGTACTATTGCTTTTCTACTTCTCAAGGCGGTGACATGTTTACCTTTATTCAAGCTATGGAAGGGGTCGACTTCAAAGAGGCTTTGAAGCAGTTGGCGCAAAAGGCTGGGGTTGAACTCGTAGCGGAAGACCCGAAGAAAAAAACCGAGCGCGAGCAGTGGTATGCAGCAATGGCTGACGCCACTTCGTTTTACGGAGATAAACTCAGCAGTGAAAAAGCAGCGCTTGAATACCTTTCAAATCGCGGCGTAAAGCCGGAGACAATTCAAAACTGGCAGATAGGGTATGCGCCCGGACCACCACACCATGGCTGGCGAGAGGTCAAAGAACATCTTGAAGGTAAAGGCTACGCCAAAGTATTACTCCAACAAGTCGGGTTAATCAAAGGAGCTGATGGTGGTAAAGAGCCGTACGACGTGTTTCGTGATCGGATTATGTTTCCGCTGCGTGATACTGGGTGCAAAGTAGTGGGATTTTCTGGTCGAATCTTAAGCAAAGACACCGAAGCTCCAAAGTATGTAAACTCACCTGAGACAGAGCTCTATAAAAAGTCAGAGTTGCTCTACGGGTATGATAAAGCCAAGCAGGGGATCAGAACCTATAATTTTTCACTGATTGTTGAAGGTCAATTTGATGTGGTGATGTCTCATCAAGCCGGGTACACCAATACGGTCGCTGTATCTGGTACAGCGCTCACACTGCATCATGTACAGCTCCTAGAGCGTCTCTCAGACCGGGTAGTGCTTGCTCTTGATGCGGATAGGGCAGGTATCGCAGCGATGAAGCGCTCGGCTGAACTGATGTTGAAGCGAGGGATTGATGTCAAAGTAGCTGAGATTCCGCTCGGGAAAGACCCAGCTGATTTAATTTTAGAAGACCCAGCGAAGTTTAAACAGATTATTGGGAAGTCGGTCCATGTGATTGATTTTCTCCTTCATGTTCTCACTCGTGAAGAGAAAGACGAACGAGCGTTAAAGCGAAAAACTCGAACTGATATTTTGCCGTTTTTACTGTTACTCCCAGATAGAATTGACCAAGAACATTTTGTCGGGATTGTGGCGAGTGCGATTAAAAGTACCACTGAAGCGGTCCGTTTTGAGCTTGACCGGTTGCGTGAAGAAACCAACCAAGGTCCTTTACCACACCATGAGCTTACGGAGTCGGTCGTAAAAGATTCTAGTGAACGAGCTGACGTGACCCAGAGTAGCCGGGTATTTCTCGAAGCAGCCTTGGCGGTTACTGAAGAACCATTGACTTCATTTTTAAGAAAAGAACTCGCACAGTTGTCAGAAGGGGAGGTTGATGAAGTAATACCTGAGTCAGAGCTAGCGGGGGTTACCTTTACCCTTGAACAGCAGTTTGCCAAAATGACTCTTCAAATGATTCAAGAAGAAGTCCTCTCACGTTTAAATTTATACCGCACAGCCTTAATCCGCCGTTCGCTGGCTCAGCACAAACAAGCCCTCAAGGATGCCGAAGAAATGAAGGATGATACGCTTTTGCTCGCTACTTTAGAGGTAATTAAGCTGCTTGAGACAAAGCTAAAGCTCCCACCATATTCAGTGGATATGATTGGAACATAAAGCTTAGACAGAAGAAGATAGCTGGACATTTTAAGGATTTTCTGTATAGTGGTGAACATTATGGCTACCAAAAAGGCCACAAAAAAAGTCGTCAAAAAAGCGGTCAAAAAAGCCGTTACACCAAAGAAAAAAGCACCCGCGAAGAAAGCAGTAGCTAAAAAGCCGGTCGCAAAAAAAGTTGTCGCCAAGAAGACGCCAGCAAAAAAGGTTAAGCCAGTAGCAAAGAAAGCTCCTGTTGTTGCCAAAAAAGCCCTCAAGAAAGTCGTAAAATCAGCCACTAAACCAGTGGCTAAAACCGTTGCAAAAAAAGCAGTTGCAAAACCGGCTGTTAAAACTGCACCAAAAGTAGTGAAGCCAGAGCGAGTTGTTTCAACCAGAGCTCAAAAAATTCTCGAAGTAAAAGCTGCCGAGTTGATGCAACTTGGTAAAGAGCGTGGGTATGTTACCTACGATGAACTTTTACGTTCATTCCCTGAGATTGAAAAAGACGTAGATTTTCTCGATACACTCTATGAGCGATTTGGTATCGCTGGAATTGATGTACTCCAAAGCGGGGGTATGTTGGGTGAAGATCGGACCGAGGAAATCCTCGCTAAGAAAAATAGCTTCAAGCGAAGTGATAGTAGCTACGACTCAATTCAGATGTACTTACGAGAAATCGGTCAGTACCCACTCCTGAATGCTCACGAAGAACGAGTCCTCGCCAAGCGAATTGTTGACGGTGATGATGAGGCGCGTAACCTGCTTGCTCGAGCCAACTTACGTCTTGTGGTATCAATCGCCAAGAAGTATGTCGGTCGCTCACCAGACCTGACATTGCTCGACCTCATTCAAGAAGGAAACCTTGGCCTCTTCAAGGCAGTAGATAAGTTCGACTTCACGAAGGGCTTTAAATTCTCAACGTACGCCACCTGGTGGATTCGCCAAGCCATTACTCGTGCCTTGGCTGACCAGTCACGAACCATTCGTATCCCGGTACACATGGTGGAAACGATGGCGAAGTACAAGCAAGTATCACGTCGTTTGGCGCAGGACTTCGGTCGTGACCCAATGCCAGAAGAGATTGCCACTGAGATGAATGTCGAAGTAGAAAAGATCTACCAAATCGAAAAAATTAGCCAAGATACTATCTCACTTGAACTACCGGTTGGAGATGATGATGATCGATCACGACTCTCGGACTTCATTTCAGATGATAAGATTACCTCACCTGATCAGGAGGTGGCTCATAGTATTTTGACTGACCAGATTACTGAAATTCTCGACACACTTTCTGATAAAGAACGAAAGATTCTTGAAATGCGACATGGACTCTTAGATGGTACGTACCACACACTCGAAGAAGTAGGGAAGGAGTTTGGTGTGACGCGTGAACGTATTCGACAGATTGAGGCGAAGGCTCTTGAGAAGATTCGCCAGCACGACAAAGCGCGACGTCTTAAATCTTACTAAAATCGTGATTCACTTTGTTGTGGTTCAAAAATATCATTCATCGTACAGGAAGTACGCCTCATAATATTTTTCTCCCACGCCTCGTGACTCATCGATTTTACTAAGATTTAAATAATAGAAGCTCGGTTAAGTTATGATTCACAAAATCTCCCTAGGGTTCCCCTAGGGAGATTTTTGTGTCTAATTAAAATGTGGGTAGATAAACGAAACCCCGCACGACATGCACCGTGAGGGATGTCGTAGCGGGGTTGAATTTAGTTGGAGTAGCTGAAACTCCCCATGATTCGACCGATAATCATGCCCAGGCCGATACCTGCCAGTATCCACCAGCTGCTGATATCGTTATCATTCGGGTGGTGTTGCATAGCAGCAAAAGCCGCCAACAAAATACCAATCAAAGCAGTTTTCATTTGCGTCTCCTCAGGAACGTATATAAATATTATACATAAATTTGCTCAAAAGTCAATGATTTGTGGTAATCTGGTATACTGTTGGATATGAGTAAGAAAACTGAAGGGGAGGTGGCATTTAAGGAAGCGTATGGCGCGTTGAATGCCGTTCAAAAGCAGGCGGTCGATACCATCGAAGGACCAGTTATGGTGATTGCGGGTCCGGGTACGGGTAAGACGCAGATCCTTACCCTTCGTATCGCGAATATCCTTCTGAAGACCGATGTGAAGCCAAGTAATATCCTGGCTTTGACCTTTACAGACTCCGGTGCAAAGGCGATGCGCGAGCGATTGAAGTCATTGATTGGTGAGGCGGCGTATGACGTCGGGATTTATACCTTTCATGGTTTTGCTGATACTGTTATCGCCCGGTATCCAGAAGCATATACGACGATTATCGGTGGTCGTCCGGCATCTGAAGTGGAGAAAGTGCAGATGATAGAAAGCATTCTTGAAGATCCTGCATTCAAGGCGCTTCGTCCGGCTGGTGACCCAAGCTACTACATCCGACCCATTCAAAAAGCTATTCAAACTCTGAAGCAGGAATACATCACCGCTGATACCTTTGCTCACTTGATTGAAGTTCAAGCAGAGTCACTCTCTGCTATTGAGCAGTTCCATACCAAAGGTGCCCACAAGGGTAAGGTGCGTGGCGAATACAAAGATGCTGAGAAAGCTCTTCACCGCAATCAAGAACTACTACAGGTCTACCGCCGCTACGAGAGTCTTTTGCGTGATGCCAAGCTCTACGACTTTGATGACATGATTGTTGAGACAGTGAAGGCACTCGAGACTAATCAAGACATGCTCCTTGATTTACAAGAGCAATATCAGTACGTCTTGGCAGATGAGCACCAGGATGTGAATGGGAGTCAGAATAAAATTTTAGAACTGTTAGTTAATTTTCACGATCGACCAAACCTCTTTGTAGTGGGAGATGAGAAACAGGCGATTTATCGTTTCCAAGGCGCTTCTTTGAATAACTTCCTCTATTTCGATACTGCGTTCACTGACTCAACCACGCTCTCGCTCACTGATAACTATCGCTCAGGACAAACTATTCTTGATGTCGCGGGAGACTTGATTGCAACTGATGATGAAGTTTTAAAAGCTCTGCGGGTACCGTTGTTGGCTAAAGCCGTGAAGCAGAGCGAGGTAGAGCAGTTTCACTTTGCCCATGAAGTAGTTGAAAATGCCTGGCTCGTATCTGACATAAAAGCTGCCTTGGCTGCCGGCACCGCACCATCTGAAATAACCGTTATAGTTCGAACCAATCATGAAGTGGAAGAATATGCGACCGCTTTGCGGAAAGAGGGAATCGCTGTCGCTCCTTCAGCTGATAGTGATATTTTAAAACACCCTATTACACGTTCTGTCTTTGGGTTACTTCGTGGTTTGGCTAAACCAACTGATGAAGCGGGGATTGTGAGCTTACTTCACGAACCATATTGGGATATTTCGGTAGAAGATTTAGGTCGAGTACTACAACAACAAAACCGGAGGCGGCCACTCTCTCTCATTATTCGTAACCAAACTGAGCTTACCGAAGCAGGTGTTGTGAATGTTGAAAGTGTTTTGAGAGTAGGAAAGTGTTTGGATTTTGTTCGAGCTGAATCATCAACCAGTGCACCCCATCGTCTTCTTGAGCAACTCCTACATGATTCGGGATTTCTGATGTATGTGATGAAGCATGACCCGTTTGAGGGAGCTCGAATAGTAAGGCGATTGTTTGATGAAGTAGAGGGTATGGTCAAGCGTGGAGAAGTAAAAAGTATTACCGATATCTTGCGGAGGCTTGAATTACATATTCAATATAACCTTAGTCTCAATGCACCATTTATTCCTTCAGGTGGCGACGCAGTTCATGTTATGACCGCCCATAAGTCTAAGGGGTTAGAATTTGAACTTGTCTATATTCCACACCTCAGTGACAAGACCTGGGGTAAGAAAAAGGCTCGTGAATTATTCACCTTGCCAATTACCCGACCTGACTTAGGAGATTTTGATGTTGCCGAAGACGATGAGTGTCGACTCTTGTATGTAGCAATGACAAGAGCTAAAAAGCGACTGGTACTATCGCTTTCAGACCTTTCAACTGAGGGGAAAGAACAAGTTGCTTCACGATTTCTGACAACGATGGCAGGAACGGGGATTAGTCTTAAAAGTACAGAAGTGTATAGTCAACAATTTTCACCAGTCCAAGATTTGAAGCCACTGCCTGTTCTGCCAGTCACGACAACATTTATGTTGGAGGCCTTAGCTCACCGCGGTTTCTCTCCAACTGCTTTGAATAACTACCTCAAAAGTCCTTGGGAGTACCTCTACCGGAATGTGCTTCGGGTACCTCAGGTGAAGTCACTCAATCTACAATTTGGTACGGCAGTACACGCAGTGTTGGATACGGTAGTTCGTGATGAAATTACAAAGGGTTCAGTTCCATCTATAGGGCAGGTGAGTGAGCTTTTGAAGTTGTCATTGAACCAAGAGGCTCTGTCTGATGAAGAGTACACCAGAATGCATGAGCGAGGTCTGTCTATTCTCTCAGTCTATCTTGATCACTTGCTGGCAACGGCTACAATTGAAAGTAAGACAGAAATGAAGTTTGAGGCCGAACTGCCAACCGGAATTCCTGAGTATCCCGTGTTAAAACTGAACGGTACCTTGGACCGGGTTGATTATAGAGACGGTTTGATTACACAGGTGGTTGATTACAAAACTGGCAAACCAAAGACTCGTGGACACATTGAAGGAACAACTGCGAGCAGCAACGGTGAATACAAACGACAATTGGTATTCTATGCGTTACTACTTTCGCTACAGTCAGATTCGGCTTTGCATTGTCGAACTGGTGTACTTTCATTTGTTGAGCCGGGTAGTCACGGCGAAATAAAGGAAGAGCAATTTGTGATTACTGATGAAGAGATAGAGGAGCTTAAAAAAGAACTAATAAGAGTGTATAAAGAAATTATTTCTGGACAGGCGTTGGTTGCCCCATGCGACCCAAAGATGTGTCACTATTGTGATTTGGTAGAGAAGCTACCGCGATAATAAAAACCCCTCGCCAATGGCGAGGGGTTTTTATTATGGTTATGAAGGGGTGGTAGTGGTACCAATTGTGCCGTCAAGCTGACCGATAAGATTATCAATGATGCCTTTAATGGTGTCATATGGTTGAGCACCATTGATGACCGCTTGTTGATTACCGACGATGAGAATGGTATACGGGGTACCTCTCGCACCAACATTAAAGCCATCTTCAAGACTCGCTGTCACTGCCGCTTCCATGCGGTTACTATCGACACATGACTGGTATTCATTACGACTCACACCAACTTCTTCAGCGTAGTCAGGAAGCAGCGTTACGTTGGTAAATTCATCGATACCTCGTTCTTCAAAGATTAAATCCGAAAAGCGCCAAAATGCTTCGCCTCCACCGATATCTCCTACACACAGTGCCGCTTCACTTATGAGGGGTGCATTCGGATGGAGTTGTACCAGTGGAAACTGTCGGTAGACCCAGGCGACTCTACCTGTTACTCCATATTCATCCATAATCTGCTTCATGCTTTCGTGATACTGCTTACAGAACGGACAGTCATAGTCAGAATACTCAATCATCAAAATCGGTGCGTTTGGATTACCGCGAATATAATCGGTTTCATCAACTGGGCGGGGTGTTCCCGCTATTACCTCAGTTGCGTTATCTTGAACTGGTGGTGGGGTACTGCTCGGTACATCAACTCGGTTACCGGTAAAAAATATGGCGATGGCAATCATGGCAAAGCCTGCCACAATTGCAACTGGTACAGCGACAGATTGTTTTGATTCTGATGAATAGGGGTCCATAAAATAGTATTACAAGCTGGTTATAAAAAAATTATACCACATGTAATCACGTGGTATACTCATTTGCAATGGAAGTTATCGACGCTATTATCCTCGGTCTTGTCCAAGGAATTACCGAATTCCTCCCCATCTCTTCAACGGGACATCTGGTCCTCGTTCGAGACCTCTTTGATATGAAGCTTGATGATGCGCTGGCCTACGATGCAGTGTTGCACTTTGCCACCACCGCGTCAGTAATTATTTATTTTTGGAATGATTTATGGACCTTGCTCCAAGCGGTCTTGCGTAAACTCGGTCGTTTGCCGGTCAATGAGCGAGACCTCACACTTTTTTATGCCCTTATTATAGGAACTATTCCGGCCGCAGTAATCGGATTCTTCCTAGAAGATATTATTTCAACCTATCTGCAGTCCTCACTCATTGTGGCCGGAGTTCTTTTGTGTGGAGCGGTCTTTTTCTTGTATGCTGAGTGGAAATATTTCCAACGTCCGACACACGGGAGTATTACAAAAAAGCGGGGATTACAAATTGGGTTATTTCAAGTATTGGCCTTGATGCCCGGATTTTCCCGTTCGGGGGCAACCATCGCAGGTGGAATGATGATTGGATTGTCGCGTTACGAAGCATCACGCTTCTCCTTCCTTCTTGCTATCCCTATTACGTTAGGCGTTGGAATTAAAAAGACTCTCGACCTCCTTCAAGCTGGGACAGTTGTTGAATGGACACCGATTTATATCGGTGCAATCACCGCATTTGTTACCGCTTTTATCGTGATTCACTTTTTCCTCGCGTTTATTCGTAAGTACACACTATGGCCGTTTGTTTGGTACAGTGTCGTACTTTCAGCTTTTGTAGGATATGTCTATCTCGTTGGTTAGAATAGAAAGGAGTGAGTCATTGCGCTATCGCTAGCTTCTTCCCAGTGAGCGATATTGAGGACGATATCACGCTTGCGGTGTCCGTCTTTGAATTTTACATGACCGTGTTTTCTGGCGTATTCAAAAATCTCTTTGGTAACTTTGACATCTTGTTCGCAGTATTTCTTAAGGTCTTTAAGATTACCTTCGCGCCACCAGCGGACGGCCTGCAGCCCATCCGCTGATTTTTTGGCACCAATGGTTGCTTGGGCCACACTATCAAGCCGTAGTCTCCGCCCGAGTGACGCTTTAATATCTTCTAACAAATCAATGCTTTTAATGGTAGTGAGATCGCCAGGGTAGTATTTGTTTAACAGCGGAATATCAAAATGGTTACTATTGTATCCCACAAGAGCATCGGCTTTTTCAAAAATTGGCCAGAGGGTATCGATATCATCAATGGTGACTGTTGTATAGGTGTCGGTCTCGCTATCATAAGCAGTGGCGACCGAGATATCGAGGGCGGTCGGGTCGCTTGAGCCTACCTCTTGGAAAATATTCTGAGTCTCAAGGTCAAAGACGACGTAACGCATAGTGGGAAGATTGTATCATATCAAACGAAAAGCCGCTGTGACCTAATTGGTCGCAGCGGCTTATTTTTTCAGGTACGAATCATTTCAATTTTTCGGCAAACTGCAGATAATTCCGACCATAAACGAGCTCGTTCTTTCAGAAGAGGTTCAAGATATTCCTCCTCAACACCATGTTTTTTGATAATAGCCAACCACGTCGTTGTGCGAAGTTCAGCTCGTTGGTGGTTTTCTGCCTCCTGCTCCTTTGTAAGTGAGCCTCTACCTACAATACAAATTGTTGAAAGTTCCGGGTCACTTGCTAGTCCCATAATTTCCAGTTTGGCCAACGCAGAGGGTGAGAGTGGCGGTAGTTCCAAGTGAACTGTTGTTTGTGATTTAGACATAACGCACCTACCTTTCTTAAGGTAATTAACACTATTATTACAAGGGAGTCAAGAAAGAGAGATGTGTTGCTATAGAAATTTTTTAATCACTTCTAGTGAGCCTGATTTTTCTTCGCCAGTCTGGAGGTTTTTGAGGACAAAATTTTGAGAGGTTAATTCGTCCTCTCCCACAATTAATATATAGGCTGAACCGCTATGGGCTGCATCACTAATTTTCTTTCCGAGCTTTTTCGTACTAATGTTGGTCACAACTGAAATACCTTGGTCACGGATTTCCTTGGCTATTTTTTGTGATTCGAGGTTATATTCAGATTCGGTTGGAATAACCATTACCGTTGGTGCACTCTTGAGATTTTCGGGTAACAACTTGTGTGTCTCAAGAAAGTCTCGCATTGTGACGTCACCCATGCCAAAACCAATAGCAGAAACAGCTTCACCACCAAACATACTGGTGAGATTGTCAAATCTTCCACCGCCAAGTAGTGAGCGATTATTTTCTCCTGATACATCCACGATTTCAAATACTGTCCCAGTGTAATAATCAAAACCACGAGCTAAGAATTTATCAAAGACCACATTGGTAATCCCAAGCTCAGCTAGCCCAGCGAGTACATCAGATTGCTCATCACTATTTTCAAGCATCATTGAAATCTCCTCAACCATAAGTCCGTCTCCGGTAATTTCTTTGAGAGCAGTGCGGTACGACTGGTCATCAATCTTGTTCTTTTTATCATTGAGACGATTGATTTCAACAATCATTGATTCAGTAACACCAAGCGCTGAATACATTCGATTCATCAGAGCCCGGTCATTTATGTGGATTTCAAATTGTTCTGGTTTGGCACCAAAGTCGATGAGGGTCTGGTAGGCTAAGGCGATAATTTCTACATCCGATGAAAAATCATTGGTACCAAAAATGTCACAGTTTAATTGCCAGAATTCTCGAAGACGACCCTTTTGTGGACGTTCGTACCGGAAAAAGTTGGGAATAGAATACCAGCGTACCGGGAAGGCGAGTTCGCGCTGCTTACCCGCAATCATTCGAGCGACGGTGGGAGTCATTTCTGGACGCAGGGTTACTTCTCGCTCACCACGGTCGATGAAGGAGTAGGTCTGCTCATTGACTAACTCCTCATTCTCGGCACCTTTGGCTTTGTATAAATCTGATGGTTCAAGCACAGAGGCGTCATACCGAACAAACCCAAAACGTTCGGCGGTTTTAGCCCAGATAGTAAATATATACTGCTGAATAGCCATGTCTTCGGGATAGAAGTCGCGGACGCCTTTATAGGGCTCAGTGTTTAATTTTTTATTACTCATTATCATTACAGCTATAGTTTACTGAAATTATTACATACCCTTCCAAGGATCCATAATACTAAAATACGTTAACAGAACGATTACGTACGTAAGTATTAATATAATTATGAAGGGGATGGCTGACAAGAAAAAACCAATACCCCAATAAAAACCCGTTCTAATTAGTTCAGAACTACTGATACGTTCATCATTGTCAGATTCAATGTCCATACTATGTTTAATCGTATTGTAGGTTAGAAAACCTTTATTTTCAAGCTATTCACCAATTATTTCGGTTGTACTGAGGTGTGGTCGGTTGTTAAGGGTGGTCAACCTAGCATCCATTGCGGATTGAATAATATTCTGGAGTTGGTCAGGGTTCGGCATTCCGGTTGATTTGAAATTAGCCTCAGTGTGTCCTGCTGTTTGTGCACTGAGTGTGCCAAAATTGAAGAATGTCTGTACAAGACCACTAATTTTAAATTCAATATCTTGCAACCGTTCGAGTCGAAAAATGGCTACGTTACGGTTGAAAAAATGGACTTGTTCGACCGAAATAATTCGGCGGTCAGTGATGACCCAGAGATCAAGATAGTAGTGAGTCCAGACCATAAAGCCACTAAAAGTAGATAAGAGTAGCCAGGTGGCGATACCAAAGGTAATCAGGCTACCGTCAGTCGGTACGTTGGTTATCAGTAAGCTGGCTGGGATTTGCAGCCACGCTGCAAGCAGTAAGAGCGGTAGGAGTCCGGCAAAGACGATACCGGCCAGCTCAAGCGTGATAACAAGCCAATGTTTTCGCACGACTTTGAGGATGGCCTCACCTGGTTCTAAACTGAGTTTATCAAGTAGCATACAGCATTACATTATAATTATGCTTGTACCCATGGTAATCAGAAGGGGAATGGTAATTACAAAGTACAGTATATAGGTAATGGCAATAACTTTGGCATCGCTGGCGTACGCATTCCAGTGGTAATACAAAATTCCGGTAAAGATTAGGTAGAGAATAGCTACCAGATAGAACAATAGTGTCACCATGTCAGCCACAGGTAGGGCAGGGAGAATCGCAATTTCGGGCAGTGTAGTGACGGGAGCTTGATCCATATCTGATTATTGTAACACCAGGATAGAGTACCGTTCTAATCCAAATTGATCGAGGTGGGTATTGCACACAAACCCAGCCTTGCTACCCAAGTCAGCAATTGCCTTGGATTGCTCTGGATCGTGCTCAATCCAGAGTTGTCCACCTGGAGTCAGATATTGAGGGGCCTGATTAATGAGTTGCTCAATTATTTCAAGACCACCGTCTCCCCCAAAGAGAGCTAGGTGTGGTTCAAAATCAATAACTGACTCATCTGTTTGATTGAGGTTGGCATCAATATATGGAGGGTTCGCTAAAATAAAATCATACCGCCTCTCGATACCTTGAAAGAGATTCGTTTGGTGTACTGTCGTACGCTTAGTATCAATCTCATTAAGTTCGAGGTTTTTTTCAATGGTTGGGATATGCTTGGCGTCAATTTCAGAGAAGTCTACCTGAGCCTCTGGAAGCGCTTTTGCAGCTGCTACACCGACACAGCCGCTACCCGCACAAAGATCAAGCACAGCTACTTTCTCCCTAGGACCGGCCTCGGGAGAGGTGAGGGAGGTGTGGATTTCTTGGATGGCTTTTTCCGTCCAGTATTCGGTCTCGGGGCGGGGGATGAGCGGGCGTGAGTCGAGCCAGATGGTGCAGTTCAGAAAGGGTACATGACCAATGAGGTATCCTAAGGGTTCTCCAAGACTCATGCGCTTACAGTCGGCGTAAAAAGCGTCGTTTTTTACGCCGTTATACTTCTCCGCAAGTAGCCACTCAAATTCTTGACTCATATGTATATGTATTGTATCGTACGCCTCAGAAAGTCATTCGTCAACCAAACCTCAACACATTCTAAGGAGAATTCTTATGTCAGGTCCAGGTCTTCCCATTGGTGTCATTGAGTCGGGATTTGAAAATACATCCCAGTCATTTGTGGTGTGGCAACAACAAGTATTATCAGAACTCGAGACCTTTGCTGCAGAGCAACTGCGAAAGCTTGGAGTCTTTGTGACCGCTACGGTAACTGATGAGTCAGAGTGCTTTGGAGAAAAGATTGCTCTTTTAGCTCATTACTCAAATCCAGGTAATCCTTACCAGGCATTTCCGATATTTAGTCGTGAGGTGTTTGAGGGTTGGATTAGTGGAGTATTTGTTCCAAGTGTAGATGAGCAAGGAGTGATTATTCAGCATTGCCGCATTACCATTGCAAACTCAGATAATTTCCATGAGGGAAGTGCTGTCGAGCGATTGCTCCAGTATCTTTTTAACTCTCAAAGGGTGAAGCTATTGACGAGAGTCACTCTTTCACCAACTCAATTGTTTGAGGATAAGCATTCATTTGATCCGTGGCAAAAAATAGATGATGCCCCATTGAGTGTAAGAGCTCAAAATGCTCTTAAGAATCGTTTTATCACTTATATTGGGCAGCTTGCGGTAATGACTGAAAAGGAGCTGTTACTATTACCAAATGTTGGTAGAAAAACTGTGGAGGAAATCAGAGAATATCTTGGAGAAGCAGGAGCTACTTTAGGAATGGAGTCTCCGTTGTTGCTGCAATTTAAATTAGCAACCCGTTTGGCCTATCACAGTGCTCGTTGGATAAGCGGCAACCTTTTAATTGAAGAAAGCGGACGAGCTGGTTGTTTCAGTCCTCTTAAGAGTTCTTATGTTCAAAAACTTCATGATGCTGGTTTGATAACCCTTGGCCAAGTGGCTGTGGCAAAACAAGCTCAAGTTGAAGAATTACTTGGTAACGATAGCGAAGCAATTAAGTTAGTCGAAAGTAAGCTTGCTCTTCATGGTCTTGAGTTAGGGATGACTCTGGACCCGAAGCTTTTGGCTTTGATGAAATAAGTTTCGGAATTTAGTATCTGATTAAACTGCCCGGCTGCAGGATGACCTTGTGTCATTCTGCAGCCGGGCTTTTTGTTTTATGTGAGCGTGAGGAGTATACTGTAAGCCTATGTCAGCAATGCTCGAAATAAAAAATTTAGTAAAGACCTATGGAAGTGGGCCGGGAGCCAAAACTGCGGTTGATAACATTTCACTGACCGTCGAGCGAGGCGCCTTCTTTGGTCTACTTGGTCCAAATGGAGCAGGGAAGTCGACCACCATTCACTGTATTACCGGAATTGCTCAGCCGACCTCAGGCACTATTTTGATTGATGGGGTCGACGTAGTAAAGGACTATAAACTCGCTCGGACCAAAGTGGGTCTCTCACCGCAAGAATTCAATGTCGATATCTTCTCAACTCCAGTACAACTCATGGACTACATGGGTGGGTACTACGGTATCAAAAAAGCTGAACGTGACAGTCGCATTGAAGGTTTGATTGAGCGGTTTGATTTGCAAGAACACCGAGATGTAAAGTTTCAAAAATTATCAGGTGGATTGAAGCGCCGAGCTATGCTCGGGCGGGCCTTGGTACACACACCAGACCTTTTGATTCTTGATGAACCGACGGCTGGAGTTGATGTGGAGCAACGCCGTGATCTGTGGGCGTACTTGAAAGAGATGAATGAGCAGGGTAAGACAATTATTTTGACTTCACACTACTTAGAAGAGATTCAGTATCTCTGTAATGAGATTGCGATTATCAATCACGGCAAGATTGTTGCCAATGGAACAAAAGAAGAATTTATGCAGGGAGGCAAGACCGTTGAAGAGCGGTACCTTGAAATTACTCGCCAAGATAACAAACAATACGCATGATAAATTGGATTGGACTCTATACGATGTTTCGTCGTGAGGTACAACGGACTTTGCGCGTGGTGGTGCAGACGCTGGTGGCGCCAGTGGTATCAGCCGCTTTGTACCTCTTTATTTTTGGAACGGTGATTGGAACCAAGATTGAAGACTTTGCCGGTGTCCCGTACATCTCTTTTGTATTTCCTGGAGTACTGATGCTTTCAATTATTAATGCGTCGTTTGCGAGCGCGTCATCATCACTCTATTTCATGCGGTTTACGCGGGGAATTGAAGAGATGCTCATTGCACCATTTTCCTATCTTGAGATGTTGATTGGTCTGGTTGGGAGTGCGGTGACGCGGGCGCTTATGGTCGCCGGGCTCATTCTCCTTACGGGGATTTTGTTTGGAGCGATTTCGCTCGTAAATCCACTAGGGTTTGTTTTGTATGTCGCGGCCATCTCAGCCATCTTCGCCATGCTCGGAATTATCGTTGCGCTGTGGGCTGAGAGTTTTGAGCAGTTACAGGTTCTTAATACCTTTGTCATCACACCGTTAACCTATCTTGGAGGTATTTTCTACTCCATTACCTTCTTACCGCCGCTCGCTGCAACCATTACACAATTCAACCCATTCTTTTATTTTGCTGACGGAATCAGGAGTAGCATGATTGGCTACAGTGAAGGAAATATTGTAATCGGGTTTTTCGTTATCGCGGGACTCGTACTGGGATTGGGAATCTTGGTGACACAATTATTCCGTCGGGGGTGGAAAATCCGGTCCTAAGTGCAGAACTCTATCTCTTGCACACAGCCCCGGGCTTATTTGCCCGGGGCTTTTGTTACACTATAGATATTATGAAAAAGAATACGAAACTATACGAGACTGCCGCTGCCCTGCTTGCATCAGGAAAAGGGATTTTAGCAGCTGATGAAAGTGATAGCACAGCCGGGAAGCGTCTTGATATGGTGCGTCTTGATAACACACCAGAAAATCGACGAGCTTGGCGTGAGGCAATGCTTGGAGCACCAGGGATTGAAGAATATATCTCTGGAGTTATTTTGTACGACTCAACACTCCGTGATGAAACAAGCGAAGGCGTTCCGTTTGGCGATATGTTACTCGCTAAAGGAATTATTCCTGGTATTAAGGTAGACCTTGGAGTAAAAGACCTCCATGGCTTCAAGGGTGAAGTCGTGACCCAAGGACTTGATGATCTTGATAAACGATTTGAAGAATACTATGACCTCGGTGCACGATTTGCCAAGTGGCGAGCCGTCATCACGATTGATGAAGATGAACTTCCGACTGATGCATCACTCAAGATTAATGCCATTATGTTGGCTCGCTATGCTCAGTTGGCCCAAGCGGCTGGTATTGTCCCAATGGTTGAGCCTGAAGTGATTTTTGAAGGTGACCATTCACTCGTAAAAGCTGAGCAGGTAACCACGCGGACACTGCAAATTCTTTTCCAGACTCTCATGGAGTACCAGGTAGATCTCTCAGGACTCATACTCAAATCTTCAATGGTCTTAGCTGGTAGCAAACATCAGGATGTCTCAACACCTGAACAAGTTGCACAGGCTACCTTGCGCACATTTCATCTATCAGTTCCACATGATGTGGCTGGAATTGTCTTCCTCTCTGGCGGACAAACCCCAAAACGTTCAACCGAAAATCTTAATGCAATTGCCAAGCTTGGCGCCCAACCGTGGCCGATTACGTTTTCGTTCTCGCGAGCGATTGAAGAACCAATGCTTCATGCCTGGGGCGGGAAGCCTGAAAATATCGAAGCTTCACAGAAGGTCTTGCTCGACGTCTGTCGAGAAAATAGCCTCGCAGCTCAAGGAAAAATGTAGGGACTAAGTAAACAAAAAACTCGCCGACTGGCGAGTTTTTAAATAAACAAAGATTCGGATAGTTCTGCCAGTTCTATAATAGATTTTTTCCAAGAAATTTTACCAGTTCCAGGAATCATCGGCAGGCCAAAGCCGCTGATTCGGAACAAAGTAAACAAAAAGCCCTTGCGGGCTAATGTTTACTTTTTTTGCTTGTAAACCGTGTGGGTCTTAGAGATAGGATTGAATTTCTTGGCCTCGTACTTCTTTCCTGGGTCCTTCTTGTTTTTGTTGTTGTACCGGGTGTAGTAAACATGGCCTTTCCCAACGCCATTTTTGTCGCCTAGTGACACCATCTTGATAAGTAAATCCTGTGACATAGTGGAGCGATTGTACCAGAAGAGGTAATTAAGGTCAACTAGAGAAAACCTTTACGTTATAAACCTATTTTGAATAGTTTTACACAAGCGTGCGTTAGCTCATATGGTACCATGGAGGAGACTTTGGGCGGCCGCACAGGACCGATTTATTTTTATGAAAATCCTTACTTTCGGCTTTGAATTTCCCCCTGCCAAGAACGGTGGTCTTGGCGTTGCCTGCTATGGTCTAACCAAGGAGTTGATTCAATCAGGGGTCGAGGTCCTCTTTGTGCTTCCAAAACGCCAAGAGGTTCATGGTGATGCGCGATTTTTATTTGCTGATGATGAATATAATCTCACCCTCAAGCACACTGATATTTCTCTCCTCCCATACGCCCAGTCACACACAATGGTTGAAACCATTGTAGGGTATGACACTCATGGTAAACCAATTATCAAAGCTCGTTCAATGCTTGAGTCCGTGCATCTGTTTGCTCACCAGGCGTCACTCATCGCTCAGACTGAAGAATTCGATATTATTCATGCTCACGATTGGACATCATACTTGGCTGGAGTGGCAGCCAAAAAAGTAAGTGGCAAACCACTCATCCTTCATGTGCATGCAACATCATACGACCAGTCTGGTGGTGGAACTCCAGATCCATCCATCCATCAGATAGAATGTGAAGCCTTTGCTGAAGCTGATGCAATTGTCACGGTGAGTGATTACACCCGAAGAATAATTATTGACAGGCACGCTGCTCCAGCAGAAAAGACAGTCGTCGTTTACAATGGTTGTGAATCACATGAAGCACCGACCCTGCCGCCAACATTACAGCAACTAAAGAGCCAAGGTAAAAAAATCGTTCTATATCATGGACGCATTAGTATTCAAAAAGGCGTTGATTATTTTGTCCGTGCGGCCCGTACAGTGGTCGACCATGACCCAAGTGTTGTGTTTATTATCTCGGGGTGGGGTGACATGATGACGCAAATTATTGAGCAAGTTGGACAACTTGGATTATCTGAACACGTAAAGTTCGCGGGCGCACTGTGGGAAGAAGAACGCGATAGAATGTATCAAACGGCTGATTTGATTGTTATGCCATCAGTTTCTGAACCATTTGGATTAGTACCACTGGAGGCACTCCAACATGGTACAGCAGCGATAATTTCGAAACAGTCAGGTGTAGCCGAAGTACTGACGCATGTACTAAAGGTAGATTTTTGGGATACCGATGAGATGGCAAATCAAATTCTCTCGAGCTTAAAGTATGGAGTGTTACGTGAGCAAATGGTGAAAGAGGGTAGGGAGCAATTAAAAGGACTCTCATGGCGTTCGTCAGCTCACAGTATTAAGCAGCTCTACCAGAGTCTGTTACAATACGTTACACCATAGGTATGCTTACCGTTTGTCCTTATTTCCATGTGCATCAACCATATCGCGTGAAGCGATACCGGGTATTTGATATCGGAAACGACACGGAATATTTTAATGATAGTAGTGAGACGGATTTAAATAATCGACGAATTGTTGAAAAAGTGGCTGACAAATCATATCGTCCCACCAATAAAATTTTAAAACAACTCTTAGATGAGCATCCCGAGTTTCGGTTTGCCCTCTCATTTTCTGGCACCGTCCTTGATCAGTTTGAAGCCTATACACCGGATGTATTGGAGTCATTTCAAGAGCTGATTGCCACCGGCAGGGTAGAGGTATTGGCAGATACGTATCACCACTCTCTGGCCTTTTTTTATTCGGTACCTGAATTTAAGCGACAAGTAAAACAGCACGAACGACGTGTCAAAGAACTCTTCGGTGTGACACCAAAAGTATTTCGTAATACTGAGTTGTCGTATCGAAACGATTTAGCTAAGTGGTGTGAGGATAATGGGTACCTCGGTATCATGGCAGAAGGCTGGGAAAAATACCTGGGGTGGCGCAGCCCTAATTTTGTCTATCAACCTGCCGGTTGTAAAAAGATTAAAGTTTTACTAAAAAATTATAAGCTCTCTGATGATATTGCGTTCCGGTTTGGTAACAAAGAGTGGGAAGGATGGCCTCTTCAAGCCGACACCTTTGCTAATTGGATTCATGCTCATCACGGCGACGCCCAGACGGTTAACCTCTTCATGGATTATGAAAGTTTCGGTGAGCACCAGTGGGAAGATACGGGGATTTTTGACTTTCTAAAATCACTCCCTAAGATGGTCTTGGCTCATCCGGACACAAGTTTTAAAACGCCAACCGAAACGGTCTTAGCCTACAACCATATCGGAGAATATGATGTTCCTGATGTATTGACCTGGGCAGATACCGATAGAGATCTTACAGCCTGGACCGGCAATGACATTCAACGGGATGCAATCGCTACTACCTACCGTATGGAAGAAGCAGTAATGAGAACAAAGAAAAAAGATTTGATAGAAACCTGGCGAAAACTACAAACGTCTGATCATTTTTATTACATGTGCACGAAATGGTCTAACGATGGAGATGTGCACGCGTATTTCAGTCCGTACCAATCCCCATATGATGCGTACATCGCTTTTATGAATGCGCTTTCTGATTTACAATTGAGAGTACAGTACGCGAACGAAGAGCTCGACAAAAAACCTCCGAAGCGACCAAAAGCTATCACCACAAAATTAGTGGAAGAATCAGTACCTTATGAAACAACTATTAAAAAAATTACAGAGCCTGCAACAGCACGTGCTCAACAAAGTGATGCAGGACGACTTCGGGAAGCCACCACCTGGTGGGATACTGTCGTCAAACGTATCCCGTTCTTTACCAATTCCAAACACAAAAACTAATCGTTCTTCTATGCCAAAAACTGTTACTTCTACACCTAAAAAAGCCACCAAAAAAACAACTACTAAAGCAACTGTTTCAAAACCTCCTAAAAAAGTAGTGGCAAAAAAAGTTGTTAAAAAAGTATCCTCGAAAGCTGATTCGCTTGAGCCGCTACGATACGCGGATAACGAAACTTCTTTTTGGGTAGCAGATGGAAACATTTTAAATAGTTTGGTAGCACTGAATGAAGCTCTCTTGGTGATGAATCCAAAGACATTTACTCACCATGTTACGAAAGACAAGAACGACTTTGCTGAGTGGGTAAGCGATGTGTTAGGAGACACTGCTTGTTCAGCCGAACTAAAGAAAGCTAAGACTGCAAAATCAGCAGCAGCTATCGTCAAAAAATCACTTAAATTCTACTCATACTAATACTATGTCCCGTTACGTCACATTAGGAAACGGGAATCTCTTGGTCGGCTTCGATAGCCGAGGGCAAGTTCGTGACCTGTACTATCCGTTTGTCGGTGAAGCCAACCATGTCAGTGGTGCTAGTGGAAACTACGTTCACCGGATTGGAGTGTATGTGGACGATCAATTGTCGTGGCTTGATGACCCAAGCTGGAAGATTACGGTTGGTGGAAAAGAAACGGCGTGTGTCGGAGCATTGTTTGCGGAGAATGTTTCGCTCGGGATTACACTCTCGAGTGTAGATGCGGTCCATAATGAAAAAAATATCTTATTACGGCACTTCACCGTTCATAACAATCGAACCGGAGAGCGAACGGTGAAATTATTTTTGTCACAGCAGTTTCGTATCTCAGAGTCGAGACGAGGTGATACGGGATTTTACGATCCACGAGTCAATGCGATTATTCACTATAAAGGAAACACCACACTCTTAGTTAATGCAATGGTAGGTGGTAAGCAATTTTCTGAATATACCATCGGACTCTTTGGGATAGAAGGAAAGGAAGGTTCTTACTTTGATGCGCTCGATGGATATCTCGATAAAAATCCCATTGAGCATGGATCAGTGGATTCAATTATTGGCATGTCGCTTGATCTGGCTGGTGACGGTTCCGCAGATGCATACTACTGGATTGTCTGCGGAGCATCTATTGCTGAAGTGCATACACTCGACGAGTTGGTGTTACAGGAAACACCAGAGCGCTTGATAGCTTCTACCGAAGCGTACTGGCAAGCCTGGTTAGCCAAAGAAGAAACAGCGCTGCACACGCTAACGCCAGAGCTACAAAAGCTATATCGAAAGTCACTGATGATTATGCGGGTTCATACCGATAACCGAGGTGGCATTATTGCCTCAAGTGATACTGATATGCTGCACCATGGTCGCGATACGTACAGTTACGTCTGGCCCCGTGATGCGGCGTTTATTGCGCATGCGTTTGATATTACGGGGTATCACGACGTTTCAGCCCGGTTTTTTAAATTTATTGCCGATTGTATTGAGCCCAATGGATATCTCATGCACAAGTATCGAAGTGATGGTGTCTTGGGAAGTTCCTGGCACCCTTGGATGATTTCCGGTAAACCACAGCTACCAATTCAAGAAGATGAAACTGCTACCATCATTTTCTCCCTTTGGCAGCACTATGAGATGGTAAAGGATATTGAATTTATTGAATCACTCTATAACTCATTTATTGAGCCGGCTGCATCATTTTTGTGTGAATACATTGAGTCAACAACCGGACTTCCGCAAGCTTCCTTTGACCTTTGGGAAGAAAAGTATGGCACCTCAACCTACACGGCTGCTTCGGTCTATGGTGGCTTGATGGCAGCGGCAAAGTTCGCCATGACACTCGGTAAAGTCGAGCCAGCTCGCACGTACCAAGCCATCGCACAGCGATTACAAAATGCAATAGGAACCGTTCTCTTTAATGAAGAACAAGGAATTTTTGTGAAGCACGTACTTCATCATGAGGATGGTGAGCTTGAGTATGATCTGACGCTTGATATCAGCAGTATGTACGGACTCCTCCTGTTTGATGTCTTTGACGTTGATGATAAGCGAATTACTCGTATGATGCATGCTGTTGAGGAACGCCTGTCGGTCAAGAGTCAAAGTGAGGGATATATTCGGTACGAAGGTGATGCGTACTACCGGATGCAAGATGCTGAGTCTCCTAATCCATGGGTAATCACGACGCTTTGGGTAGCGCGGTATTATATTGAAAAAGCTACCAAGCTCACTGACCTCAAGCGACCACTTGATATTCTCGAATGGACCGGAACGCACGCAACGGTCGGTGGTGTATTGGCAGAGCAGATGCATCCGGAAACAAGGGAGCAACTTTCGACTGCGCCACTTGTGTGGAGTCATGCGGAGTTTGTGTTGGCAGTGAATGCGTATTTGGCAAAACTCGAACAGTTAAAAGGGAAGCGTTAGAAGATTTTTACCCACTGTTTTGTGTTTGGAACATAGGTTCCAATAATTGTTCGGTGAATAGAAAATGCGAGACCAACAGTGCCAGCGTCTTTTGCGATGAGGGTTGCTAGCGTGCGCATATATGTACCCGAAGAAGCGACACAGCGAAAGTGAGCAACCTGGTACGTGTTTGGCTTATGAGTGTCATCTCTGAACATTTCCCAGTCTTTCCGGATCGGTGCACGTCTAAAGTCTTCGCCGAGGGCTTTGCGAGGGTCAGTAACCTCTGGAATGCTGTTAATTTTTAAGAGAGCCGAATCTACGACTTCGTCACGTGTAAGTGTCTCAATCGACACTGTTTTTAACTCATAAATAGTCGAGGTCCGAGTCGGAATAGTGATTTCGTTCAGCCTACCCTCAAGGGTCCACATATGGAGGGGCTTTCCCGCGACAGTTTTGGATGAGAATTTTGGATAGGGGACCCTTAGTTCTCCTATGTACGTATCACAAATAGCTTGTAGTTGAGGGAGGGTCATTATTGGTACATCATCGTTTGATTCGAGGCGACCAAGCACGTCAGCGGTATCTGAAGTCACACCAAACAAAACCGAGAATTGGTATTCTTTGTCGAGGTCGTGATAGTTGGCTTGTTTTTTACACTCTTCACCAATCAGCACCAATAACTTTCCGGAGGCCATTGGGTCAAGTCTGCCAGCATAGGATAACGGTACCCCGGCTAGGTCAGGTCGAGTAAGACGCCAGGTCTCAGCGGCAGAAAGTGGAGTTTCGCCTACAAGCTTGTCGATAACAACATATGGTTCCATTGTTAAATGGGATTACCATCCAAGTGGGCATTAATCATCATGAGGAGAATAAATCCGCCAATTACTAAGAGAATAAATTTCATATACTGTCAGTATACCAGAGACAATCCATCATTTTAAGAATGCTGTAAGGGGGTACTGGCGACCTCCAAAAGTAGGCTCTGCACAGGTCAAAATTGATTTAATAATCACCCTCTGTTATACTCCCGCACGGAGATTGTCCACATTGGTCAATCTTTTGTCCTTAGAGAATTTTTTGGCAGATTGTCCGTGAATTCTCTATCTTTTATACATGCAACCCGTATCCGACAAAAAAAGTGAAACTGTTCAATCCAAGCAGGATTACAGTACCCGAATTTTTTTGTTTGCGCTCGAACTTATACCGTATTTTGGGCTGCCGGCAATCATAGGCTTTTTTGCGAATAAACGTGTCCAGGAACTGTATCCAGAGTCTGGAATACCGGCAACGATTGCAATCTTTTTTACAACGTACATGTTCTCTTGGCTGATCGTGATAGCCCGCTATCGCTCAGTCACACGACACATGAAGAAATAATTTTTATATGGAATTCTTCCGCTTCCCACGAGAAATTGCTGATGTTAGCCCCGATATAGTCTTTTCTATAGGTACCGTTTCTGTAGCTAACTCAACACTGTATCTCGTGTTAATTGCGGTGGTACTCGGCGTGTGTTCGTGGCTCCTGTCTCGCTCTTTGGCAGTTATGCCGGGAAAGGTTCAGTTGGTGGTTGAGTCTGTGTACGAATGGGTGGCGGATTTGATTGGCCAAATCACCCGAAATGAAAAACGAACCAAAACTATTCTTCCAGTCATCGGTTCAATTTTTGTATTTATTGCCGCCTCAAACTTTGCTGGATTGCTTCCTGGTGTGAGTTCAATTACCTATGATGGAATCTCAGTGTTTCGTACACCAACTTCCGATTTTAATACCACCTTTGCGTTGGCTTTCGGGTCAATTATTGCCATCAATGTAATCTCAATTAGAGAGTGGGGAATATTTGGTTACCTTGGTAAATTCTTCAAGTTTAAAGAGGTATATCAAGGCTTTCGCAAAGGAATTGGAGCAGGATTTATTGGCATCATTGAATTTTTCATTGGCCTGCTTGATATTTTGGGAGAGGTTACCAAGGTCATTTCTCTCTCACTTCGTTTGTTCGGTAACATGTATGCAGGTGAAATTCTCACCACGATTTTAATTGGCTCATTTGCCTTCTTCGTTCCAGCTTTATGGATGGCGATGGGAGTACTGGCTGCTACTGTGCAGGCGATTGTGTTCACGGCTCTCGTAACGGTTTTTTATACCTTGTCAGTCAAAGACGACACACCTTCTTAATGTTCAATGTTGCTTCTGTACTTCGGTTCAGAGTCAACATTGGCCTTTAAGGGTCACTTATCAATAAACCTAATATAAGTATATGGAAGTAGAGGCAGCACGATATATTGCACAAGGACTAATCATCTTAGCGATGATGGGTACAGCAATCGGAGAAGGATACCTTGTTGGTAAAACAATGGAGGCTATTGGACGAAATCCTGAAGTAGGAGATTCTCTCTTTACTAAAATGATCATTGGTCTCGCACTCTGTGAGTCAACCGCGATTTACGCACTCGTAGCATTCTTTATTGTCTAAAGCTCAGGCTTTAATTAAAAGATTCAAGAATTCAGATGGAAATTTTAGCAAAAATTGGATTTGACTGGCAGGTTGCGCTCGCTAACCTCGTCAACTTCCTCATAATCTTCTACCTTCTCAAGCGGTTTCTGTTTGGCCCGATTTCAAACATCATAGCTGAACGGAAAAAAGCGATTGCTGAAGGTATGGCAAATGCAGCCTTGGCTTCAGATGCTTTGGCTGCGGCGCAAAAGGAAGGGGAGCGAATTATCGCTGAGGCGCGTGCCCAGGCAAATGCTGTCATTAGCGCTATCGAAAAAGATGGTAGCCTGTTGAAGGAGCGTCGGGCGGAAGAAGCAGAGAAAGAAGCGGCAACTATTCTGCACGATGCGCGAGAAAAAATTGCTCAAGAGCGAAGTCGACTTGAATCTGAAATTAAAGTGAAAGCTGTTGATTTGGCTATTTTGGGAGCATCGACAATTCTTAAAGAAGAAATCGATGTCACAAAAAACACCCAATTAGTTAAGGAGGCTATTGGTGCCGCTTAGTTCTATACGCTATGACAATTTCTCAAGCCCTCGCTCATGCCATTCTTGCGTATACCAAAGACGGAATGGGTGAAAAAGAAAGTATCGATACGGTGTTTACGTTTATGGAGACACATGGTCTTTCCGGGTTTAAGCCAGCGGTTGCTCGGTACTTAGAGAGACTACTTGCTACAAAACGTGAAGCGGCCGTTGTAAGACTCTACTCACCATATCCGCTTCCGAAGGAAGAGAAAGAAGCAATCCTTTCACAGTTTTCACCCGACGCTATTGTAGAAGAAATTATTGATACAGACCTCGTGGGAGGATATCGAACTGAACATGCGCATAGGTTCGTTGATGTCACGACAAAAGACGCTATTACTCGACTCAAACACCATCTATTACACCCTTAGCACAATTACATTATGAACACCGATGCATTAATCAAAACCCTGCAACAAAAGATTGAATCGTCTGATACGGCTCCAACGAGTGGAACCTACGGGATTGTTCAATCTGTATCTGCTGGTATCGCCCGCGTATCTGGCATAGCTGACTGTATGTCATCTGAAATGCTTTCCTTTGAAAGTGGCATGACTGGTATTGCGCTCAACCTTGAAGCTGACACCGTTGGTACCATTCTCCTTGGTGAATCTTCAGCGGTACATGAAGGTGAGAAGGTGACGAGAACGGGAAAGATTCTCTCAGTTGGTGTATCTGATGATGTAATTGGACGGATTGTCGACCCGCTCATGCGACCGCTCGATGGTAAGGCCTCACTAACGAATGTAACTGAACTTCCAATTGAGAAAATTGCACCGGGAGTAATGGATAGAGAGCCAGTGTCTGAACCAGTCCAAACCGGAATCATGGCAATCGATGCCTTGGTACCAATTGGTCGAGGACAGCGAGAACTCATCATTGGAGACCGTGGTACTGGTAAAACTGCGGTAGCGATTGATGCTATTTTAAATCAAAAAGGCGAAGATATTGTTTGTGTCTATGTGGCGATTGGACAGAAGCGCTCAAAGGTGACACGGCTTGTGAATGAGCTTGAAAAGCACGGCGCGATGAAGTACACGACGGTAGTACTAGCTGGTGCTTCTGATGCTCCATCACTCTTGTATCTCGCACCGTATGCTGGAGCAACTATTGCTGAGTACTTTATGGCGCAAGGGAAGGATGTGTTGGTGGTATACGATGATTTGTCTAAGCACGCGGTAGCGTACCGAGAAATTTCTCTCCTCCTGCGACGACCACCAGGGCGGGAAGCGTATCCAGGAGACGTTTTTTACCTCCACTCACGACTTCTCGAGCGAGCCTGTCGACGGAACGCCGAAGCGGGTGGCGGGTCAATTACTGCTCTGCCAATCATTGAAACCCAAGGAGGTGACAACTCAGCCTACATTCCTACCAACGTCATTTCAATTACCGACGGTCAAATCTTTCTAGAGTCTAGTCTTTTTCATAAAGGAGTACGACCAGCTATCAATGTGGGTGCGTCAGTGTCTCGTGTCGGTGGAGCAGCGCAGATTAAATCAATGAAGAAAAATGCTGGTTCAATGAAGTTGAACTTGGCACAATATCGAGAGCTTGAAAGCTTTTCACAATTTGACTCAGACCTCGATGAAGATACTAAAAATACACTTGAGCGCGGAAAGCGAATTACTGAAGTAATGAAGCAATCACAATACAGTCCGCTTGTCGTGTCTAAGCAGGTAGCGTACATCTACGCGGTTAACAGTGGTGCGCTTGATCATTTACATGTGCACGAAATTGCTGCTTGGAAAGAAGGGTTTGGGGCGTTTCTCGATGCATCAAAACAAAGTCTTTTGTCAGCAATCGCCAAAGGCTGGAGTGAAGCAGAAGAAACGGAACTAAAATCAGCTATCACCGAGTTTGCAGCAACCAAAGCAGCGTAAGTAATGAATGAGGTATGGCTCTTAGTAAAAAACTCATAAAGCAAAAAATTCAGACTGCCAAAGGCATCAAGAAGACAACCAAGACCATGGAAATGATCTCGGCTGTTAAGATGCGGCGTTTGACTGCGCGTACGAATAACGTTCGTCTCTTTGCTCGTTACTCACTGGAGTTGATTCGTAGCATTGCATCACGTGAGGAGTTATCAAGTCCGCTGATTACGAAGCGGGAAGTTGGTCGCACTTTGCTGGTCGTGGTAGGTTCGCAAAAAGGTCTCTGTGGCGGCTACAATGTAAACATCAATCGAAAGCTGCGCGAGCTCGTTACAGAAGGGAGGTTGGAGGTGGCTGACACGGATGTCATTGCCGTTGGACGGTATGCGACAAAAATTGCCACTCGAATGAACTTGCCGGTAGTAGCGAGTATTCCAGGTATGTCAGAAATTGCCAATCCTGAAGAAGTGCGTGAAATATTTGAGCTCTGTACAAACCTGTTTTTGAAAGATGATACCTACCGTCGAGTGACCTTGGTCCATACCACGTTCTTCAAGGCGCTGGAGTACACCCCGGTGTATCGTCGACTACTTCCACTATCGCAAAAGATGGTTGAAGAATTGGCTCAGGCTAGACCGGTGACCGAAGAGACCAAGCTTATGAACCCAGACCTCTATGATTTTGAACCATCTGTTGAAGTGGTCGTGCAGTATGCTTTGCCACAATTATTACTCGCTGTATTTTATGAGGCGATACTCGAATCCCTTGCCTGTGAGCATGGGTCGCGTATGGTAGCGATGAAGAACGCTACCGACAACGCCACGACCATGCAGGCAGATCTCACGCTTCGCTTTAATAAAGCCAGACAGCAGAGCGTGACCCAAGAGATTTCAGAAATCTCGAGTGGAGCAGAAGCATTAGCCGGTGCCACCTTATCAATTTAATTATCAATATGCATATGAATAAAGGAACTATTACACAAATTCTTGGACCAGTAGTGGATGTGGTATTTGCCGACGGCTCACTTCCAGCGATTAAAAATGCTCTTGTGGTACAACACAATGGAGAGGAATTTGTGTTTGAGGTAGATCAGCATATTGGTATGAACGAAGTGCGTACCATCGCCATGAGCAGTACCGATGGATTGGTTCGTGGACAAGAAGTAACTGATACTGGTGCAGCGATTAGTGTACCGGTTGGAAAGGCTGTTCTCGGACGGTTGTTTGATGTGGTTGGAAATCCAATTGATAATATGCCAGCCCCGGCAGCTGAAATGAGAATGCCGATTCACCGAGAAGCACCAACATTTATTGAACAAAGTACCAAGACTGAAATCCTTGAAACTGGTATTAAAGCGATTGACCTTATTTGTCCGTTCTTGAAGGGAGGGAAAGTTGGTCTCTTTGGTGGAGCGGGAGTAGGGAAGACCGTTATCATTCAAGAGCTTATTAATAATATTGCTAAGCAACACGGAGGGTACTCATTGTTTGCCGGAGTAGGGGAGCGAACCCGAGAAGGAAACGACTTGTATCGAGAAATGAGTGAGGCTGGCGTACTTGATAAGACAGCGATGGTGTTTGGTCAGATGAACGAACCACCAGGAGCTCGGGCGCGGGTAGCGCTGACAGCACTTACCATGGCAGAACACTTCCGTGATACTGAAGGGAAAGACCTCCTCCTTTTCATTGACAACATCTTCCGCTTTACCCAAGCTGGTTCAGAACTTTCAGCGCTTCTTGGTCGGATCCCATCAGCGGTGGGATATCAACCAACCTTGGCGACTGAAATGGGTAATCTCCAAGAGCGTATTACCTCAACCAAGAAAGGTTCTATTACGTCAGTGCAGGCCGTGTACGTACCAGCTGACGACTTCACTGACCCAGCCCCTGCTACAACCTTCGCTCACCTCGACTCAACCGTATCGCTTTCACGTTCACTTGCTGAGCTTGGTATTTATCCAGCGGTTGATCCGCTTGATTCAACCTCAACCATGCTCGACCCAGCTGTCGTTGGACAAGAACACTATGACACCGCTCGCGGAGTACAAAAGATTTTGCAACGATACAAAGAGTTGCAAGATATTATCGCTATCCTCGGTATGGATGAATTGTCAGATGATGACAAGCAAACGGTATTCCGAGCTCGAAAAATTCAAAAATTCCTCTCGCAACCATTCCATGTGGCGCAACAGTTTACAGGTAATCCAGGAACCTTCGTTCCTATGAATGAAACTATCCGTGGTTTCAAAGAAATTCTTGAAGGAAAGCATGATGATGTTCCAGAATCTGCGTTCTACATGAAGGGTTCAATTGATGAAGTAATCAAGTAAACCTATGTTGCACCTGCGAATCCTCACCACTGATCGAACTGTCTATAATGACATGGTTGACGAAATTACACTGCCAACCGAGTCAGGGGTGATTGGTGTGCTCGCAAATCACTCACCACTCATTACTATCGTTCGTCCGGGCCAAATGACAGTTAAAAAAGGGGAAGTCACTATTACCTATACTACTGGTGGCGGAGTGCTTGAAGTACGGCCTGGTAGTCAGGCAGTTCTGTTGGTCAATGAGACTACTGAGAACATTGCGTAGATAAGAGTAGTAACACCACAAAACCCCCAAGCAAGGCTTGGGGGTTTTGTGGTGTTAGCTTGGATTGTTAGAAATTCTGTGTATACCAGATTTCGTTTATGCTTGGGTCAAACTGAGCTATGGCAAATCCATGCAGGGCAGCAAGTTCGATTAGTGTTGTTTGTGGTAATAAAAGGGCAGTGGTGGCAAAAGCGTCAGCCAAGGCGGCGCTCGGTGCCTTTGTAAAGGTCGCCGTAAGTGGTAATGGTTCTTGACTCACAATATGCGAATAGGTCCTATTAGCGTGCCGCCACTGGCGTTTAAAGGGGCTTGAGGCAGCAAAGCCTTGCTCGTATAGAGTCGTTTCATTTATATACGTTTCTACCTGGAGCGGATGCTCCAGGTAGATGGTGAGCGGTCTCCCGTTATCGCTCGAGGCATACATATCGCCACCACCATTAATTAAAAAATACTGGATGCCTATGGTTTGAAATAATTCTTTTACCCGATCAATGAGATACCCCTTACCATATCCACCGATGTCAACCTGTCCCTGGCGCAGTGTTACTTTTTCAGGTTCGATAACGATATCTGTCAGTGGGTCATAGAATATCTCTGGAGTCCCGGTGGGGGTAAATGAGTAGTCCTTGTCGTACCCTCGGTTAGACAAAATATTACCAGTAAGAAAATTAAAGGCGCCATTGGTCTTGTTGTATAAGGTTTGACCGAGTAGTAAAATATCCCGCCATTCGCTCGTAGGGTTTTCAAAGATACCTTTGTGATTTAGCTGTGAAAGCAAGGAGTCGGGTTTAAAGCGAGAATAATTCGCTTCAAAGGTTTCAATTAACAAGCGAGCTCGGCCTAAGGCCGAGCTCGCTTGTTCTGCATCAATATCGTCAAATACTTCAATCCACCAGGTTGTTCCAAGTGCTGGGAAGGAATCCTGCACCATACTATCTAGGCGTTGATTTGTGCTTCAATATCAGCAATTACCTCGTTAAATGAACGTGACGTAACTGAGGCTCCTCCAACTCGTGAAAGATTGATTTCATCCAGACGCTTACCAACTACTTGGGCTTTGTACGCGCCATCAAAGCGTTGTTGGTGAGGGTTTGAAAAGCCATCTCCTTCGTCGTAGATCACATCAGCAGCAGTGACGATACCATTCTCTAGGGTAAGGGTCACATCAATTATGTGATTGGTTCGGGCTGGGGTGAGATACTCGCCACGGGCCTTGTATGTCATTTCTGAACTAGTTTCAGCTACTGGTGCAGGCGCTGTAGTAGCCGGAGCTGGTTCTGCGTCAGTCACCTCTGCCGTTTCTGTCGGTCTAGTAGCCTCTTCCGGTCGGGTGGTAATTTCAGTCGGAGCAATAACACTATCTTCTACTGTATTTGACTGCAGTACATAGCCTCCAACTCCTAAAATGGCAATAACAGCAACAATTGCAATAATGATTGGCATAATATGATTTAAAATTTATTTCGGGTTAGTATACACGGTCTACTCAAAAAGCTCTACTTTTTCAGGTACAATGCTACTACGTATGAAACAGAAATTTTTTGCACCGATTACCGTTATTCAAAAAAAGCTTGATGCGACCGGTATGTACCGTACTGTCACGCTCGCACTGCTCTTTTTAGTGATATGTTCACTTTTGGCAGGATTATTCAATCTTTCCCCCTATACCGTACCAGAACAAATCATTTCATTGTTCATCATTTGTGGGGTGGCGCTCTGCAGTAATATTCTCCTGGCGTTTTTGTTTAGGGTGAGTGCCAACCATGAGTCGGCCATAATTACTGGTTTGATTGTTTTTTTCTTGGTGCTTCCTGCTCAAATGAATGAGCTGCAGTATTCATTAATTGGAGCGGCAGCAATTTTCTTTGCTGTCCTTTCAAAATACGTCATCGTCTGGCGAAAACAGCACATCATAAACCCGGCTGCGGCTGGTACTCTCGCTGTGATGATTATCTATTCTTTTGTTGACTTACCGCCAGGGTACTTTGAAACAGGGTGGTGGATTGGTCAGCCGGTATTATTTATCCCACTGCTTCTCGCAGGAGCGACCGTTGTGAGTAAGGTGCGAAAATGGGTACCGATTACCTCATTTGTAGCCGTGGCATACCTAGTCTATGTGTTTGAAGAGTGGCGCTTTGCTGGCGATCTCTCGATGATTGCTCCTGGATTTTTTACGTCAGGTCCAACGTTATTTTTAGCCTTTTTTATGCTCACTGAGCCATTTACAACACCGCCTCGGAAAGAACAGCAGACGGCATACGGTGCAGTTGTGGGATTCTTGTCCCAGACAACCGCTTTTCTCCCGTTTATAAAAATGACACCAGAATTAGCGCTGATTGTGGGTAATGTTTTGTTTTATCCATTCACACTCCGCCAAAAACTCTTCCTCAAGCTCAAAGAAAAACGTGAGATTGCAAAAGATACCTTTGAGTATATCTTTGAAAAGCCGTTTGGTTTTACCTTTGTGCCTGGGCAATATCTAGAATGGATGTTACCGCACCAAAAAAGTGATGAAAGAGGAATCAGGCGGTACTTCACCATCGCTTCTTCGCCAACTGAGGCTGACGTACACCTCTCTCTCAAACATATGCCAAACGGCAGTAGCTACAAAGCCGCCTTACAAACACTCGATAACGGACAACCGGTCATTGCGAGTCAGCTGGCAGGGGATTTTGTGTTACCAAAAGACACCACAAAGAAACTCGGCTTTATCGCTGGGGGAATCGGTGTCACACCATTTCGAAGTCACATCAAGTACATGGTTGATAGTGGTAAAGCCCACGACACAGTTTTGTATTACTGTAATAAAACACAGGCCGAAATTGCCTATAACGATACATTTAGGGCGGCAGAACAAACGTTTGCTTTTAAGGTTGTACACGTCCTCTCAGACGAACAACTTACGGCTCCGTATGAGCATGGATTTATTACCGCTGACATGATTACTCGGTTGACGCCAGACGTTTTAGAACGGCATTGGTATCTCTCTGGTCCGCCGGGCATGGTAGCGGCATATGCAAAGTTACTAAAGTCGATGGGAGTAAAAGAAAAAAATCTCACTAAAGACTTTTTCCCAGGCTTGGCTTAGGGTAGCCAGTTGATTGGTGTAAGTGATTGTGAGATGAGATAGTCGTTCGTTTGGCTAAAATGTTTACAGCCAAAAAAACCTCGGTACGCTGAGAGCGGAGAAGGGTGGGCGGCCTCTAATGCCAAATGTTTTTTGGTATCAATCAATGTCAATTTTGATTGGGCGTGTTTGCCCCAAAGGAGAAACACGACGCCTGATTTTTTCGTGGAGATTGTCTCAATGACCCGGTCTGTAAACTGCTCCCAGCCCCACCCAGCGTGACTACCTGCTTCGCCCGGCTCCACTGTCAGTGTGGTGTTAAGAAGCAGTACACCTTGTTTGCTCCAGCGTTCGAGATTGCCACTCCCAGGGACTTCTCCTCCTATGTCACTCACAATTTCTTGGTAGATATTGCGTAATGATGGTGGAATAGGAACAGCATCTTGAACAGAGAAGGCAAGTCCATGGGCCTGGCCAGGTCCATGGTACGGATCCTGGCCAAGGATGACTACCTTCACATTTTCAAAGGAGCAATGATTACAGGCATTGAATATCAGTGGCTCAGGTGGAAAAATCTCCCTCGTCTCATAGGCATAGGAAAGGGCCCGGTCCAGCTCTTTAAAATACGGTTTTTCGAACTCATCACGCAAGAGATTTTTCCACCCCGAATCAAGTAAAATCTTCATGGTGCCAGTATAACAAGTGGTACACTGTTTGGTATATGACTGAATCACATACCCGCAGTGTTGCAAAAGGAATAACGTGGCGTTTTATAGCTTCAGGCACCACTATGCTAGTGGTGTTTATCGTCACTGGCAACTTAGAATTAGTAGCTAGTGTTGGTGTAGTAGATGTAACGGTGAAAATTCTCTTTTACTACTTACACGAACGAGCCTGGGGTAAGGTGCACTGGGGCAGGTTTGGTGTTGAACCAAATATCAAATAATGACCAACGGTAAATGACCTTAAACACGTAATAAGCACTAATACCACACTGTATGTTTTTAGAAAAATTTCTTACATCCTTTAGCAAACTACTTATTGATCAGACATGGATTGTTTGTTTAGTAGCAACTGTTCCTCTGCTACTTATTGCGGTTAATTTTTTCTTTAAACAAAAACAATATTTTATCGAATCACCACTTGCAAAGTATTTTTGTGCCGTTTTGATTTTTTTCCCTTTTTTTGTGATAAGCCTGGTCCTGTATACTGAGTTTTTATCTGAATCAATTAAAGATATTTTGGATTATATTTCTGTCCCAGTTTTTTGGTTGGTAGTCGTCGCTTTTGTAGTTTTGTTTTTTTATGCACTCTATGAGTTTTTTACTACAAGTAATATTGTCACTAAAGCAGTTGCAATTGATGTTGTTACGATGGGTTTGATATATCTGTTTTTTGTCGGAATACTCGCATACTGTATTATGGTTTTTGCACTTTCACAGGTGAGTTGGCCAAGTCGTGTCTAACCTTGTTACTTCTGACAGCCGGGACAATAGTGTGTTCCGCGACCCGCACAGCGGGTCTTTTTAATAATCGTGCCACAGCGCGAACAGGGGGTATCTTGCTTACCAAAGACCCGTAGATAATCGGTAAAATTTCCGGCATCACCACCAGTGTCGACAAAGTGCTGGAAGGTTGTTCCACCAACCTTGATTGATTCATTCATCACGTCACCTGAGGCGGCACAAAGAGCCGCTGCTTCAGCTTTGGTAACCCGGTCCGCTCTTCGCATTGGTCGAACTTTGGCTCGCCAGAGGGCTTCGTCCACATAGATATTACCAAGCCCAGCTACAAATGATTGGTCGAGGAGAGCAGCTTTTACCGGCGTTTTTCGTGAGCGAAGTTTTTTGGTAAACCACTCACAATCAAATTCAGGATCAATTGGTTCTGGACCATAGCCGTTACGGGCAAGAGCGACCTCAGCCTTCGTTGCGAGCTTCGTGTAGCCAAAGAGACGCATATCGTTGAAGAAAAGTGTTGTATTGTCTGTAAAATGAAAGGCTACTCGAGTGTGAGAAGAGGGAAGAATATGATTGCTTTTGGTGAAGGTGTGACCACCCCCAACGACCGTACCGTTTTCATCAACGTAGAAGAATTGCCCAGTCATTTTGAGGTGAGCCAGAAGAAATAAATCCGCTTCATCGGTAAAAGAAAAAATCATCAACTTTCCAATCCGATCAATATCTTCGATAGTTTTACCTCGTAGCTTTTTGCTAATGGTAGCATCATGAGCCACTGTTTTTGCATGATAGACAGTCACTGAAGCAATCGTTTTATTACTTACTTTATGACGAAGTTGTAGTCGAACGGTTTCGACCTCTGGAAGTTCTGGCATAGATTACAAATATTTTTCGCTATATTTCACCATTGCACGCTCAATGATTTTTAAACCGGCACCTTTTTCAGTTACTTTATAGAGTCCATCGGGTGTTTTTTCTATTAACCCCTCGATCGTAAGTTTCTGCAGTTTTAGGGTGAGGGTTCTGGTAGAAATGGTATCAAGCCAGATCTTTAGCTCACTGAAGCGCTTCGGGCCTTCGGTGAGAGCTCGCATAATTAACATGGTCCAGGTATCGGACAGGAGCTCAGCTACTTTGGTGATAGGGCAGGTGTGTTTTCCGGCGTCTTCATGCATATTCCTAGCACTATAACAGATTCAATATACTTTACAATGTAAAGTCACTATGTCGTAATCGCTGAATAACTTTACTTTGTAAAGTTGGTGCTTCACAATACTGTCATTATTTTTAATCAAACACTATGCATACCTTAACCGAAGCACTGGCGTGGCGATATGCCGTCAATCAATTTGATACCGAAAAGAAGGTTCCCGAAGAAACACTCGAGGCAATTTTAACCGCTGGTAATTTAATGCCAACCGCCTACGGTCTCCAACCATTTTCATTTGTGGTGGTGAGTGATGAAGTTGTTAAGCAATCACTGGTTGAGCATGCGTATGGTCAAAAGCACGTAGCTGAAAATTCACACCTGATTGTGATTGCGGCTCGAACCGACATTGATGAAGCTTTTGTAGCGGAATACACTGCGCGAATTGAAACAACCAGAAACCTTCCTGCCGGTAGTGCTGATGGTTTCAAGGATGTCATGGTGGGTGATATTGTTGCTCGATCTGAAGCAGAGCGACTCGTCTGGGCGAAACGACAAGCCTTCTTGGCTCTTGGTGGCATGATGGCCCAGGCTTCACTGCTTGAGGTTGATAACCACGCCCTGGAAGGATTTAATCCAGCTGGATTTGATGAAGTACTCGGATTAAAAGAACACAACCTCACCGCGGGTGTGCTTTTGGCCGTGGGGTACCGTTCTTCAACTGATGAATGGCAACACTATATCAAGGTGCGACGAGATTTGAAGGATATCGTTGTCACAAAATAGTCAAAAATCCGGCTTTGAGCCGGATTTTTTGTACAATACATGCCTATTGAAAACCGTTCAGAAAACTGTACAATAGTCCCACTTACGTATAGTGAGTAATAAACAATTGGTGTGCTCCGCGGTAGCTCAGCGGTAGAGTGAGAAAGTCCGGGGGACTTTCGCAAGAGGTTGCCAGCCCGTCTGGGCGATAACCTGAACAGCCTCTGTAAGAGGGTCGGCGTAGTCGACTGCTCCACAGAAATCACTTTAAACAGCTACAAAGAACGAACAACAGAATAGTATTCCGCGGTAGCTCAGCGGTAGAGCAGTCGGCTGTAACATTGAACAATGTTCTAAATAGCAGCCTTACCAGAGAAATCGGTATTGAAAATAAGGTGAATTGCTGGAACCCCTAACGTGCGCTTAGTGCGACGAGGGCGATCAGCAGCCAAGCTTTGGAGTTACATCCATTGAAGGTTCAGAGACTATCCCTTACGGGAGTAGCCTCGTGAAAGCGAGTCGAAGCGCCTTACATCCTCATCTCTCAGAGAAAGGATGATGATATAGTCCACCCCTACGGAAACGTACGGATACGTGTAACCGATTGGTCGTAGGTTCGAATCCTACCCGCGGAGCAATGCAGGACAAAGCGACTTGAAAGAGTCGTTTTGTCGTTTATTAGAGCGGTGTTTCTTAGGTTCGAAACTATTTTCAGCGTCTATCTTCTCCTGAACACGTTTAGAAA